>DATEJU010000163.1:0-9814 GCA_035277805.1 Paraburkholderia sp. | reverse complement strand
GTTGCCGTTCTCGTCCTTGTCCGCGCCCGTGCGTTCGATCACGAAGCCGTAGCGCAGGCGCACCTTGTTGCCCGGGAACAGGCGGAAGTAGCCCTTGGGCGGCGTCTCGTTGAAGTCCTCGCGTTCGATCCACAGTTCGCGCGAGATCGGGAACGTACGCAGGCCGCGCTCCGGATGATGCGGATGCACGGGCGCCGTGCAGTCCTCGCTCTGGCCTTCCGGATAGTTGTCGATGATGAGCTTGAGCGGGTCGAGCACGGCGGCCGTGCGCGGCGCCTTGTCGTCGAGATCGTCGCGCAGCGCGCCTTCGAGAATGCTCATGTCGATCCACGAATCCACCTTGGTCACGCCGATGCGCTCGCAAAAGAGCTGGATCGCTTCGGGCGTGAAGCCGCGCCGGCGCACGCCGACGATGGTGGGCATGCGCGGGTCGTCCCAGCCGTCCACGTGGCCTTCGTTCACGAGTTGCAGCAGCTTGCGCTTGCTGGTGATCGCGTAGGTGAGGTTCAGGCGCGAGAACTCGATTTGCTGCGGCAGCGGGCGCGTGAAGACGCCGGCATCGGCGAGTTCGTTGAGCACCCAGTCGTAGAGCGGGCGATGGTCTTCGAACTCGAGCGTGCACAGCGAGTGCGTGATGTTCTCGAGCGCGTCCGAGATGCAGTGCGTGTAGTCGTACATCGGATACACGCACCATTTGTCGCCGGTGCGGTAGTGATGCGCGAAGCGGATCCGGTAGATCACGGGGTCGCGCATGTTGAAGTTCGGCGACGCCATGTCGATCTTCGCGCGCAGCACGTGCGCGCCTTCCTCGAACTCGCCGGCCTTCATGCGGCGGAACAGATCGAGGTTTTCGTCCACGGAGCGGTCGCGGAACGGCGAGTTCTTGCCAGGCTCCGTGGCCGAACCGCGGTTCGCGCGCATCTCTTCCGGCGACTGGCTGTCCACATACGCCTTGCCGCGCTGGATCAGCAGCTCGGCGAATTCGTAGAGCTTGTCGTAGTAGTCGCTCGCGTAGAAGAGGTAGTCGCGGTCGTCGTTGGCCTTCTTCCACTCGAAGCCGAGCCAGGTGACGGCGTCGATGATCGAATTGACGTACTCGACGCTTTCCTTTTCAGGATTGGTGTCGTCAAAACGCAGGTGGCATACGCCGCCATAGCTCTTCGCCACGCCGAAGTTCAGGCAGATGCTCTTCGCGTGGCCGATGTGCAGATAGCCGTTCGGCTCCGGCGGGAAGCGCGTTTCCACGCGCTGCGCCCATTTGCCCGAGCGATTGTCGTCGTCGATGATGTTGCGGATGAAATTGGATGCCGCAGGCGCGTCCGTGCGGTCGGCGTCTTTACGTTCGGTATTCATGCGAAAAGGGAAGTCGTTCGAGGGCGCGGTACATAAGGAAAGTCGCAATCCGGCGCCCAGTGGTGTCTTCCATTCTACCTGACGAGATGAGGCCTGCCAGTCCCGGCTCGCGGGCGTTGCGCAGGCCGCTCGCGGACCGCTGCCTGGCGCCGTTGTTCGGCGAAGCAAATGCAAAAGGAAAAAATGACGATGAACGAGCCACGGGTGCTGGTGTTGCCAGGCTACATGAACTCGGGGCCGGGACACTGGCAGACCCGCTGGGAGGAGGTGCACGCGGGGTTTGCGCGCGTTTCGATGGCCGACTGGATGCATCCGGATTGCGACGCCTGGTGCCGCACGCTCGAGGCCGCCTTGAGTGCCGGGAGCGCTGAGCATGCCGATGCGGCGGGCGAGGGCGGCGTGCTGCTGGCGGCGCACAGCCTTGGCTGCCTCACGATCGCGCATTGGGCCGCGCGCCATGCGAGCGCGGCGACGCTCGCGAAGGTCGCAGGTGCGTTGCTGGTTGCCGTGCCCGATCCGCATGGCCCCGAATTCCCACGCGACGCGCACGGCTTCGATCCGGTGCCGCTCGAACCGGCGCCGGTGCTGCCGTTCGCGAGCATCGTGATCGCGAGCCGCGACGATCCGTATGGCGGGCTGGCGTTTTCGGAGCGCTGCGCGCGGGCTTGGGGCAGCCGCTGGATCGAGATCGGCGCGCGCGGGCATATCAACGCCGAAAGCGGCCTCGGAGACTGGCCGCAGGGGTACGAATGGCTGATGTCGATGGGAACAGGCGGCGAGCGTTGACGCCCACGCCGCCGCTCGTGGCGCGCTCGCCTGCGCTTTAGAGCACGCCCTTGTCCCGCAACGCCGCCACCTGCTCCTCGCCGTAGCCGAGCACGTCGCGCAGCACCTCCATCGTGTGCTCGCCCAGCGTCGGCGGATGGCTTGCCACCGTGGGCGGTGTCGCGCTCATGCGGATGGGGTTGCGCACGAGCCGCGCCGTTGCGCCCGACGGATGCGGCACGTCCACCTGCATGCCGCGCGCGATCACCTGCTCGTTTTCGAACACTTCCGCGAGATTGTTGATCGGCCCGCACGGCACGCCTGCGCCTTCGAGCGCGCCAATCCAGTCGGCCTTGGTGCGCGTGCGGATCAGTTCGGCGACGATCGGCACCAGCGTGTCGCGATTGCGCACACGCTCGGGATTGGTCGCGAAGCGCTCGTCGTCGGCAAGCTCGGGGCGGCCCGCGACTTCGACGAACTTGCGGAATTGCCCGTCGTTGCCCACTGCGAGGATGATCCAGCTGTCGCTCGTCTGGAACGCCTGATAGGGCACGATGTTCGGATGCGCGTTGCCCCAGCGCGCGGGCGGCGTGCCGCTCGCGAGGTAGTTCGTGTTCATGTTCGCGAGCATGGCGACCTGCACGTCGAGCAGCGCCATGTCGATGTACTGGCCCGCGCCCGTGCGCTCGCGGTGCGCGAGCGCCGTCAGCACGGCAATCGTCGCGTACATGCCAGTCATGAGGTCGGCGATCGCCACGCCGGCCTTTTGCGGGCCTCCGCCCGGCAGGCTGTCGCGCTCGCCGGTGATGCTCATGAAGCCGCCCATGCCCTGCACGATGAAGTCATAGCCCGCGCGCGGCGCATACGGCCCGGTCTGGCCGAAACCGGTCACAGAGCAGTAGACGAGATCCGGCTTCACGGTGCGCAGCGACTCGTAGTCGAGCCCGTACTTCTTCAACTGCCCGACCTTGTAGTTCTCCAGCACGACGTCGCTCTGCGCGGCGAGCTCGCGCACGATGCGCTGGCCCTCGGGCGTCGCGATATCGAGCGTCACCGAGCGCTTGTTGCGGTTCGGCGCGAGATAGTAGGCCGCTTCCTGGGTGTCCTGGCCGTCCGGCGTCTTCAGGTACGGAGGCCCCCAATGGCGCGTGTCGTCGCCGGCGCCCGGGCGCTCCACCTTGATCACGTCGGCGCCGAAGTCGGCGAGGGTCTGTGCGCACCACGGTCCGGCGAGGACACGGGTGAGATCGAGTACGCGGATATGGCTGAGAGCGCCCATGCTGTGTCGTCCAATGTCGTTCCGAGGCCTGCGGGTTCGCCCATGCGGGCAGCGCGGCGGCCGATCCGGGCATCTTAAGCGATCCGGACGCTGGATGGTGAATTTCGGTACAAAGTTCCGCTGTGCGAAACATACGGGAGAGGCGAACAAGCGCTCCCGCACGCTGTCGCGCCCACGCACCCCGCCCGAGCGGGCCGCCGCGAGCGGGCAACGATCCCGTATAATCGTTCGATTCAGCATCGCCGGTTCCGCGCGCATCCAGGTGCATGCGCGGAGCCGGACGATCTCACAAGATTCAGCACCGAACGCCCCCGAAGGTACATACAGCACGCCATGAAAGCCGCCGAAATCCGCGAGAAATTCCTCAAGTTCTTCGAGTCGAAGGGCCACACGATCGTGCGCTCGTCGAGCCTCGTGCCCGGCAACGACCCCACGTTGCTGTTCACCAACTCGGGCATGGTGCAGTTCAAGGACGTGTTCCTCGGCTCCGAATCGCGCCCGTACTCGCGCGCCACGACCGCGCAGCGCAGCGTGCGCGCGGGCGGCAAGCACAACGACCTCGAGAACGTCGGCTACACCGCGCGCCACCACACGTTCTTCGAGATGCTCGGCAACTTCTCGTTCGGCGACTACTTCAAGCGCGACGCGATCCACTACTGCTGGGAGCTCTTGACCAAGGTCTATGGCCTGCCGGCGGAGAAGCTCACGGTCACGGTCTACAAGGAAGACGACGAAGCCTTCGACATCTGGGCGAAGGAAGTGGGCGTGCCGGTCGAGCGCATCATCCGCATCGGCGACAACAAGGGCGCGCGCTACGCCTCGGACAACTTCTGGCAGATGGCCGACACCGGCCCCTGCGGCCCGTGCTCGGAAGTGTTCTACGACCACGGTCCGGAAGTCTGGGGCGGCCCTCCGGGATCGGCCGAGGAAGACGGCGACCGCTTCATCGAGATCTGGAATCTCGTGTTCATGCAGTTCAACCGCGACGCCCAGGGCAACATGACGCCGCTGCCCAAGCAGTGCGTCGACACGGGCATGGGTCTCGAGCGCCTCGCCGCCGTGCTGCAGCACGTGCACAGCAACTATGAGATCGACCTGTTCCAGAACCTGATCAAGGCCGCTGCGCGCGAGACCGGCACCGCCGACCTCACGAACAACTCGCTGAAGGTGATCGCGGACCACATTCGCGCGTGCTCGTTCCTGATCGTCGACGGCGTGATTCCGGGCAACGAAGGCCGCGGCTACGTGCTGCGCCGCATCGTGCGCCGCGCGATCCGCCACGGCTACAAGCTCGGCCGCAAGAACGGCTTCTTCCACAAGCTCGTGGCCGATCTCGTCACGGAAATGGGCGCGGCCTATCCGGAGCTGAAGGAAGCGCAACAGCGCGTGACGGATGTGCTTCGCCAGGAAGAGGAGCGTTTCTTCGAGACCATCGAGCATGGCATGTCGATTCTCGAGGCCGCGCTGGCGGATCTCGAAGCCAAGGGCGGCAAGACGCTCGACGGCGAGCTCGCATTCAAGCTGCACGACACCTACGGCTTCCCGCTCGACTTGACGGCGGACGTTTGCCGCGAGCGCAACGTCACGGTCGACGAGCCGGCCTTTGACGACGCCATGGCGCGCCAGCGCGAGCAGGCGCGCGCGGCGGGCAAGTTCAAGATGGCGCAGGGCCTCGAGTACTCGGGTGCGAAGACCACGTTCCACGGCTACGAGGAAATCGTCTTCGACGACGCGAAGATCGTCGCGCTTTATGTCGATGGCGCCTCGGTCAACGAAGTGAAGACCGGCCAGGACGCCGTGGTCGTGCTCGACCACACGCCGTTCTACGCGGAGTCGGGCGGCCAGGTGGGCGACCAGGGCGTGATCTCCAACGCGAGCGTGCGCTTCGCGGTGACCGACACGCTCAAGGTCCAGGCCGACGTGAGCGGCCACCATGGCACGCTGGAGCAGGGCCTGCTTAAGGTGGGCGACGTCGTGAAGGCGGAAATCGACGCCATCCGCCGTGCCCGCACCGCGCGCAACCACTCGGCCACGCACCTGATGCACAAGGCGCTGCGCGAGGTGCTGGGCCAGCACGTGCAGCAAAAGGGCTCGCTCGTCGACGCCGAGAAGACGCGCTTCGACTTCGCGCACAACGCGCCGATGACCGATGACGAAATCCGTCGCGTCGAGCAAATCGTCAACTCGGAAGTGCTCGCGAACGCGCCCGGCATCGTGCGCGTGCTGCCTTACGACGAAGCGGTGAAGGGCGGCGCGATGGCGCTCTTCGGCGAAAAGTACGGCGACGAAGTGCGCGTGCTCGACCTCGGCTTCTCGCGCGAGCTGTGCGGCGGCACGCACGTGAGCCGCAGCGGCGACATCGGCCTCTTCAAGATCGTGATGGAAGGCGGCGTGGCCGCGGGCATCCGCCGCGTGGAAGCGATCACGGGCGATAACGCCGTGCGCTTCGTGCAGGAGCTCGACGCGCGCGTGAACGCGGCGGCCGCGGCGCTCAAGGCGCAGCCCTCGGAGCTGACGCAGCGCATCGCCCAGGTGCAGGACCAGGTGAAGTCGCTCGAAAAGGAACTGGGCGCGCTCAAGTCGAAGATGGCGTCGAGCCAGGGCGACGAGCTCGCGGGCCAGGCCATCGAGGTGAACGGCGTGCACGTGCTGGCCGCCACGCTCGAAGGCGCGGACTCGAAGACGCTGCGCGAGACCGTGGACAAGCTCAAGGACAAGCTCAAGAGCGCGGCGATCGTGCTGGCGGCGGTCGACGGCGGCAAGGTCAGCCTGATCGCGGGCGTGACCGCCGAGGCCAGCAAGAAGGTCAAGGCCGGCGAGCTCGTGAACTTCGTTGCCCAGCAGGTGGGCGGCAAGGGCGGCGGCCGTCCGGACATGGCGCAGGCGGGCGGCACCGAGCCGGCCAACCTGCCGGCCGCGCTTGCGGGCGTGAAGGGCTGGGTCGAAGCGAAGCTGTAAGGCGCAAGCGCGGCTGAGAGGCCGCTGCGATTGATGCAAGAGGGCTGCCTGGGAGGGCAGCCCTTTTTGTTTGGTGCGCCCAGCATGGGCGCACGTGTATGTGCAGCCAGGCCGCAGGATCGTAATGGACGTTGAGCTGGAAAGATTCTTTGATCGAGTCATTCACGATATTCCCATCGACCGGCTGCGGAAGCGCATCTTGATACTTTCAAGCGGCATGATCTTCCCTTGATTTTTCTCAATGCCCTTTGCAGGTGTCTCCCTTATCAAGGTCGTTGGACTGGAAACTGGCTTGTGCCACGGCCCAGCCCGTTGCTTTGACCTCCAGGGGTTATTTCTTGGGACTCACGTTCCACGCAAATGGGAGAAAGCTGCATTGGCTACACAACAAGAACGCATTATCCCGGTGAAGATCGCCGACGACGGATCGGTCCATTACACCTCCGTTACTTCGCCGCCCGACCAGAGCACGGCGGTCTGCTACATGGTCCCGCGCCGGATTATTCCCGTGATTTTTGTGCCAGGCGTCATGGGGAGCAATCTGGAGAAAAAGAATCCTGATTCACCGGAGCCGGTTTGGTTACTCGACGGCAACTCGACTGCAGGACCGTGGATGTGGAAGAGTTCAGCGGACCGCAAACGTATTCTGGATCCGGATAAGACTCAGGTTTACCGTGGCGGCAAGATCGCAACGGGCACTGCGCAGACGGAAGACGAACTGCGCCGTCGCGGCTGGGGCGAAGTCGCGTACATGAGCTACGGCGAGTGGCTGGTGTGGCTCGAAAACGCGCTAGACGACGCGCACGAGGCAACCGACTACGGCCGCAAGGGGTTGCGCGAGAGTCTGTGCCATATCGTTACCCCCGGCCTCGAAAAGCTGGTACACGATGAGGTTGCGCTCTCATACAAGTATCAGTTTCCCGTGCATGCGGTCGGTTATAACTGGCTGCAATCGAACGCTGTGTCGGCGGAGCGTCTGAAGAAGCGGATCGATGAAATCACGGCCTGGTATCGTGAGAAATTCCGCTGGCGATGCGACAAGGTGATTCTCGTCACCCATTCGATGGGGGGGCTGGTCGCCCGCTACTATTCCGAAGTCTTGGGAATGCGCGACAAGGTACTTGGGGTCGTGCACGGCGTGATGCCCGCCACGGGTGCGGCGGCCGCCTACAAGCGGATGAAGACGGGCACAGAAGGTACGAATATCAAGGGCGTTCTGACTGCTCTCGCGTTGGGACCGAACGCAGCCACCATGACCGCAGTGGTTGGCAATGCGCCGGGGCCGTTGCAGTTGTTGCCGAGTCGCGACTACGGCATGGGGTGGCTCAGGATAAGGGACGGTGAGCAATTCGTCGCGTTACCGGAATCGGATCCGTACAGTGAAATCTATACGGTGCGCGGCACGTGGTGGGGGCTGTGCGATGACTTACTGCTGAATCCGCTAGATATCGGGAAGAAAGCCGTCGATCAGGATTGGCGCAATTTTGAAGACTTGATTCGGGACAAGGTTCAGAAATTCCATGATGCCATTCGTGGTAAGTACCACCCCAACACCTATGTGTTCTACGGCGACGATGAAAAGCATCAGGCATACGGCAATGTCACGTGGACGCAGCACACGCCGCCACTTCTGCGTGGAGGCGTTCCAGCCATCGCCGACTTGCTTGGAAAGCGCGGCAAGGACGATCCGGCGTCTGGCGGACGACTGATAGCAATAACGCAGAACGGAACGACCATGGTTTCCACGTTCGCTTTGCGTGATACGGACGAACATGGAGACGGTACGGTTCCCGTGCGCTCAGGTCGTGCGCCCGGCCAGCGCGTGCGCGCCTGTGTGGCGTTCGCGGGTATCGACCACGAAGGGGCCTACAAGGATGATGCTACCCGGCGCTTCACCCTTCAGGCCATTACACGCATCGCGCAGAGCGTGAAGGGCACCGCACTGGACTACAAGACATGAACAGGGTGCGTGCAACACTGGTATTTGCCTGCCTGATATTTACGGTTGCCGCTTGCGATTACAAGCTTGCACCGTTGACCCAAAAGGAAAAGCAAGTCGTGACTGAACTCACTGCAAATCTAAAAGCGCGGTGTGCGGGCCGCTATTTGATTGACATTCCGGAGGACGCATCGGAGTACGGCTCCGCCAAGATTCAGGGTGTCGATGTGACTGCGGAGGCGATGACCGAGGAGACTTACCGGCAGGAGATCGCACAGCGGGAAGCAACGTTGAAAGCGACGAAGAGCATTGATGCATACCCGTTCCTGTATGTGGCCGGGGCAGCGCGCGGAGAAAATACCTATTACTTCGTTCATCGCGGTACTGTCCACGACGATCCAAGCAGGCGAAACATTGAGGGTTATAAGTGGGACCGAGGGTATCGGATCCTGTTGAAATTCGAAGCCTACGACTATACGCACCCGGACCAGACCGATGACCCGATCGTGCGAAAGATGGACATCAAAAATAACTTTCCAGACAAGGTAGATGTTGTACTTGGCTTGCTGGAGAAACTGCGTGGCCGTCCAAAAGAGGAGATCCCGACTGAGCCAGGGTTGTGCTTCGCGGGCGGCTTCCTGCCCGGGAAGGCGTCGGACGACCAGTTCGTGAACAGCGGATTTAGATTGGCGAACAATCGCGATGTTTTTTTCGATGTGCTTGTCGACACTGAACCCCACGGAAATACGACGCTCTTGCAACATGCCGATAGCCCGGAGGGGCGCTGGGCACTCAAGGCGATGGATGCGAAGGTTATACGCAAGGGCGTTGTGGACCTGTCCGGAGTGAAAGCTGAGGAATGGCTGTTCGAAGGCTTGAAACCCGGGGATGGTCGCGGTGATTCGTTTTCGCTCTCCGTCCATGGCACGACAAGCGGACCTGTTACACCGTATCTATCTCTTGACATGAACACCGGCGGTCGGCTGGAAATTGGCGGAAAGTTCGTTAGTCTCGAAACGGGGTCGCTCAGTACAGGAGAGGCCGTTGCGCTGTGGGATGCCGTATCGAGAACAGTGCGGCTCAGGCCCGGCTCGCTATGAGGCGAGTTTAATGGCGAGGATTGGGCTCTCTACGCCAATGATCTACGCGAACGCTGGCATCCCGCGAGCATGCTGTCGCGGGGACTGCGCTCAGGCGCTCGTCGGCAAACGCACCGCCCTGGCCGTCTCGCCGCGAGCGCGCGCTTCGCTTTGCGCATGCTCCAGCAGCGCGGTTTTCAACGCATCCAGCGCCGGCGAAAAGTGCCCGCGCCGCCACGCGAGCAGCGTGTCGACCTGGCCGAGCCTGCCGAACGAGTGGATCGCCACTTCGTCGGCGTTGCGCTGCAGTTCGAGCACGGCCCGAGGCGCAACGGCCACGCCCGCGCCCGCCGCCACGCAGGCGACGATCGCGTGATACGAGCCAAGCTCCAGCACGCGCGTCGGCCGGATGCCGTGCTCCAGGTACCAGGCCTCCACATA
>DATEJU010000162.1:0-4734 GCA_035277805.1 Paraburkholderia sp. | reverse complement strand
CGGCTACGGCGGCAAGCTGCTGCCCACCTTCCCGCTCGATCCCACGCGGCCGCGCCGCCTCATGTGGTTCCTCAAGGCCAGCGTGCTGCCGCGCTTTTACTGGAGCGGCATGCTCAAGGGCCGCGAGTGGTTCACGGGGGCCGCGCCGGACGAAGCGCGGCGCTGAGCGTTGCCGCCGGCTTTGGCGGCTTTGCATGCGGTCGCAATCACAGGAGATCACGGATCATGGACGCCGCCACGCTCGTGAGCGCCGCACTCGGCTCGGTCGTCGGGCTCATCCTCGCGCTGACGGGTGCGGGCGGGGCCATCGTCGCCGTACCGCTGCTCGTATTCGGACTCGGGCTCGGCGTTGCGCAAGCCGCGCCTATCGGGCTCTGCGCCGTCGCGCTCGCGGCGGGCATCGGCGCCCTGCTCGCGCTGCGCGAAGGCAAGGTGCGCTACAAGGCCGCCGCGCTGATGGCCGCAACCGGCGCCGTCATCTCGCCCGCCGGGCTGTGGGTCGCGCACCGCGTGCCCGACGCGCCGCTCACCCTGGTGTTTGCCCTCGTGCTGGCGCGCGTGGCGTGGCGCATGCTGCAGCAGAAGCCCGGCTCGGCGCACGCTCTGCACGGCGGCGCCGAGCCTTGCCCGTCCGATCTGCCGTGCCGGTTGAACCTCGAGCGCGGCAAGCTCGACTGGACCGCGCCCTGCGCGCGGGCGCTCGCCCTCTCGGGCGCGGCGGCGGGCTTTCTCTCCGGCCTGCTCGGCGTGGGCGGCGGCTTCGTGATCGTGCCCGCGCTCAAGCGCGCGTCGGATCTTCCGATGCAGGGCGTCGTCGCCACCTCGCTCGCAGTGATCGCGCTCGTCTCGACAGCGGGCGTGGCCGCGTCGGCGGCCAGCGGCCACATGCTCTGGATCAATGCGCTGCCGTTCGCGGCGGGCGCGCTCGCCGGCATGCTGGGCGGTCGCGGCTTCGCGCGTCATGTGAGCGGCACGCGGCTGCAGCAGTCGTTTGCGGTATTCGCGGGGTGCGTGGCGGCGGGCATGGCCGCGAAGGCCGTTCATGCGATGGCACTCGCGGGCGGCATCTGACGCATGCGGCGCGCGGCGCCGGACCCGCGCGCTCAGCCCTCGAAATCGAGCCCACCGATCAGCACTTCCGGCTCGCCTTGCGTGCGGGTGGTGAAGTCCACCGGACGCGCGGTCTCCCATGAAGCCATCTTGCGCACGGTCGCGTCCAGATAGTGCTCGAAGCGCGCCTCGCCGCCGGGCTCCATGAGCCGCTCGATCTCGCCGATGTCCCACGTGAGCGACACGTTCAGCGGATACGCGTACGGATGGCGCACTTCGCTCGGCACGCCCCACAGGCGCACGCGGGTGGGATGCCCGCGTCCCTCGTGGGGCACGACTTCCACGCGCACCTCGGAGCCGAACTGGTTCGCAAGCCGCGCGGCGATGCGCGGCGCAAACTCTTCTTCGAAGCGGTAAATGGCTGCGCTGCTCATGCGCGGGAGTCTCCTTTTGTTCGTGCTGATCGTCTGTGCGGATCGTTTGTGCCGATCGTTTGTGCCGATCGTCCTGACGGTGGCGGTGCTGGCGATCCTGGCGGCTGGCCGGATGGATGACTGCGGCAAAACCCGCCGCGCGAGAACGCGGGCGGAGCAGGCATCGAAACATGCTAGCGCGAGGCAGGCGCGGGAGCCAGCCCCTGTCAGACGATCGGTCTCCCGCGCAGCCTGTGCGTGTGCGCCGCCGACGCTCAGGCTGCTTCGCGCGAGCGCTGCGCCGCGAGCAACGTGGCGCGCAGCCCCTCGAACGAGTAGAGCGCGAGTGCGATCCAGATCGCGCCGTAGCCGATCGCGCGCACCGCTCCAAACGGCTCGCCATAGACGAGTACGCCGGTGAGAAGCTGGAGCGTGGGCGTGACGTACTGGATGAGACCGAGCATCGAAAGCGGGATGCGCCGCGCCGCGGCCGCGAAGAGCAGCAGCGGCACGGCCGTGATCGGCCCGGCGGCGGCCAGCAGCAGTTGCAGCCCGAGCGACGCATGCGTGAAATGGCTCGCACCGGCCATGCCGATGATCGTCAGGTAGACGACGGCAACGGGAAAGAGCAGCACCGTCTCGAGCGCGAGGCCTTCGAGCGCGCCCAGCTGGGCGGTCTTGCGCAAGAGGCCGTAGCCGCCGAAGGTCAGCGCGAGCGCAAGGCTGATCCACGGCGGCGCGCCGTTCTGCCAGGTGAGCCAGGCCACGCCGAGCGCCGCGACGGCCACAGCGCACCATTGCACCGGGCGCAATCGCTCGCGCAGAAAGGCATAGCCGAACAGCACGTTGATGAGCGGATTGATGAAATACCCGAGGCTCGCCTCGACGATATGTCCCGCGTTCACGGCCCAGATATAGATGCCCCAGTTGGCCGAGAGCAACACCGCGCTTGCGGCAAAGCGCGCGATGAGGCGCCGGTCGCGCAGCGCGGACGGTATCCACGCCCAATGGTGCCGCACGACCAGCACGATGAGAATGAACACGAGCGACCACGCCATGCGATGCGCAAGCATCTCGAGGGCGGGAATCTGGTGAAGCGTCTTGAAGTAGACCGGGAAGAGGCCCCAGATGGTGAAGGCGGAAAAGGCGTAGGCGATGCCGGGATTCATGAGTCGTTTTATTGAATCGGTGGATGCAACCGTGCGTGGCGGCGTTATCCCGCAAATTTTTGGGGAGATTCGAACCAACCCTGCGCCGATCCGCCGGTTTTGCGACAATAACGGATTTTCGCCGCCAGCCTTTGCCGCTGTCCAGCCTGACGCTACGCTAACGATCCTCCGGTAAGCGCGCGTGAGCGTTGCCGCGTCATCCGCCAGGCATGAAGCCCAGGCCCGACCTGCGCGGCCCGACCCATTCAACAAGAAGCAGCGCGATTTACGACGCCCGCGATGGTCCTACCTCATATCGATCCGCTCTATTCGCTGTCCGGCCTGCTGGTCGGGTTTCTGGTCGGCCTGACTGGCGTGGGCGGCGGCTCGTTGATGACACCGATCCTCGTGCTGCTGTTCCACGTGCATCCCGCCACGGCGGTGGGCACCGACCTGCTCTACGCGGCGGTGACCAAGTCGGCGGGCACGCTCGTGCACGGGCTCAAGGGCTCGGTGGACTGGCGCGTGACCCTGCGCCTCGCGACGGGCAGCGTGCCTGCCGCCACCATCACGCTGATCCTGCTGCACCGCTACGGCATGGACACGCCGCGCGCCGGACATCTGATCCAGGCCGTGCTGGGGGCGGCGCTGCTCATCACCTCCGTTGCGCTGATCTTCCGGCCGCAACTCGCCGCGTTCGCGGCGCGCCATCGCCACGGCCCCAGCGAGGCGCGCACGCTGCTCTTCACGATCCTCACGGGCGCCGTGCTCGGCGCGCTGGTGTCGCTCACCTCGGTGGGCGCGGGCGCAATCGGCGTGACGGTCCTGCTGCTGCTCTATCCTGCGCTGCCGACGGTGCGCATCGTCGGCTCCGACGTGGCGCACGCCGTGCCGCTCACGCTGCTCGCGGGCGCGGGACATTGGCTGCTCGGCTCGATCGATTGGTCGATGCTGCTTTCGCTGCTGTGCGGCTCGCTGCCCGGCATCGCGATCGGCAGCATGCTCTCCGCGCGCGCGCCCGAGAAGCTGCTGCGCGGCCTGCTCGCGGCAACGCTCACGCTCGTGGGCGTGCGCCTCGTGCTCGCCTGAAGGGTCACGCGGCGCATACGGGCGCGCCTCTCCCTGCCTTGCGTGAGCGCGTGGCGCAAGCGCGCACGAGGGCCTTCGCACGGCGCGCGTGCCGCGCGGCGGGCTTCTCAGCCGGGATACCAGCGCCGCTCAGGCGTGCGGCGCGCTGCTGAAGAAGCGGCCGTTCAGATCGGTCTCGAACTGGCGCAGCCACTGGCCGCGCGTGTCGATGCGGTACGCCTGGGCCCAGGCGCCGCGCCGCACGATCACGAACTCGCCATGCTCGGGATCGTCGGGATCCGTTTCTCCATTCACGTCGAAGTGAATCGGCGCGAAGCCGTGCCGCGCGCACGCCAGCTCGAACGCCGCCCGGTCGACGAGCGGCAAGTCAGTGTAGGTATGGATAGTCATGGCATTTCCCCGCGATGAAGCCATGCGCGACCTCAGCCCGGGCCGCGCAACTACAACGTATACCCCCAATCGCAGGAATGCTGTGTGTCAGTCCACACATGCGCCGCGCGACGGTCATCAGCGCCGCCCTCTCTTCGAAATAAAACAGGCCCCGGCAACGACGTGCCGGGGCCTGTTCGTGCGGGTCGTGCGGGTCGTGCGGCTCGTGCCCGCGGCCCGCGCCCGTCTCTGGCGCCGAACCGCAGGTAGCGCGCCGTTTTACTGCTGCTTGACCGTCAGCTTGTTCGTCACCGACTTCACGCCGGCCACGCCCTGTGCGACCTGTCCCGCCTGGTCGATCTGGCCCTGATCGGGCACCGTGCCGGTCAACGTGACTGCGCCGCTGTGCGAGCGCACGGTGATGTTCTTGACGTCGAGGCCCTGCGCCTTCGAGAGCGCCTTGCGCACCGTGTAGCCGAGCTTGCGGTCGACCTTCTTGGCCGAGGCCGGGGCCGCTGCCATCGGCGTGGCGGCCGCGCCGCTCGCCGCCGAGTTGTCCTGGGCATACACGCTGCACGCGACCGTCACGCAGGCCACTGCGGTCAGCGTCTTCAGAAAAGCGACCGATTTCATGTTTTCTCCTTGTTGCTTTCGCGTTGTTGCTT
>DATEJU010000161.1:0-7762 GCA_035277805.1 Paraburkholderia sp. | reverse complement strand
TGAACTTTTCTATGATACTAGTCCATATCTGGATTTTTGCAAATTTTGGTTGGGTATAATCGCCGGCCGATGCAGGCGGAAAGAATGGCTATTCGAGGGAGGGGCGGTGTGCGGGCAGTGGCAGTGATGGTCGCGGCATGGCGGATGTCGACGACGATGGCATGGGCCGTCGCGCCACGGCGCCGACGAAGTCGGCGGTCCACGACGTGCTGCGGACCTCGCGTCAAGCAAGCGCTCACAAGCATCCGCCCAAGCCGGCCGCACCTGAGCCGGCCGCACCGAAACACGCGCCGGCCAGGCCCGCAGCGGTTCGCCCGTCGGCGCATCACAAGCTCGTGATCGAAGCGCCTGCGACACAGGCGCAGCGGGCAATCCCGCAGCCGCACCCACTCCCGCCGATTCTGGGCTGATCCAGGCGGATGCAGTCTGACTCGCGCTGAGGCCGCGCGGCGCATTGGCTTGCTCGCGCTTCACGCACGGCTCGCCCGCCTCTCGAGACTGGCGGCCTGCTGGCCGCGCAGTCATCCGCTCGAGCCGTCGCCTGCTCGGGCAGCAGCCCCTCTTCAAGCAGTGCCAAGGCTCGACGCCAGCAACCGCAGCGTCTCTGCCGACCGCGGCTCGCGCACGCGCGAATGCAGTGTCACCCGCGAGACCGGCAAGGACGGCAGATCGTGCTTCGCCCCAACATCGACGAGTGCTCGCGGGGCCACGCGCCGCGCCAGCGCCGACACGGCGAGGCCCGCCTCCAGCGCCGCGCCAACCGCCGCCACGCCGCCGCCCACGAACACCTCCTGCCACGCGATGCCCGCCGCGTCGAGCGCACCGATCGCCGCCGCGCGCACCGCGCAAGGCCCGGCGAGCAGGGCGAGCGGCAGCGGGGTGCCGGGTTCCCACTGCCATTCGGGCGAGGCGAGCCAGACCAGCGGTTCGTCGAAGAGCAGCCGTGCGTCGCCGCGCGGCGCCTCGTCGGCTTCCTGACGCACGATCACCGCGTCGAGCCGCCGCTCGTCGAACTGCGCGAGCAACTGCGCCGAAAGCCCAAGATGCAGCGCGATTACGAGCCCAGGATCGTGAGCGCGCAAGAGCGCGAGCTGGCGGGAGAGCTGCGCATCGGCGACGTGCTCGCTCAGGCCCAACGAGAGACGCCGCGCATCGCCGGTCAGCGTGCCGAGCGCGCGCTCATGCGCCCCCAGCAGTTCGCGTGCGGCGCCTAGAAACGCTCGCCCGTCCAGCGAGAGTCGCACGGCGCGCGGTGTGCGCTCTAGCAACTGCCGGCCAAGATGGCTTTCTAGCCGCTTGAGCTTGAGGCTGACGGCGGATTGGGTGGTATCGAGCGCATCGGCGGCGCGCGTGAAGCTGCGCAGCTCGGCGACCAGGACGAACGCACGCACGGCATCGAGATCGAGCGGTTTCATTTCAACTGGAAATGGATGAAATATCGGGGGATATCTGTTTATTATGATAGAGCGTGCCTAAGCTGTTGTCGTGGCCATTCACTCATTACCCGATCAACGCTGAAGGAGCCCAACATGCCATTCACCCGTCTCGCCGTACGCGCAGGCAAGCCCGCAGACTATAGAAAGGCGCTCATGCAGGGCGCGCATCTCGCACTCATGGAAGTATTCAAGGCACCGGAGGACGACCAGTTCATGATCGTCACCGAACACGATGCCGACAATTTTGTCTTTGGGCGGCACTACCTCGGCATCGAGCGCAGCGACGATCTCGTGATGATTCAGATCGCAGTGAGCAATACGCGCGGGCAGGATCAGAAGAAGGCGCTGTTCGCACAGATCGCCGAAAACCTCGCGCGCGATCCGGGTGTGCGGCGCGAGGATGTGTTCATCAACCTCGTCGATGTCGCGCGCGAGAACTGGTCGTTTGGCAATGGGATCGCGCAGTACGCGACTTGAATCTGTCGCGCGCCGCTGCGCTCGAGAGGCGCCCGCGCCGCAAGCACAGCGGCGCGGGGCATCGCAGGAGTCCTGGCGTAGCCGCCTTCCCGGCGCTTAAAGCGCACGGCTCACGAGCAACGGATCGACGGGACCGATCGATGCGGCATCGCGGTTCGCATAAGGCAGCTTGTGCAGGATGTAGCGCATGGCGTTCAGTCGCGCGCGCTTTTTGCAATCGGAGCGCACCACGGTCCATGGGGCGTCTGCCGTATCGGTCTGGGAGAACATCGCCTCCTTGGCTTGCGTGTATTCGTCCCATTTGTCGAGCGAGGCAAGATCGACGGGGCTGAGCTTCCACTGCTTGAGCGGATGCACGCTGCGCTCGTTGAAGCGGCGGCGCTGCTCCGCGCGGCTCACCGAGAACCAGAACTTGACGAGGTGGATGCCGCTGCGGATCAACTGACGCTCGAATTCCGGTGCCTGCTGCATGAAGTCCGCGTATTCCTCGGGCGAGCAAAAGCCCATGACGCGCTCGACGCCCGCGCGGTTGTACCAGGAGCGGTCGAACAGCACGATCTCGCCCGCCGAAGGCAGATGCTGCACGTAACGCTGAAAGTACCACTGGCCGCGCTCGACCTCGGTGGGCTTTTCGAGCGCGACGACGCGCGCGCCGCGCGGATTCATATGCTCCATGAAGCGCTTGATCGTGCCGCCTTTGCCAGCCGCGTCGCGCCCCTCGAAAACGATAACCACGCGCTGCCCGGTCTCGCGCACCCACGCCTGAAGCTTCAGCAATTCGACTTGCAGGCGATATTTCTGCCGCTCGTAGGCCCGCCGCGACATCAGGTTGCGGTATGGATAGGCGCCGTCGCGCCAGCCTGCGGCAAGCTCCTCGTCAGGATGGCGCGCTCGCGTCCTGTGCCAGTCCGCCGGGTTGCCTTCCAGGATCAGGCTGCGGAGTTGCGTGGCCTCGTCGGGGGACAGGCCTTTCATGAGCGCGGCGATCGATTCGAGCAGCGAGTCGGGCGATTCGCCACGCGCAGCGCCATTGGCGGCAACGAGATCGTGCATCGCGCCGGCGATGACCTCGGTGGCGGCTTCGACGGCGCTATCGACAGTGCGCAGCTCGGCGCCGCGCGGTGTGAGCTCGGTCTGGTGCGCCGCCGCGTCGCCGTTGCGAAGTTGGCTTTGAAGCGAGCTTTGGGTGACGAGTGCGGGATTCGAGCAGGCGGGACGAGTGACCATCTTGGGGGCAGGAGTTGTTTTCGCTACGACGAAGGCCGGATCTCGGGCGAACCGGGCGGTCCGTGCAGGGGCGAGCGTTGGGTGCCAGCGGACGCGAGCAGCATCAGGATGGCACCAGGATCGAAGCCAGGGCGATGCGATGCGAACCGGTGCCGCATCGCGCGACCTGCGTGGCGCGGCACCTTTCGGTGTCAGCGCCGGCGCTTACACGCTTTCGGCCTTGCGCAGGATCTGATACAGCGAATCCTTGAGTTGCAGCTTTTCTTTCTTGAGCTGCTCGATGGCCATGCCGTTCGCGGGGACGATGCCCGCTTCCATGTTTTTGATCTGTTGGTCCAGTTCGTTGTGGCGATGGAACAGCCGTGCGAAGTGGTCGTCGGCGGTTTTGAGCCGTGAGATCAGGTCTCTGAATTCTGGGAACACTCAATACTCCTTACAGAAGTGCAACACATCAGGTCGATGTGTAAGTATTTTTCCACTTTCGCCAAGCTGCGGTCTTGATCACGGTCATTCCGCGCAAGCGGCTTCGGGCCGCTGCCGAGAGCGCCGGTGTGGCAGCGCGTATACCATCAGGTGCGACGACAGCGTCGTTGTCAGATTGATCTCACTCCGTTCATATTTTCCGCTTTCGCCGCTTTCGCCGCTTTCTGCCGCCCCAACGACCCCTCGGAGCGTTCATGAACCGCGTTCTGGAAATCGTGCTGGATGTCGTGAGTGTCACGCCACAGGCTTCATCCGAGGCCGCCGCCCCGGCCGGGCAGATTCCAGCCGATTTCGCCGCCGCCATCTGTGCCGCTTTGCCGCAGCTCGTGCCTCACCCCGATGCGCCCGAGCCGGTCACGACCGTCATGTTCGATCGGGCCGGCGTGCTCGCCACGGCCGGCTGGCGGATCGGCGTCGAAACGCGCGGCGCGGCGCATTGCGTCGTCGTTTCCAGCCGGCGCGTATGGACACCGGGCGTCGTTGCCGTCGAGTCGATTTTCGAGGCGCGTCTCGAAGCGAATGGCCTCGAAACCGAGCTCTTCGACGCCGCGCCCGAGGCGTTTCGCGAGGCGCTGGCGGCAACCGGGCCACTCGAACCGGCGGCGTCGCTGTCGGCGGTGCGCAGCCGCTGGCAGTGGCCCCGCGACGGCATCAGTGCGGATCTCGTGCTCGATGCCGACGTGCGCGCGCCGCGGGACGAAGGCGTGAGCCTGCACGAGCTGCGCGTGAGCGTGCCGTGGGCCGAAGACGAGGACAATGCGCCGCTCGTCGATGCGTTGTTCGCCTGCGCGCACGAACTGGCCGACGCGCTGCCCGCGTTCGTGCGCCTCGGCGACGCGCTCAAGCGCGCGGGGGACGGTAGCCTCGCCGGCGACGCATGCGCGGTGCGCGCAGAACCTGTCGATCTGGGCGACGCGTCCACTGCCGAGGCCGCATTGGTGGCGATCGGCGCCAACATCAGCACGCACTGGCTCGGCAACGACTGGGGCGTGCGCGACTCGGCGAACACCGAATTCATCCATCAGATGCGCGTGGCGCAGCGGCGCTTGCGCACCGCGATGCGGATCTTTTCGCATTGGCAGGATGAGGCATGGAGTACACGCATCAAGCCCGAGCTCGGCTGGCTGGGCGGGCTGCTTGGCGAGGCGCGCGATCGTGATGTGTTCGTCGAATCCACGCTGCCCGCGCTTGCCGCGGCCGACGACGAGCCCGCGCGCTGGCGCGCCGTGCTCGACGAGGCCGAGGCGCAGCGGCTCGTGGCGCGCGCGCGGTTGCGCGAAGCATTGGCGTCGCCGCGCTACGCGCATGCCGCGCTCGCGTGGCTGCAGTGGCTGGAGGCGCTAGCACGTCGCGCGCGCGCCGACGGCGCGGACGCTCGCTCGCTGCATCGACACGCGAAGAAACGGGTGCGCCGCTATTACCAGCAGCTTACGCAGGCGCAAAAGCTCACATCCATCGACGACGCGGGCCGCCACCGTGTCCGCATCAACGCGAAATATCTGCGCTATACGCTCGAATTTTTCGCACCCATCACCTCGCGCCGCACCCGCGCGGACATGGCGCGCACGCTTGCACGCCTGCAGGGCGTGCTGGGCGACGGCAACGACGCCGCGGTGGCCTTGCGCTATCTCGAGCGCATGGATGCGGAGCCGTATCAGCTTGGCTTTGCACGCGGGTGGTGCGAGGCCATGAAGCGCTATACGGCCAAAGAGGGCGAGCGGCTCCTGCGCGAGTTGCGGCAACCGAAGATCACGCGCGGCGCTTGATTCGCGCATGACCGCGACGCGCAGTGGAAACGTAAATGTGTCGTGCGCTCCGTCTCTATAATCGAGGCCAACGCTTGCCCACGACAAAAGCCTCGCGCGATGACGACCTCCTCTTCGACTTCCTCCCGCCGCGGACAGGCCACTGCCGACGAAAATGCCGGCGCTGAAACCGGCGAGCCGCCGCGCGCGGATTCGGCCGAGCTGGGCGTGGGCGGCTCGGTCTGGTTTCAGGCCGGCCCGCAGATGCTCGGCGGCGCGGCACGCATCGCGCTGCTTGCAGCGATCCGCGAAACCGGCTCGATCACCGGCGCCGCGAAGGCGGTCGGCATGAGCTACAAGGGCGCGTGGGACGCCATCGACGCCATGAACAATCTCGCTGGCGAAGCGCTTGTCGTGCGCGCGACGGGCGGCAAGGGCGGCGGCGGAACCACACTCACGCCGCGTGCGCAACGCCTCATCGCCACGTTCGGGGCGATCGAGCGCGAGCATCGGCACTTTCTCGAGCGCGCCGCCGCAGCGGTACGCGCGCTCGGCGGCGAGGCGGATCCGGACGCCGACGCGGATACGGCAGGCAGCCTCGTCAGAGATCTCGCCGTGCTCGGCCGCTTCGCTTTGCGCACCAGCGCGCGCAATCAGCTCTACGGGACTGTTGCGGCGCTTGTGCGCGGCGCCGTCAACGACGAAGTGTCGATCGCGCTGCCGGGCGGTCAGCGGCTCGTCGCCGTCGTCACGCGCGAGAGCGCCGAGGCGCTGGGCCTGGCCGTTGGCGCGGCGGCGGTGGCGCTCGTGAAGGCTTCGTCGGTCGTCCTGGTGGCGGGCGGGGCGCTTTCGACGGACCCCGCAGCGCGGCTTTCGGCGCGCAACCGCTTGAGCGGCGTGGTGAGCGGCGTGCGCCGCGGCGAGGTCAATGCGGAGGTGACGCTCGAATTGCCGGGGGGCACGGTGATTGCAGCAGTTGTGACGGACGCGAGCGTCGACGCGCTCGGCCTCGAAGCGGGCGCGAGCGCGACGGCGGTGTTCAAGGCGTCGAGCGTGCTGCTTGGCGTTGGCGGGTGAGCGGCGTGCTCAGCACGGTCGACGCGCTCAGGCCCAAGGCGGCAGCTTGCGCGGCGGGTTGTTTCAAGCGTGCTGCTGGGGGGGCGGCGTGAGCGTGTTGCGAGTCTGCGAGACTGGGGCGTTGAGCGTGCCGGGCTTGCGCATCGGCCGGCTGGCCTTCCACTTGGCACGAATATAGGGTCGATCGTGCCCCGAGACGGTGAGCGCGAGATTCGTCACCCAGCGATGGGTGGGCAGGCGCACGTCATGCAACCCAAAGGTGAGCGCCGCGAGGCTCAACGTGACCACGGCCGCGGAGAGCCGGCCCGATTGCGCCTCCCACCAGTAACGCACGAACACGAGCGCCGTCAGGGCGCCGACGATGCAGCCGGTGACGGCTTCCGACGGCGAATGCGCCTCGAGCACGACGCGCGAGAATCCGACCGCGATGCCAATGGCGAGCCCGACCACAACGCCCGCGATGCGCAGCGCGGGCCGCACGCCCTGCAGCATCAGGAAAAACGCCACCGGATAGACCGCCGTGGACAGCATGGCGTGGCCGCTCAGGCCCGTGAAATCGTACGACCGCACGCCGACACCCCAGCCGAGAAAGGCGATCTTCGTGAGCGTGACGAGACCAATTGCCGCACCAAGGAGCAGCAGCCAGCTCGCTGCCATGCGCCAGGAATAGCCTGTCACGAGCCATAGCGCGATGGCGAGCGCAAGCGGAAGCGTGAGGCCGGCGCCGCCGAGGTTGGTAATCGAGTACCAGAGGTGAAGGGGTAAATCAGGCATGACTTGGCGCTGCTGCGGCGCGTTCCAAAGGGCATCGTTTGACTAACGTTCGAGTACCCGGCCAGGGCGACACGAACAGCGTCCGATCTTCCAGTATAGCGATGTTCAGGGTCGATTAATGCGATGCGCCGTACATAGCGGGCCGTTTAGAACTCGTTACAGCAGCCAGAACTCGTTACAGCAGCGTTTGATGATTGATGCTATTGTGCGTTGCACAATGAAGAGCCGCGACTGATTGTCTCGACGTATTCGACCCCCTTTCACGAGGCCACTGATGACGAAAAATCTGACGAAGCTATGGGCGGGTGGCATGCGACGTCTGCTCGCCATCCAGAACCGCGCAGCCCGCGAGGTGCTCCACAAGACCGGTCCCCACGCGCCCGATGCGCAAGCCATGTGGCGGACTGCCCAGACCGCCGTGGCGCAGGCAGCCGCGGCTGCGGCTGCGCCTGCCGCAAGCGAAGCGCAGGTACGCCCCGCGCCCGCTGCGCGCAGGGGCACACCGGTGCGCGAGTCGCGCGTGGGGCCGCGGGCCGCCGCGTG
>DATEJU010000160.1:0-13065 GCA_035277805.1 Paraburkholderia sp. | reverse complement strand
CGCCGAGACGAGGCAGGTGGCGACGAAAACGGCGTCCTTCGGCATGCCGGCGTCGCCAAGAATCGCCGGGTTCACGAAGATGATGTACGCCATCGTGAGGAAGGTGGTGAAACCGGCGAGCACTTCGGTGCGCAGGTTGGTTCCTGCTTCTTCGAATCCGAAATAGCGTTTGATGGCGTCCATGAAGGTCGGGCCCTTGAGAGTCGTGCGGTTGATTTGTTGTGGGGATTGGCGCGGACGGGCGACAAGCGGCGTCGACAAGGCCGGTTCGCGCGGCTTACGGGCGGGATTTTAAACAATTGTCCGGCAAACGCAGAAAAGCCGGAGCGAACGTGGAACGGCCGCAACAGTTTGCGGTGCGTCAAATGTGGGGAGGGGTGGCGCGTGTGCATGCACGCGGCAAAAGCACAAAGCGGGAGTATCGGTCCGCCCTTGCAGACGGATCGACGCTCCCGCTCAAGGGAGAGTCTTCAGCGTGCCACGCTTACTGAGTCGATTGCGGCAGCGCGCCCGATTCACCACGCCGTTGCGCGACGATTGCGGCCGCGCGCTGGGCGTTCTCGGGGTAGTGAATCCAGTCGAGCGGATCGTAGCCCGCCGCACGCCACGCGGCGAGGTCCGCGAGCACCTGGGCGCGCGTCAACGGAACCGATGGGTTGTACGGCTGGGCCAGCGCGCTCGCCGAAGCGACGCAGCAGGCCGCTGCAACCAAGGCAGTGGCAACCCGTGAAAGAGTGTCCATGGCAATGCCTTTCGTATTAGGGATAACCCTAAAATTATAGGTCTTATCTCGATAACTGAAAGGTTTGCAACGGGAAAAATGCACTCACCGTGCCTTCGCAGGATGCCGTTCACGCATCTGCCGGTACTCCGCCGGACGCAGGCCAGTCCATTTGCGGAACGCGCGGTGAAACGCGCTCGGCTCGGCGAAGCCGACGGCCGCTGCGACGTCGGCGACCGAGCGCGCAGGATCCTGCAATGCCTCGAGCGCGAGATCGCGGCGCAGCTCGTCCTTGATCGACTGGCAGCTGTGCCCTTCCTGGCGCAGGCGTCTGCGCAGCGTCGCGGGCGCAACGTTCAGGCGCTGCGCGACGGCGTCGGCGTCCGGCCATGCGTGCGCGGGCAGGGCGCGCAGCGCGCGCCGCACGCGCGCCGCAAACGAGCCCGGATTGCGATACTTCACAACGAAATTGCCGGGCGCGTTGCGCAGGAAGGCGCGCGCCGAGGCGGCGGTCTGGATTACCGGCAGGTCGAGAAACGCGGGCGCGAGATCGAACCACGAGTCGGGCTGAGCGAAGGCCATGTCCTCGCAGATCATGATCTGGTATTCACGCGCGTCGGGCGGCGCCGGGCAGCGAAAGCGCGCCGCGACCACCGGAATGCGCCGCCCAACGAGCCAGCACAGCAGCCCGTAGACGAGGATGAACCAGGTCGCGTAAGCGAACATCGCCGGCACCGGCGTGCCCGCGCGCTGGCGGAACGCGATGCGCACGCGCGTGACGTCGATGTCGATCTCGCCCGCCAGGTCGTCGAGCACGAGGCGCATGAAGTGCACGGTGCGCTGCAGCGCCTGGCGGCCCGTGTGCGCGCCGAGCGCCGCGTGCGTCATGGCGATGAAGCTCCCGCTCTTCATGGCGTGCGAGTCCTGGCCGAAGAATTCGTCGTCGAGGGCGCGGGCGATGCCCGACCACAGTGCGCCGTACTGCGCGGCGCTCACGCGCGCCTGTGGCGCATCGAGCACGGCTGCGGCGATCCCCGCCGCTTCGACGACCGGCGCTATGTCGAGCCCGCGCGCTCGCGCGAGCGAGAGCGTCTCGTGCACGAGGCTCATCGCGATAGTGCCTTTTTCGCTCACTTTGCTGGTTTTCCCTGGCTGCAAGAATCGGCCTCCGGTGGGGTTATCGAAGACATTATGGCAAATTCGCTCAGTGACTTTGATCGTGGCGGGCATCGAATGCGGAGGCGCGGGTGCCTAAACTTTTCGTAGACCTTGCGGCAGCGGCCGCGTGGGGCGACAGTTGAAGCACAGGCGCGCTCGCCACGAGAGGCGAGCGCGCAGGCAAGACAGGAAGGGGACACAGATGGACGAGTTCTATACCGACGATCAACGCATGATTCGCGACGCCGCGCGCGACTTTTCGACCGAGCGTCTCGCGCCCAATGCGGCGCAATGGGACCGCGACGCCAAGCTGCCTGACGAGGTGGTCGCGCAACTGGGCGAGCTGGGCTTTCTCGGCATGATCGTGCCGCAGGAGCAGGGCGGCTCCTATACCGACTACGTGGCCTATGCGCTCGCGATGGAGGAAATCGCCGCGGGCTGCGCCTCGTGCGCGACGCTCGTGAGCGTGCACAACTCCGTGGGCTGCGGGCCGATCCTCCAGTACGGCACCGACGCGCAGAAGGACCGCTGGCTGACAAAGCTCGCGAGCGGCGAGATGATCGGCGCGTTCTGCCTCACCGAGCCGCAAGCCGGCTCCGAGGCCAACAACCTGCGCACGCGCGCGGAGCTGCGCGACGGCAAGTGGGTGCTCAACGGCAACAAGCAGTTCGTGACGAACGGCTCGCGCGCGAGCCTGGCGATCGTGTTCGCGGTGACCGATCCCGACGCCGGCAAGCGCGGCATCTCGGCCTTCGTCGTGCCCACCGACACGCCGGGATTCAATGTGGGGCCGCCCGAGAAGAAGATGGGCATTCGCGCCTCGGACACCTGCGCGATCTCGCTCGTCGATTGCGCGATTCCCGAAGCCAACCTGCTCGGCCAGCGCGGCGAAGGCCTCAAGATCGCGCTCTCGAATCTCGAAGGCGGGCGCATTGGCATCGCGGCGCAGGCGCTCGGCATCGCGCGCGCGGCGTTCGACGCGGCACGCACCTACGCGCACGAGCGCGTGCAGTTCGGCGAGCCGCTGATTCGCCATCAGAGCGTGGCGAACATGCTCGCCGACATGCAGGTGCGCATCAACGCCGCGCGCCATCTCGTGCATCATGCGGCGAAGCTGCGTACGCTCGGCAAGCCGTGTCTTTCGGAGGCCTCGCAGGCCAAGCTCTATGCTTCCGAAATGGCCGAGGAAGTGTGCTCGCACGCGATCCAGATTCACGGCGGCTATGGCTTCCTGAACGACTATCCGGTGGAGCGCCATTACCGCGACGCGCGCATCACGCAGATCTACGAAGGCACGAGCGAGGTGCAGCGCATGGTGATCGCACGGCAGCTATAAGAAAGGATGACGAAGTATTTGACGCATCGAATAAAGCGTGCGAACGCGCCGTGAATCAGGCGCTTTGCATGGGACCGGAGCCAGTGCTGAAGCACGAACTCCGGTCGACACAGGAGACGACGATGACCGGGTTCACCCCTTCCGCACAGGCCTTCATCGACGCACGCGATCTGCTGCTGCGTCATCGCAACGATTATGCGCGTGCGTCCGAGGAATTCGCGTGGCCACAGCTCGACACCTTCAACTGGGCGCTCGACTACTTCGACGTGATGGCGCGCGGCAACGACAACCCGGCACTGTGGATCGTCGACGACCTCGCGAACGGCGGCACGCGCTATTCGTTCGCGCAGATGTCCGAGCGCTCTTCGCGCATGGCGAATTTTCTGCGCGAAGCAGGCGTGGGCCGCGGCGATCGCCTTCTCCTGATGCTGCCCAACCGCGTCGAGCTCTGGGACGTGATGCTGGCGGCGATGAAGCTCGGCGCCGTGGTGCTGCCCGCCACCACGCAACTGTCACCCGACGACGTGCGCGAGCGCGTGGAGGCGGGCGGCGCGCGCTTCGTGGTGGTCGATGCGGCCGAGCTCGCGAAGTTCGATGCGCTCGATCCGGGCGTGAAGCGCATCGCAGTGGGGGCGTCGCGCGAAGGCTGGGTCGACCTCTCGCGCGCCTATGAAGCGAGCGCCGCGTTCGAGCCCGATGGCCCGACACGCGCGAGCGAGCCGATGCTGCTCTATTTCACCTCCGGCACCACGTCGAAGCCGAAGCTCGTCGAGCACACGCATCAGAGCTATCCGGTGGGGCATCTTTCCACGATGTACTGGATCGGCCTCATGCCCGGCGACGTGCACTGGAACATCAGCTCGCCGGGCTGGGCCAAGCACGCGTGGAGCTGCTTCTTCGCGCCCTGGAATGCGCAGGCCTGCGTGTTCGTCTACAACTACGCGCGTTTCGTGCCGAAAGATACGCTCAACGCGATCGTGCAATGCGGCGTGACCACGCTGTGCGCGCCGCCCACCGTGTGGCGCATGCTCGTGCAGGAGCCGCTCGCGAGCTACGCGGTGAAGCTGCGCGAAATCGTGGGCGCGGGCGAGCCGCTCAATCCCGAGATCATCGAGCGCGTGCGTCACGCGTGGGGCATTACGATCCGCGACGGCTACGGCCAGACCGAAACCACCTGCCAGATCGGCAATTCGCCGGGCCAGCCGGTGGTGGCCGGCGCGATGGGCCGGCCGCTGCCGGGCTACCGCGTCGAGCTCGTCGACCCCGACGATCAGCCCGTGAGCGAGGGCGAAATCGCGTTGCTGCTCACGCATCGCCCGCTTGGTTTGATGACGGGCTACGCGAACAACGCCAAGGCCACCGGGCAGGCGATGCGCAACGGCTACTACCACACGTCCGACGTGGCGCTGCGCCGCGACGACGGCTACTTCGTCTACGTGGGCCGCGCCGACGACGTGTTCAAGTCGTCCGACTACCGCCTGAGCCCGTTCGAGCTCGAGAGCGTGCTGATCGAGCACGAGGCGATTGCCGAGGCGGCTGTCGTGCCGAGCCCCGACCCCTTGCGGCTTTCGGTGCCTAAGGCGTTCGTGATCGTGCGTCAGGGCTACGAGGCCGGCCCCGATCTCGCACGCGAGGTGTTCCGCTTCTCGCGCGAAAAACTCGCGCCGTACAAGCGCATTCGCCGGCTCCAGTTCAGCGACTTGCCGAAGACCATCTCGGGCAAGATCCGCCGCGTCGAGCTGCGCCGCCGGGAAATGGAGCGCACGGACGAACCCGCGCGCCAGCCCGACGAATACTGGGAAGAGGATTTCCCCGAGCTGCGTTGAAATCCAGACGGAGTCCCAAATGATCGAATTCGAATACGCGCATGACGGCACGGTGGCCCTCATCACGCTCGCGCGCCCGCCCGCGAACGCCTTTACCGTCGATGGCCTGCACCAGCTGCAGGAGGTGATCGAGGCGTTCAATCGCGAGGCGAGAGTGCGCGCCATCGTCATCACCGGCAACGGCCCGAAGTTCTTCAGCGCGGGCGCGGACCTGAACGCGTTCGCGACAGGCGATCGCGAGGTCGCGCGCACGGCGGCTTCGGCATTCGGCGCCGCCTTCGAGGCGCTGCAGAAGGCGCGGCCCGTGATGATTGCTGCGATCAACGGCTATGCGATGGGCGGCGGGCTCGAATGCGCACTCGCCTGCGATATCCGCATCGCCGAGGAGCACGCGCAACTCGCGCTGCCCGAGCCCGCCGTGGGCCTGCTGCCGTGCGGCTGCGGTACGCAGACACTGCCCTGGCTCGTGGGCGAGGGCTGGGCCAAGCGCATCATCCTGACCGGCGAGCGCGTGGATGCCGCCACGGCGCTGCGCATCGGCCTCGTGGAAGAAGTGGTTGCGCAGGGCGGCGCGCGCGAGGCCGCGCTCGCCATGGCCGCGCGCGTGGCGTCGCTAAGCCCGCAGGCCGTGTCGTTCAGCAAGTCGCTCATTCACCAGGCGCGCAACGGCGTGCCGCGCGGCGCGGCGCTCGCGGTGGAACGCGAGCGCTTCGTCGACCTGTTCGATTCGCCCAATCAGCGCGAAGGCGTGAATGCCTTCCTCGAGAAGCGCAAGCCGCACTGGCATATTGAAATGGAGAACTAAGCAATGAATGCAACACCCGCTTCCGCAGAGACTGTCCCGGAAGCCGGACAGGACGTGCTGTTCCGCGTGGTCAACCGCGTCGCGATTGTCACGCTGAACCGTCCCGCCGCGCTCAACGCGCTTTCGCACGCGATGGTGTGCGAGATTGCCGTGCTGCTCGAGCGTGTGCGCCGCGACGACGATATCGTCGCGCTCGTGCTCGAAGGCGCGGGCCCGAAGGGCTTTTGCGCGGGCGGCGACGTGCGCGCGATCGACCGTCTCGCGCGCGCGGGCGAGCGTCTCGGCGAAAACGGCTGGCAGCAGTTCTTCATCGACGAATATCGGCTCGACTATGCGCTGCATACGTTCGAGAAGCCGCTCGTCGCGCTGCTCGACGGCGTGACGATGGGCGGCGGCATGGGCCTGGGTCAGGCGGCGGCGCTGCGCGTGGCCACCACGCGCACGAAGATCGCGATGCCGGAAACACGCATCGGCATGTTGCCCGACGTGGGGGCGACGCATTTTCTCGCGAAAATGCCGGTGGAGACCGAGCTCTATGTGGGGCTGACCGGCGTGCTGCTAACGGGCGCCGACGCGCTCCACTGCAATCTCGCCGATGTCTGCGTGTCCGGTGAATGGCTCGACGGCTACGAGGCGCGCCTTGCGCAGGCCAGCTTTAACGGCGATGTGCTCGAAGCGCTGCGCGGTGTGTTCAGCGCGCCGTCTTACGTCGCGGATGCCAGCACGCTGATCGCGCGGGCGCCGCAGATTGCGCGGCACTTCGAGCGACGCGCGCGCGTCGAGCAGATCGTCCGCTCGTTGCGCGCCGATCTCGAACGCGAGCAGCCCGAGGACGTGCGCGCGTGGCTCGAGGCTACGCTCGAAGCGCTCATGCATTACTCGCCGACCATGCTCGAAGTCACGCGCGAGGCGTTGCTGCGCGGCCGCCAGATGACGCTTGCCGAGAATTTCCGCATGGAGCTCGGGATCGTTGCACGCGCAATCGAAGAGGGCGACTTCTGCGAAGGCGTGCGCGCGCATCTCGTCGACAAGGACCGCACGCCGCGCTGGGCACCCGCGACGCTCGCCGAATTGCGCGAGGAACGCGTGCAGCATTTCCTGTGCTCGCCGTGGCGCGCGGATGCGCATCCGCTCGCCGATCTCGGCGCGTGATCGGCTACACGCGTTGAACCTTCGCGGCGCGCGCGGATCGCCCGCGCGCCGCGTCATGCCACATCACTTCTTCGCTCCGGCGCTTCGCGCGCCGCGATCTTCCGCAGCACGCCCATACGCCGCCACAAAGAAAAAGCGCCCGCCGTGCACGAGGCAGGGCGGGCGCGGGCTCGCGGCCACACGTGGGCGCTTTACAGATAGCTGCAGCAGTAATCGAGCGTCTCGATGACGTCGATGTCGAAGCGGCTCTTGCCCGGCACCGAGAACGATTCGCCAGCGCCGTAGGTTTTCCACTCGTCGCTGCCGTCGAGGCGGATGCGGCACTTGCCGCCTTGCACTTCCATCAGCTCGGGGGCGTCGGTGCCGAAGTTCAACTGGCCCGGCAGGATCACGCCGAGTGTCTTGCGCGTGCCGTCGGCGAACAGCACGGTGTGCGAGACGCACTTGCCGTCGAAATAGACGTTGGCTTTGCGGACTACGGAAACCTGGTCGAATTGGGTTGCGGCCGTCATGGCGGTCTTCCTCTGAGTCGTCGTGAATGGATGCGTTGGCGCCAGCCGGGCGCGGTCCTGCGCGCCCCGAAGCGGGACCGACATCATACCGGCACTCGGCGCACGTCGCGAAGCGGCCACGGCGTTTTCCGCCGATGCGGCTGTCGCGGATCTGTCAGGGAAAGCCGGCGAAATGCGTAACGAGTGTTTACACATTTCTGACGTTTAATTACAATCGCAACAGAAAATGAGAATCATACGCATTCGCGAATAAGATTAAACACAGGATTTCGCTGACGCGGGCGGCGCGTGACGCCCGACTCAAGACGTATCCGCCTTCGATCAAACCGTTCACCATGTCCGTTCTTTTCCCGACGCGGATGCGCGCTGTCGCGTCCGTCGCTGCCTTGTATTGCTCCGGCTTCTTCGCTTCGGCCGTTCACGCACAGGCCTCGTCCGCCGCCGCCGATGCCGCCACCAGCGCCGGCCCCGCCGCCGAAGCCACGCTGCCCGCCGTGAAGGTCATGTCCGCGCCGTCCGAGATGCAGGCGAAGACAGTCGACTCGTACAAATTCACCTCGCCGCTCATCGACACGCCGCGCTCGGTCACGGTGATCCCGCAGGAAGTGCTCAAGGAGAAGAACGTCACCACCTTCGAGGACGCGCTGCGCACCGTGCCCGGCATTACCTTCCTCGGCGGCGATGCGGCGGCGAACCCCTCGGCGGACCGTCCCGTGATTCGCGGCTTCGAGTCGCGCAACTCGATTTTCGTGGACGGCATGCGCGACTCGGGCGTGCAGAACCGCGAAACCTTCGACGTGGAGAACATCAGCGTCGTGAAGGGCCCGGACTCGGTCTATGCGGGACGCGGCTCGGTGGGCGGCAGTATCGACATCACCACGAAGACGCCGCAAAACGACAATTTCATCAACGGCAGCATCGGTCTTGGCACGGACAGCTACCGCCGCGCGACCGTCGACTGGAACCAGAAGCTCAACGACACCACGGCGATCCGCCTGAACGCGATGGGCCACGACGCCGACCAGCCGGGCCGCACCGACATATACAGCAAGCGCTGGGGCGTGGCGCCGTCGATCGCGTTCGGCCTGAACTCGCCGACCACGGTCACGCTGAGCTACTACCACCTGAACACTTACGACATGCCCGACTTCAGCGTGCCGTTCCGCTCGACAGGCGGCACGCCGGTGCCCACCGACCGCGGCCAGTTTTATGGCCTGAACGCGCGCGACTATCGGCGCGGGCAAAACGATACGGGCGAGATCAAGGTCGAGCATCGCTTGAACGACGCGTGGAAGCTCAAGAACACGACGATGTTCGGCCGCTCGACGCTCGACTACATCGCGACGAACCCGCAGCTCACGAGCGCGAACTCGAACATCCTCGGCCTGCAGGCGAAGAGCGGCAAGTACGCGACCAACAGCGTCGCGAACCAGACCGAGGCGAATGGCAAATTCGATCTCTACGGCATGCGCCACACGCTCACGGCGGGCGTGGAGTTCAGCCACGAGCAGGACCGCTACGAGGGCTATCTCGTCACGGACTCGAAGGGCAACAACATCCGCTCGGGCGGGCCGTGCTCGGTGGCCTACAACTGCACGCCGCTTGCGTACTGGAACCCGAACAATCCGTGGACCGGCAGTGTGCTGCTCAATGGCGACAAGGCCTTCCCGGGGCCGGCCACGCATACGCAGACCAACATCGCCTCGGCCTATCTGTTCGACAGCGTGCAGCTTTCCGAGCGCTGGATCTTCAACGCGGGCCTGCGCTTCGACCGCTTCGACGTCACGGCGCAGCAGGCGGGCGTGCCCGATCTGTCGAATACCTCGAACCTCTTCAGCTACCAGTTCGGCCTCGTGTTCAAGCCGGTGCGCACGCTGAGCCTGTACGCGTCGTACGGCACCTCGGCGAATCCGCCTGGCTCGAACTCGGGCCTCGGCGGCGGCACCGACCAGATCACGGCGAGCAACCAGGACCTCGCGCCCGAGCGCTCGCGCAACATCGAAGTGGGCGCGAAGTGGGACGTGCTCCAGGAGCGTCTTTCGCTCACCACGGCACTGTTCCAGACCGACAAGACCAACGCGCGCGTGAGCGACGGCCTTGGCGGCACGATCAATGCGGGCTCGCAGCGCGTGCGCGGCTTCGAGTTCGGCTTCGCGGGCAACGTGACGAACAAGTGGGCCGTGTTCGGCGGCTATTCGTATCTCGATGCGATCACGACCAACGCCGGCCCGACCAGCCCGCAGAACTCCGGTCTGCCGATGGTGATGGTGCCCAGGCACAACTTCACGCTGTGGACGAGCTACGACGTGATGCCCAGACTCACGGTGGGCGCGGGCGCGACGGTGTCGAGCGAGACGTATGCGTCGGTGTCGTCGACCACGCGCAAGTGGATTCCGGGCTACGCGCGCTTCGACGCCTCGGCAACATGGCGCGTGACGAAGAAGGTCGATTTGCAGTTGAACGTGAACAACATCTTCGACAGGAAGTACTACCAGAGCGCGTATCCGATCTACGCGACCTGGGCGCCGGGCCGCTCGGCCATGGTCACGCTGAACTTCTATCAGTGAGGCTTTGAGGCAATAAAGCCGCGTCGTAAACGCAGCAGGGGCGCCCGTGCAATACCCACGGGCGCCCCTGCTTTTTTTCGTCTGCGCAAAGCAGCGCGACGCGCTTACTCTCCCGTGACCGTGACCGAAGCCTCGGACGTGAGCATCATGAACGTGAAGCTTTCCTGCAGATAGAGGCGCACGGTGCTCTCGTCGTGCGACGAATAGCCGATCGAGACGTCCTGGCCCAGGTGGAGCGCGAAGTCGCCGCCGCGCGTGGTGAGGATGCTGCCGCCTTCGAGCGCCGGCGCCCAGATGATCTCGCCTTTCACGAGGCGGCGGATGTGCTCGAGGACCGGGTAGCCCGAGTCGCTCGCCTCGCTCACGGCCGTGTAGGCGTCGGAGCCGAGCAGCACCGCGTACGGGCCGTCCACGCCTTGCAGGCGCAACTGTTCGAGCGCCTTGGCGATCACGGCCGGGTAGTCGGCCACGTCGGCGGGCATTTGCAGCAGCGGGTTCGAGGTGCCTTCGCGGATGCCCGTGATCTGCGCGGCCTTGTAGCCGTCGAAGATCGCGCGGTCTTCGGCGAACGCGAGGCGCGTGGCCGCGTCCTTGGCCGGCTGCCAGTCGGAGTCTTCCGCGCCGCGCTCGACGTCGTCGATGGCTTCGCGCGAAAGCTCGAACGGCACGCGCAGCTCGACCAGCGCCTTCACCTCGCGCTGGCGCGCACGGATGCCCTCGAGCGGCGCTTCGATGCCGCTCTGGTGACCGGTGCCGACGGCGGCGAGATTCGCGCCGCCAGGACCCTTCACGTCGACGACGCGGCGGCCCGCGAGCGAGCGCTTGAAGGTGCGCGCGACTTCTTCTTCGAGTTGCGACCACGCATCCGTGGAAATGGGCGCCAGCTCGCGATGGAGATTATTCATACCGGGGTGCTCCTTTCAGGGATCCAATGGCGAGCGAGCCGTCCACGCCTGGCGCGGCGGCGGGCTCGGGTTCAGGTTGATTGTTCGCGTTCGCGCTCGCGTCGTTCGCACTTGTGCCGGCCGGGCCCATGTCGACGGCGGCCGCCGAGCCTGGCTCGCGCTCGGCGAGCGCTTCGAGCAGCGGCTCTGAAGGCACGAAGAAGAGGCTTCCCGTGACGGCGCGGCTGAAATCGAGCAGACGGTCGTAATTGCCGGGCGGTTTGCCGACGAACATGTTCTCCAGCATCTGCTCGATGGGCGCGGGCGAACGCGCGTAGCCGATGAAGTAGGTGCCGAATTCGCCCGAGCCCGGCCGGCCGAACGGCATGTTGTCGCGCAGGATCTTGATCTCGTCGCCGTCGGCGTCCGTGAGCGTGGTGAGCGAGCTGTGGGAGCAGCCAGGCTTCACGCTTTCGTCGAGCTCGATGTCCTGCAGCTTGGTGCGCCCGATGACGCGCTCCTGCGCCTCCACGGTCAGCGCGTTCCAGCCTTTCATGTCGTGCAGGTACTTTTGCACCAGCACGTAGCTGCCGCCCGCGAACTCGGGGTCCTGGTCCGGGCCGATCACCGTGAAATGCACGGCTTCGTCGCCGGTGGGGTTCTCGGTGCCGTCGACGAAGCCGATCATCGCGCGCATGTCGAAATTGCGGAAGCCGTGCACTTCGTCCACGGTCGTGACCGCGCCTTCGAGGCGGTTCATCAACTGCGTGGCCAGCTCGAAGCACAGGTCGGTCTGGTCGGCACGGATGTGCAGGAGCAGGTCGCCGGGCGTGGCGACGGCCACACGCTCGCCCGAGCCGAATTCGCGGAACGGGTGCAGCTCGGCCGGGCGCGGGTCGCCGAACAGACGGTCCCATGCGCCGGACGAAAAGCCCACCACGCAGGAGAGGTTGCCGCCAGGCACGCGCTTGCCGACCGCGCGCGCGAGGTTGGCGACATCGGCGCACCAGGCGCGCACGGTGGCGCGGCTCGCGGCGTCTTCGTTGAGGGTCGCGACGATGAAAAACGCGCTGCGGGTGACGGAGGTGGAGACGGACTGCGGATCGGGCGTTGGGGTGGACGGCGTCATGGTGTGGGCTATCGCTCGGCTTGGTTTGGCGTGGTTCGGTGCCGGGTCGGGGCGTACGGCGCTTCTCGTGGTGCGGGTCACGGCGCGGCTCATGGCGGGGGCACGGGGCGCCGCGCGAGCCGGCTGCCCGCATAGTGTAGCCAAACTCGCGAAAAAGGGCGGTTTGCAGGCGAGTGGCCCGGCGTGCGACGATAGTCGTCGTCATAGCCATCGAGAGACCTGCCATGTGGGATCACACCGAGCATGAAGGCTTCGAAATCTGGGTGTTGCCGATTCCGGCGTTCGGGCCGCGCTCGCCCGAGCCACTCTTTCACTACAGCGGCTACATCTGCCGCCATGGCGCGGACGCGCATGTGGAAGGGCGCAGCATCCGCTTCCACGATCTGATGCGCAACTACATCGGCCCCGACGCGGCGCTCGATGCGGCCTATTCCGACGCACGCGAGCGCATCGACCGCTTCCGCGCGACGGGAAGCTGGGCCGAAAGCCACGGCGGCTAGCGCGTCCTGGGCTCCGCGGCGGGGCTAGCGGGCTTGATGAGGCTGCTGGGTCTGGTCGGGCGCGGTGGATCTGGCGGATCCGGCGGGCTCAGTGGCCGCCGGAAACGATCAGCGTCACGGGCCGCCCCTCGCAGCCCTCGCTGCCGGGCATGGTGATGGCGCGCCAGCCCGCCGGCTGGCCTGGGGCGGCCAGGTCGGGGCCGGCGTTGCGAGCGTTGCCGGTGCGTCCGGCGTGTCCCGCATTGCCTGCGTTACCGGCGCTGCCCGCGTTGTCGGTATAGGTGGTCAGCACGTTGAACGGCCAGGACGCGCGCCGCAAGCGCTCGTGCACGAGCGAGCCCACCCAGATCGGCGTGAGCTCCGGGCCGCCGGGCGATTGCGCCGGCGTCGCCGTGCCTGTCGTGCCCGCGATGCCCGTCGTTCCGCGCGTCGCGGCGCGCGCGGCGGCGGCTTCGCTCGCGCCCGCGCGCGCATC
>DATEJU010000159.1:0-12080 GCA_035277805.1 Paraburkholderia sp. | reverse complement strand
AATCGTTCGACCAGTACGTCGTGTTGCTCCGTAATACGGTTACGCAAATGGTTTACAAGCACGCCATTTCCACGGTGGTCCCGGCCCGTCCAGTGAATTTCCACCCGGATGCGGAAGCGTCCTGATTTTTGACGCGGCCGGCCCGGAGCGCCTCGCGGGCGCTTGCGGTCCGGCCGCTTTCATTTTGACATCTGCTAATTTGATCAACGCCGCACTCGTCGGCATCGACTTCGGCAAGACCGACTTCGAAGCCAGTCTCGAAGAACTCAGCCTGCTTGCCAAGAGCGCGGGCGCCTCGCCTACTGTCACGCTCACCGGGCGACGTTCCAGCCCCGACGCCGCCATGTTCATCGGCAGCGGCAAGGCCGAGGAACTGCGTCTCGCCTGCGAGGCGAACGACATCGAAATCGTCATTTTCAATCACGCGCTTTCGCCTGCCCAGCAACGTAATCTGGAGCGCGCGCTGAATCGCCGCGTGGTGGATCGCACGAGCCTCATTCTCGACATCTTCGCGCAGCGCGCGCGCAGCCACGAAGGCAAGCTGCAGGTCGAACTCGCGCAGCTTCAGTATCTCGCCACGCGCCTCGTGCGCGCCTGGACTCACCTGGAGCGCCAGAAGGGCGGTATCGGCCTGCGCGGCCCCGGTGAGACGCAGCTCGAAACCGACCGGCGGCTGATCGGCGAGCGCATCAAGATGCTGCAGGGCAAGCTCGCCAGGCTGCGTCGCCAGCACGGCACGCAGCGGCGCCAGCGCGAGCGCACGCGCACAATGTCGGTCTCGCTCGTCGGCTACACGAACGCGGGCAAATCCACGCTCTTTAATGCGCTCACCAAGGCGCAGGCCTATGCCGCCGACCAGTTGTTCGCGACGCTCGACACCACTTCGCGGCGCGTGTGGCTCGGCGACGAGGTGGGCCAGGTCGTGTTGTCCGACACGGTGGGATTCATTCGCGAACTGCCTCACCAGCTCGTCGCGGCGTTTCGCGCGACGCTGCAGGAAACCGTGCAGGCCGATTTGTTGCTGCACGTGGTGGACGCATCGAGCTCGGTGAGGCTCGACCAGATCGATCAGGTGAACGAGGTGCTGCACGAGATCGGTGCGGACACCATCCGTCAGGTGCTGGTGTTCAACAAGATCGACGCCGTGCCTGAACTGGCGGCCCGGGGCGGGACGGTCGAGCGGGACGAGTATGGTAATATTTCGCGCGTCTTTTTGAGCGCACGCACGGGCGTCGGACTGGATGCGCTGCGCGCTGCCATCGCCGAAATCGCGACTGCCGAGCCGCTTGCCCGGCCGTCGCAGCTCTTGCCTGCCGCCGACTGGATTGCGGTGCCGCACGAACCCAGCAGGGAACCCGAGCTCGGACGCTGAACGCTTGTCGGGGGCGGCTCGAGACATGCCCCGAAGCGCTCCGGTGAGGTACTCCCACGCACATGACCCGCTGTCTACTCTGGTGAACGAACACAGGTGAACGATTACAACAAGCGGACCGGCTGGCAGCGCGCGCGCGCCATTTTCTCGCTGAACGACCCGCGTTGGGGCCGCGGCGACGGCAATGGCCAGCGCACCGACGACGCGCGGCGTCCGTCGGGCAACAACGGCAACAATGGCGGCGGCAAGGGCGACGGCCCACCCGATCTCGACGAAATGTGGCGCGATTTCAATCGCCGTCTGTCCGCGTTTTTCGGCAAGAAGGGCAAGGGTCCGGGCGGACTCGGCCCGCGGCCGGACAACGGCCGCAGTGCGCGCATCGGCGTGGGCATCGTGATCGGTGTGCTCATCGCCATTTACGTGGGCAGCGGCGTGTTCGTCGTTCAGGACGGGCAGGCCGGCGTCGTGCTGCAGTTCGGCCAGTATCGCCACACAGTCGGCCAGGGCGTGCACTGGCGTCTGCCGTTCCCGTTCCAGACGCAGGAAATCGTGAATATCGGCCAGATCCGCAGCGTCGAGATCGGCCGCAATAATCTCGTGCGCCCGGCGAATGTGAAGGACGCCTCGGTGCTCACGCACGATGGCGACATTCTCGACGTGCGTTTCACCGTGCAGTATCAGGTCAAGCAGCCCACCGATTATCTGTTCCACTGCGTCGATCCCGACCTCGCCGTGAGCCAGGCAGCGCAAGCTGCCGTGCGCACCGTGGTGGGCGCGCGCAGCACGCACGATCTCCTCTATGCGGATCGAGAGCCGGTCCGCGCGCAACTCGCCGACTCCATCCAGCACGCACTCGACCTCTACAAGACGGGGCTCGGCGTGGTTGGCGTGACGATCCAGAGCATCACGGCGCCCGATCGCGTGCAGTCCGCATTCGACGACGAAGCGAAGGCGCATCAAGAGAGCGAGCGAGCGAAACGCGACGCGCAGGCCTACGCCGATCAGTTGCTGCCGCGCGCGCAAACCGAAGCGGCGCGTCTCATCGAAGACGCCAAGGCCTACAGCGACCGTGTGGTTGCGCAGGCGCAGGGCGACGCGCAGCGCTTTAACAGCGTCTACGACCAATACACGAAGGCGCCGGCCGTCATCCGGGAGCGCATGTACCTGGACACCATGCAGCACATCTACTCGAATACGACGAAGGTGTTCGTCGACAGCAAATCGGGCAACAACGTGATCTATCTGCCGCTCGACAAGCTCGTCGACGCGACGCGTCAGCGCGCCGCTGCGACAGCGGGCGCGTCGGGCGCAGCGGCGGCTGCCGCTCCGGCTAGCGCTGCATCGGATGCGAATGCCGCAGCCGCACCTTCGGCGAACGGCCAGGTGCAGCAAGGCGGGCAGCAAAACATGCAGGCGCAAGGCCAGCAGCAGGGCGTGCAGCAGCAGAGCGCGGCGCCGGCGCCGTCTGCGAGCGATGCAGCCCAGGCCGCGAGCGACGCTTTCCGTTCGCGCGACGCGCTGCGTTCGCGCGGCCGCGAAGACGACATGCAATAACGGAGCGCCGACATGAACAAGATCATTGCGTTCGTCGTCGCCTTCGTGGTGGTGGTGCTCGTGGCCTCGTCGGCGGTGTTCGTCGTCGATCCGCGCCATGTGGCGGTGGTGTCCTCCTCGGGCGGCGCGAAGGCGACGCTCGCGGGCCCTGGGCTGCACGTGAAACTGCCGCCGCCGTTCCAGACCACCACGTTCATCGACACCCGCATCCAGGCGTTCGACGCGCCCGATGCCGACCGCTACACGACCTCGGACAAAACCGAGCTGCTCGTGAACCCGGTCGTGCGCTATCGCATCGCCGATCCGCTCAAGCTCTTTGCCGCCACCAAGGGCGACCCGCAGACGCTTGCAGACCGGCTCGCGTCGCTTTCGCGCGATGCGCTTTCGGGCGCGTTCTCGAAGGTCGATCTGAGCGATGCGCTCGCGCGGCAGGAAGCGATTGCCAACGGTGCGCGCGATGCGCTCAAGACGGCCGCTGCACCGCTCGGCATTGACGTGGTCGACGTCGAGCTCACGCGCATCGACTATCCGGCGGAACTTGCCGAGGTGGTCTACAAGCGCATGAGCGCCGCGCACGAGCAGGCCGCCGCCGACGAGCGCGCGAAGGGCGCCGCCGAGGCGCAGAAGATCAAGGACGAGGCAGAGCGCAAGCAGCAGGGCGTGATCGCTGACGCGTACAGCCAGGCGCAGGCCATCAAGGGCGACGGCGACGGCAAGGCTGCCGCGATTGCTGCGCAGGCGTACGGTCGCGATCCGGACTTCTATCGCTTCTATCAGAGCATGCAGGCGTACCGCGAGAGCTTCAAGCCGGGCGACGTAGTCGTGGTCGATTCATCGAGCGACTTCTTCCGCTTCATGCGCAGTCCGAACGGAGAGGCGCCGCCGGCTCCCGCTGCATCCGCCGCGCCGCGCAAACAACACTAGACAAATGAGACACGGGCGCCGCGCGTGTGCGCGGCGCGTTTCTTCGTATGGACATAGCTGGCTCCCTGTTGCTCGCGATCGCGCTGATGCTGATTATCGAGGGCATGTTCCCGTTCGTTTTCCCGACGGCGTGGCGTGACACATTCCGTAGAATTGCGGAGCGGCCGCCACATCACATCCGGATCGGCGGGTTGATCGTGATGGGGCTCGGCCTCGTGCTGCTGTTGCTCGCTACCTGAATCCAAGGTGCATGCCTCGCGGCGTGCGCCGTTTCTATCGTCCGGCCCGCGCATCAGGCGCGTGTGCGCGCTTAAGGCCCTTGCGCCCGGCGCGTCCAGCGCTCGCGCGGCCTTCACATCGTCGTAGGACTGACCCGATGTCGACCTGGTTACTTCCCGAGAATATCGCCGACGTGCTGCCTTCCGAGGCGCGCAAGATCGAAGAGCTGCGCCGCCGCCTGCTGGACCGCTTCCGCGCCTATGGCTACGAAATGGTCATGCCGCCGCTGCTCGAGTATCTCGAGTCGCTGCTGGTGGGCAGCGGGCACGATCTGAACCTGCGCACGTTCAAGCTCGTCGATCAACTGTCGGGCCGCACGCTCGGCCTGCGCGCGGACATCACGCCGCAGGTCGCGCGCATCGACGCCCATCTGCTGAACCGCCAGGGCGTGACGCGCCTGTGCTATGCGGGCAACGTGCTGCACACGCGTCCGCGCGGCCTGCACGCCACGCGCGAGCAGATTCAGATTGGCGCGGAAATCTACGGCCATGCGGGCCTCGAAGCCGACCTCGAGACCCAGCAGCTGATGCTCGACGCGCTGGGCCTCGCGGGCCTCGCGAAGGTGCGCCTCGACCTCTCGCACGCGGGCGTACTGGCGGCGATCTTCGAAGCCGATCCGGCCGCCGCCGCGCTTGGCGATGCTTTGTATGAAGCGCTGGCTGGCAAGGACGTGCCGTGTCTGGCGGAGCTCACTGCCAATCTGCAGCCGGTATCGCGTGACGCACTGCGCGCGCTGCCGTCGCTGTACGGCGACACGAGCGTGATCGACGAGGCACGCAAGCGCCTGCCTGCGCTGCCCGGCATCGCGCGCGCACTCGACGATCTGGCGTTCCTCATGAGCGAGATCAAGGGCGCCGAGCTGATGCTCGACCTCGCCGATCTGGGCGGCTACGCGTACCACAGCGGCGTGATGTTCTCCGCGTACGTGGACGGCGTGCCCAACGCGGTCGCGCGCGGCGGCCGCTACGACAAGGTGGGCGAGGCATATGGCCGCGCTCGCGCGGCGACGGGCTTTTCGCTGGACCTGCGCGAAGTGGCGCGTATTTCTCCGGTGGAGGCGCGCAGCAGCGCGGTTCTCGCGCCGTGGCGCCACGACGAGTCGCTGCGCGCTGCTGTCGCGGCCCTGCGCGATGCCGGCGAGGTTGTGATCCAGGCGCTGCCGGGCCATGAGCACGATATGGATGAGTTCGCCTGCGACCGCGTGCTGGTCGAGCGCGACGGCGCGTGGGTGGTCGAGGCGCGCCCCTGACGGCTTTGCGTGGCGCCCCTCAGGCACGCATGCCGTTGAGCGCAAAAGGAAATTCCGGGAATTTTGGGAAAAATTGGCGGCCTCGCCGTCGAACCCAGGTAGAATACGTTTTTAACCAGCTAACGAAACACCATGTCTGCCAGCGCAGTGAATGTAACCCCGGGACGCAATGTCGTCGTCGTGGGCACCCAATGGGGCGATGAAGGCAAGGGCAAGATCGTCGACTGGCTGACGGACCACGCGCAAGGCGTGGTGCGCTTCCAGGGCGGTCACAACGCCGGTCACACACTCATCATCGGCGGCAAGAAGACCATTCTCCGGCTGATCCCCTCGGGCATCATGCGCGCCGGCGTCGCCTGCTACATCGGCAACGGCGTGGTGCTCTCGCCCGAAGCCCTGTTCAAGGAAATCGGCGAACTCGAAGAAGCGGGCATCGACGTTCAGAAGCGCCTGTTCATCTCCGAAGCCACCACGCTCATCCTGCCGTATCACATCGCCATCGACCAGGCGCGCGAAGCGCGTCGCGGCGCCGCGAAGATCGGCACGACCGGCCGTGGTATCGGCCCGGCCTACGAAGACAAGGTGGCGCGTCGCGGCATGCGCGTGCAGGACCTGTTCGAGCCGGAAGTCTTTGCCGAGCGACTGCGCGAGAACCTCGACTACCACAACTTCGTGCTCACGCAGTACCTGGGCGCGCAAGCCGTCGATTTCCAGCAGACCCTCGACACGATGCTGTCGTACGCCGATCGTCTGAAGCCGATGGTAGCGGACGTTTCGCGTCGCCTTTATGACGTGAACCGCCAGGGCAGCAACCTGCTGTTCGAAGGCGCGCAAGGCACGTTGCTCGATATCGATCACGGCACTTATCCGTACGTCACCTCGAGCAACTGCGTGGCGGGTGCGGCGTCGGCGGGCGCGGGCGTCGGTCCGCAGCAGCTGAACTACATCCTCGGCATCACGAAGGCGTATTGCACGCGCGTTGGCGCGGGCCCGTTCCCGAGCGAGCTGTACGACGCCGACAACGCCGATCGCCAGGAAGAAGTGGGCCTCACGCTCGCGAAGGTGGGCAAGGAGTTCGGCTCGGTCACCGGCCGTCCGCGCCGCACCGGCTGGCTCGACGCCGCCGCGCTGCGCCGCTCGATCCAGATCAACGGCGTGACGGGCCTGTGCATCACCAAGCTGGACGTGCTCGACGGCCTCGACGAAGTGAAGCTGTGCGTCGGCTACAAGGTCGACGGCAAGGCGGTCGACATCCTGCCGCGCGGTGCCTCGCAGGTGGCAGCATGCGAGCCGGTCTACGAAACGTTCGAAGGCTGGAAGGAAAGCACGATCGGCATCACGCAATGGGACGCGCTGCCCAAGAGCGCGCAGTCGTATCTGACGCGTGTGCAGGAAGTGGCGGGCGTGCCGATCGATATGGTCTCCACCGGCCCGGATCGCGACGAGACGATCCTGCTGCGCCATCCGTTCAAGGTCTAAGTGGTAAGAAGGTAGAAGCAAACATGATTCAAATGACGGACCCGCGCAACGACGAAAAGAACCTGTGGGTCGGCTGGGATGAGTATCACCGGCTGATCGAACTGCTCGCGCTCTCGGTACACGAGTCGCGCTGGAAGTTCGATCAGATCCTGTGTCTCGCGCGCGGCGGCCTGCGCGTGGGCGACCAGCTCTCGCGCATTTATGACCTGCCGCTCGCGATCCTTGCGACAAGCTCGTACCGCGAAGCGGCGGGCACGCAGCAGGGCGATCTCGATATCGCGCAGTACATCACGATGACGCGCGGCGAACTCTCGGGCAACGTGCTGCTCGTCGACGATCTCGTCGATTCGGGCGTTACGCTCGCGCGCGTGCAGGAGCATCTGAAGGTGCGCTATCCGGCCGTGACCGGCGTGCGCTCGGCGGTGCTCTGGTACAAGGGTTGCTCGAAGGTGAAGCCGGACTACTTCGTCCAGCATCTGCCGACCAATCCGTGGATTCATCAGCCGTTCGAGGAGTGGGATACGGTGCGTCCGCACAACCTCGGTGCATGGATCAAGCGCGGTCTCCAGCAAGCCCAGCAGGATCAACAGAAGTAAGGGCGATCTGCGCGCCTCCGTGCCACTGGCGGCTGTTCGCCGGTGGCCGAAAACAGGAACGGAGCCTTTCGGGCTCCGTTTTTTTTATGCGCCGCACGCTTTTCGCTCCTTACGGTGCGGCTTCGCCGCGGGGTTGCCACCTGCGCCGGTCAAGCCCTGACGCACCGCCGGGTGGGCGTCACAGGGGCCATGCTAAACTCCCGCGGGACAAGGGGGCGTCGCGGGGTCACAACGATCACTCGGGTTTCGCCCGCAGCCAGTTTAGAATAGCGCTCGTTTTTTTCCGCCTCGAACGGATTTCCGCGTATATGACAACTAGCACGCACGTGGCAAAGCAGCCGCTACCGACACTCGCAGTAGCGGCCATCGGCGTGGTGTTCGGCGACATCGGCACGAGTCCGCTGTATTCGCTCAAAGAGGCGTTCAGCCCGGCACACGGTATTCCGCTCAACAATACTTCCATCCTCGGCGTCATCTCGTTGCTGTTCTGGGCGATCATCATCGTCGTCAGCATCAAGTACGTGCTCTTCGTGATGCGCGCCGACAACAACGGCGAAGGTGGCGTGCTCGCACTCATGGCGCTCGCGATGCGCTCGTTCGACCGCAAGAGCAAAGCCGCCGCCGTGCTGACGGCGCTGGGCATTTTCGGCGCCTGCATGTTCTATGGCGACGCGGTGATCACGCCCGCCATCTCGGTGATGTCGGCGGTCGAAGGCCTCGAGATTGCCGCGCCCAAGCTCTCCCATCTCGTGTTGCCGCTCACGATGGTGATCCTCATCGCGCTGTTCTGGATCCAGCGGCACGGCACGTCGCTGGTGGGACGCCTGTTCGGGCCGATCATGGTGCTGTGGTTCGTGACCATCGGCGTGCTTGGCGTGTCGCGCATCGTTCAGGCGCCGGGCGTCATCGCCGCGCTCAATCCGTACTACGCCGTCACGTTCATGGGCGCGCATCTGCTGCAGGCCTATGTGGTGCTGGGCTCGGTCGTGCTGGTGCTGACCGGTGCGGAAGCGCTCTACGCCGATATGGGCCACTTCGGCGCGAAGCCGATCCGCTACGCGTGGTACGGGCTTGTGATGCCTTCGCTCGTGCTCAACTATTTCGGCCAGGGCGCGCTCCTGATGCAGGACCACCGCGCGATCGAGAATCCGTTCTTCCTGCTCGCGCCGGATTGGGCGCTGCTGCCGCTCGTGGTGCTTTCGACGGTCGCGACCGTGATCGCGTCGCAGGCCGTGATTTCGGGCGCGTACTCGCTCACTAGCCAGGCGATTCTGCTGGGCTACGTGCCGCGCATGAAGGTGCTGCATACGTCCGATCTCGCCATCGGCCAGATCTACGTGCCGGTCGTGAACTGGATGCTGCTCGTCATCATTCTGTGCATCGTCGTCGGCTTCAAGAGTTCCGACAATCTCGCCGCCGCATACGGCATCGCCGTGACCGCGACGATGGTCATCACCACCATGCTCGCAAGCGTCGTCATGGTGAAGGTCTGGAAGTGGAACATCTGGCTCGTTTCGTTCATCATCGCGTGCTTCATGGCGGTCGATCTCGGCTTCTTCGGCGCGAACCTGCTGAAGGTCGAGGAGGGCGGCTGGCTGCCGCTAAGCATCGGCGCGCTGCTGTTCTTCTTGCTGATGACGTGGTTCAAGGGGCGCATGATCGTCAAGGAGCGTACCGCCGCCGACGGTATTCCGCTGATGCCTTTCCTGCAGGGACTGCTCGCGCATCCGCCGCACCGCGTATCGGGCACGGCCATTTATCTCACGGGCAGCGACACGCTCGTGCCGGTGAGCCTGCTGCACAACCTCAAGCACAACAAGGTGCTGCACGAGCGCACGATTTTCCTCACGTTCCGGATTCGTGACATTCCCTACGTTGCCGACTCGGAGCGTGTGCGGGTAAAGGATATCGGCGGCGGTTTGTATCTCGTGAAGGCCGATTACGGCTTTAACGAGACGCCCGACGTGAAGGCCGTGCTCGAAGACATCGGCCACAAGGAAGGCATGTCGTTCGAGATGATGGACACCTCGTTCTTCCTCGCGCGCGAAACGGTGGTGCCCACGCAGTTGCCGGGCATGTCGATCTTCCGCGAGCGCGTGTTCGCGTGGATGCATCAGAACGCCGCGAAGCCTACCGACTTCTTCAGCATTCCCGCGAATCGCGTCGTCGAACTGGGAACGAAGATCGAGATCTGATACTTCGTTGCGCAGACAACAAAAAAGCAGCCTGCGGGCTGCTTTTTTTTATGATGCCTGGCGGTGTGAGGAACCTTTGCAGGTCCCGCACCGCCTTGCAACCTGAGCGTTAGCGCTTGAGCTTCGCGAACGCCGCTGCCATCGCGCCCGCCGGCTCCGCGTCGCGCGAGCGCTGTCCGCCGCGGTTCGCATTGCCGCCACGCTGATCGCGGTTGCCGCCGTTGCTGCCATTGCCGCCGCTACGCTGCGCGGCGCTCGCCGGATCGTCGTCCATACGCATCGTGAGCGCGATGCGCTGGCGCTTCACGTCGACGTCGAGCACCTTCACCTTCACGACCTGGCCCGCCTTCACGATTTCGTGCGGGTCCTTGATGAACTTCGTCGACATCGCCGAGACGTGCACGAGGCCGTCCTGATGCACGCCCACGTCGATGAACGCGCCGAACGCCGCCACGTTGGTCACGACCCCTTCGAGCACCATGCCCGGCACGAGGTCCGAGACCTTTTCGACGCCTTCGCGGAAGGTCGCCGTCTTGAACTCGGGGCGCGGGTCGCGGCCCGGCTTTTCGAGTTCCGAGAGGATGTCACGCACGGTCGGCAGACCGAAACGCTCGTCGACGAACTCGGTGGGCGCGAGCCCCGAGAGCGCCTCGCGATTCCCGAGCACGTCGCCGATGGCGCGCTTGATCTTCGCGAGCATGCGCTCGACCACGGGATAGGCTTCCGGGTGCACCGACGAACGGTCGAGCGGATTCTCGCCGCCGTTGATGCGCAAAAAGCCCGCAGCCTGCTCGAAGGTCTTGTCGCCCAGGCGCGGCACCTTCTTCAGGTGGTCGCGCGAGGGGAAGGGACCGTTGGCGTCGCGGTAATCGACGATATTGCGCGCGAGCGTCGAGTTCAGGCCCGACACACGTGCGAGCAGCGCTACCGAAGCGGTGTTCGCATCCACGCCGACGGCGTTCACGCAGTCCTCGACCACGGCGTCGAGCGAGCGCGCCAGCTCGCGCTGGTTCACGTCGTGCTGATATTGGCCCACGCCGATCGCCTTGGGCTCGATCTTCACGAGCTCCGCGAGCGGATCCTGGAGGCGCCGCGCGATCGACACCGCGCCGCGCAGCGAGACGTCGAGCTCGGGGAATTCCTTCGCCGCCAGTTCGGACGCCGAATAAACCGATGCCCCCGCTTCGGAGACCACGATCTTCTGCAGCTTCAGTTCGGGATGCTTCGAGATCAGCTCGCTCGCGAGCTTGTCGGTTTCGCGCGAAGCCGTGCCGTTGCCGATGCTGATGAGCTCCGCCTGCGTCTGCGCGGCGATGCGCGCGAGCTTCGCGAGCGAGCCGTCCCAGTCGCGGCGCGGCTCGTGCGGATAGATCGTGTCGGTGGCGAGCAGCTTGCCGGTGCGGTCGACCACGGCGACCTTCACGCCGGTGCGCAGGCCCGGATCGAGGCCGATCACGGCTTTCGGGCCTGCAGGTGCCGCGAGCAGCAGATCCTTGAGGTTGCGCGCGAATACGCGGATCGCTTCGTGCTCGGCCTGCTCGCGCAGGTTCGTGAGCAGTTCGTTTTCGATGTGCGGTTGTACCTTCACGCGCCAGCACCAGCGGCAGACGTCGGACAGCCACTTGTCGGCCGGACGGCCCTGGTTGGCGATGCCGAAGTGGCGCGCGATCATCGCTTCGCCAGGATGCGGCACCTGTGCGTCGAGCTCGCCGCCCAGACCCAGCTTGACCATCAGCACGCCGGCGTTGCGGCCGCGGAACAGCGCGAGCGCGCGGTGCGACGGCACGGTCTTGATCGTTTCCGAGTACTCGTAGTAGTCGCGGAACTTCTCGCCTTCCTCGTTTTCCTTGCCCTCGATCACGCTCGAGATCACCACGCCCTGGTTGTACAGCCAGTCGCGCAGCTTGCCGAGCAGCTCGGCCGTTTCGCCGAATTGCTCCGAGAGGATGTCGCGCGCGCCGTCGAGCGCGGCCTTCACGTCGGCGACGCCCTTTTCGGCGTCCACATACTGTGCGGCTTCCGTTTGCGGATCGAGCAGCGGATTGGCGAGCAGCGCGTCGGCGAGCGGCTGCAGGCCGGCTTCGCGCGCGATCTGCGCGCGCGTGCGGCGCCTGGGTTTGTACGGCAGGTAGAGGTCTTCGAGCACCTGCTTGCTGTCCGCCGCTTCGATGGCGGTGCGCAGCTCGTCGGTCAGCTTGCCTTGCTCTTCGATGCTCGCGAGGATCGCGGCGCGGCGATCTTCGAGCTCGCGCAGATAGAGCAACCGCTCTTCGAGTGTGCGCAACTGCGTGTCGTCGAGATTGCCCGTGACTTCCTTGCGGTAGCGGGCGATGAACGGAACGGTCGCTCCTTCGTCGAGAAGCTGGACGGCGGCCGCCACCTGACGCGGTTGAACGGTCAGTTCGCTGGCGATGCGCTGGACGATCTTGAGT
>DATEJU010000158.1:0-2226 GCA_035277805.1 Paraburkholderia sp. | reverse complement strand
TAGTCGATCACGAACGGGCAGCGCTTCTGGTAAGCCTGCACCACGAAGCCGATGCCGTTCCAGCCCGCGAGCTCCGGGTCGAAGCACAGCGCTTCGAGCAGGTCGAGCGAGAGTTCGAGGCGGTCGGCTTCTTCGGCGTCGATATTGAGGCCGATGTCGTAGCGGCGCGCCAGCACGGCCAGCGCGCGCACGCGCGGCAGCAGCTCGCTCATCGTGCGTTCCTGCTGCGCGCGCGAGTAGCGCGGATGCAGCGCGGAGAGCTTGATCGAGATGCCAGGGCCCTCGTAGATGCCGCGTCCGCCCGCAGCCTTTCCGATGGCGTGGATCGCCTGCTCGTACGAGGCGTAGTAACGCTGCGCGTCGGCTTCGGTGGTGGCCGCTTCGCCGAGCATGTCGTACGAATAGCGGAAACCGCGTGCTTCGAACTTGCGGCTGTTCGCAAGCGCTTCGGAGATGTTCTCGCCCGTGACGAACTGCTCGCCCATCAGGCGCATGGCCATATCGACGCCCTTGCGGATCAGCGGCTCGCCGCCCTTGCCGATCATGCGCGTGAGCGCCGACGAAAGGCCGGTTTCGCTGTTGGTCGTGACGAGCTTGCCGGTGATCATGAGACCCCAGGTGGCGGCGTTCACGAACAGCGACGGCGCGTGGCCCACGTGCGATTTCCAGTCGCCCTTGCTGATCTTGTCGCGAATCAGCGCGTCGCGTGTGGCGCGGTCGGGAATGCGCAGCAGGGCTTCGGCGAGACACATCAGCGCCACGCCTTCCTGGCTCGAGAGCGAGAACTCGTGGATCAGGCCTTCGACGCCGCCGCCGGTGCCCTTCGCGCGCAGCGCCTCCACGAGCTTCGTGGCGAGCTTCGTGACATCGCCGGTGAGGTTCGCGGGCAAGCGCGCCTCGCCCATCAGGAACGGCACGCACTCCGGCTCCGGGCGGCGGTAGGCGGCCGTGATGGCCGCGCGCAGCACCGACTGTGGTTGCACGTTCTGGGCGAATTCGAGGAACGGGTGCGACGCGGCTTCTTCGTCGTCGCCGCCGGTTGCGCCCTCGCCGAGATCGGCGGAACTCACGTGGCCGTTCAGTTCGGGGGGCAGCTGGCCGTGCTCGATTTTCTCGAGATAGGCAAAGATCGCTTGCTTGATGAGCCAGTGCGGGGTGCGCTCGAGGCGCGTGGCGGCATCTTTGAGCCGCGAACGGAGAAGGTCGTCGACCTTGACGCCAAGGGTGGTGCTAGCCATGTTTCCTTCGTATGCCGGCTGATCCGCACCGGCGAAAGACCAAAAAGTTGGCGAATCGTACCCCTCCAAATAAAAAGGTGCAACCATCCGACCGACTTGGTTGCACCATTCGTAGAGCCTTATGTGGCGTGGGTTTGCGGCCAACGCCCGCTGACATTGGCCCACGCGTTGCACTCGGTATTTTCCCTGGCCAACAACAATCAGGTGAACCCTAATCGCTTCCGCCGCCGTGCCGTTATACAAACATCACGGGGAGCCGATCATCGAATCTGGCGCAAGGACCGAAAAATGGAAAAGTGGCTGGTGGTAGCAGGTGTCTGGAGCATGTGCGCGTTGTGCGCTGTGTTGTTCATTCGCGGCGCGACGGCGCCGGCCACGCGCAAAGTGCGCGTGCGAGACGGGCGTGCGCAGACGGCCCACGCGGCGCGGCGCTGATCAGATATCCAGCGGATCGACTTCCAGGTTCCAGCGCAGCACGCCCCGCAAGGCGCGCAGCGCGGGTTGCCATGCCCGTAGCGTCGCCTGCAAGGCGGCGCGCGACGGGCTCTCCACGAGCAGTTGCGCGCGATGCACGTTCATGACCTTGACGATCGTGAGCGGCACGGCGTCGTAAGCGGTCACGCGCCCGGCGGCCGGGATCGCCGTGAGCGCCTGCGCGGCCTGCGCGAGAAACGCCAGCGCCGCCTCCAGCGTGCGCCCTTCGGCGCGCAGCAACGCCTGGTAGACGAACGGTGGCAGGTGCGCGTCGCGGCGCTCGGCGATCTGCGAATTCGCAAAGCCCACGTAGTCGTGGCGCGCCAGCGCGTGATAGATCGCATGACGCGGATAGCGCGTCTGCACGATCACCTCGCCGGGCAAGCCCGCGCGCCCCGCCCGGCCGCTCACCTGCATCAGTTGCGCGAAAAGCCGCTCGCTCGCCCGGAAATCGTGCGAGAAGAGCGCGTTATCGGCATTGAGCACGCCCACCAGCGAGACGCGCTGGAAGTCG
>DATEJU010000157.1:0-9660 GCA_035277805.1 Paraburkholderia sp. | reverse complement strand
CGTGATCAAGGAGGCGCAGCGGGTGCTCATCGAGGTGACGGACACGCCGCCCGATCGCGCGCCCAGCGAAGAGGACCAGTGGATTTCCGAGCAGTTGATGGGCAGCGTCAAGATCGGCAAGGGGCGCATCCAGTTTCGCATCCCGCCGTTGATGCTGCGCCATATCACCGGCCCGGACAAGCATCACTGGCTCAACCTGTGCATCACAGCCGCCTTCTCGCAGACTTTCGCGCGGGCGATCTACGACTACGTGCTGCCGTACGTGGGCGCCGGCTTTACTGAGTGGATCGAGCTCGACGTCATGCGCCGCTGGCCCGGCAAGCTCGGTTCGAGCGCCTCGGAGTTCAAGCATTTCCGGCCAAAGTATCTCGACCCGGCCGTGCGTCAGATCAACGAGCTCTCGGATCTCGATTTGAGCTACGAGACGCGTGCCGATTCGGAAACCTCGCGCAAGATCAACAAGATCCGCTTTCGCCTGAAGCGCAAGGACACGGTTGCCGCCATGCTGAGCCGGCAGCCCGACGCCCACGACCTGCTGCTCACGCTCAAGGAAGAGTTCGGCCTGAGCAACAAGCAGTTCGATGTGATCGCCGAGCATCGCATGAGCTGGACCGACGAGCGGATCCAGCAGGCCATCGAGTACACACGCTTTCGCCTGAACCAGGGCAAGGTCACCAAGAGCCCGGCCGGCTATCTGATGAAGGCGCTTAGCCACAACTGGCAGGTGTCGGAGGCCGAGCGCAAGATGGTCGCGATCCAGACCGAGATGGCAACCGCCGCGAGCGCGGACGAAACGGCGAGAGCCGCAGCCGGCACGGCCGTGAAGCAAAGCATCGCCGCGCGCGACGAAGAGGCGCGTACGCGTCGCAACGACGAAGTCCAGCGTGGGCGCGAGCACTTCGAATCCGCCGACGAGAAGACCCGCAAGGAGCTCGTGCGCCTGTACATCGCGTCGCAGGCCGGCAAGCTCATGCTGCGCCGCCTGAAGCTGGAAGCCGGCGCATTGTCGGATGCCAATATCCTCAGCCACTCCGATCTGTCGTGGTATTTCGGGCAGTTCGTGTACGGCAAGCTCAAGCAAAGCGCCGCGTGACGTACGTTTTTCGTGCGCCTGCACGCGAGTTCGGCGCGCTCACGATCGGCGAATTCGAGGACGAACCGGACGCCTTGCTCGCGGCGCTCCGGCACGCGTTCGTTGCGCCGGAAGCCGGCGACATGCTGCCTGCGGCACGAAACCCGGGCAGTGGCGCGGCCTGTCGGCTCACGCGAAAATGTCGATGCCGGATCAATGACTTAGGTGCTTCGTCCCAGGGTGTATCCACAACCTTATCAACGAAAACTGTGGATAACTCGCCCGCGGGATCCCGGCAGGGAGGGGATGCCCACGTAGCAACCGGATCGCCGCCAAATTAGATGGCATTCCTTATCAAATCGCGTATCCAGCGTGCGCGTCAAACCGCAAGCACGAGTGCGCCCGCGGCCAGTTCGCCCAGCATGGTGCCGCGGCAGAGCGGGGTGCCGCAGTGGCAGGCATAGTCGCGCTGCGCGTCGCTTTGTGCCTGCTGCTCGATTTCGAGCGCGTAGTCGATGAAGAGCTCCTCGCCGGGCGCGATATCGCGGATCGCCTCGATAAACACGCGTGCGCCGTCCTCGATCGCCTCGCAGTTCGCGGCACACGCATGATTGAGCCAGCGCGCGCCATTGCCGCCGCGCCCGCCGTCGATCACGCGCCCATCGGACAGGCCGAACAGGAACGTATGACCCGAGTCGCTGCGCCGCGCATTCCAGCGCGCTGCCTCGCGCCACGTGGTCACCAATCCCTTGTATTCGAAGATGCGTTCTCCGGCGCGCAACGCAAGCAGCGCGAATACACCTTTGCCATGCACCGGCGATTGCCGGACTGTCACACGTTTCATAGTCGTTGAAATGGCGCAGTGGGGGACGGGAAGACGCCGAGTATAAGCCGAGAAAATGTCGGCGAATACAGCGCTGCGAGCCGGCGGGTCGACGCGCCTCGCTAATCGCGCGCGCCGTTGCACCGGCCGTTCGCGCCCGCTCCGAAGCGGCTCTGTCTCACAGCCCTTTCCGTGCGGCGGGCCGTGCGATTCCATCGACGCGCGCGATGCGGTAGATTGACGTGGCGCTGACGCCGCAGTGATGGCGTGACGCGTGGCACCCATGGAGGACACGATGCATCGACACGAAACCCGCAACCCCGCACATGACAACGAGCGCCCAGGCGAGCCGCATGACGCCTGTGCATTGCCGCCCGCGCTCGTGAGCGCGCTGGACGGCGAGCACCTCGATGCGCACGCGGACGAGGCCATGCGCCTCTCGACCGTGAGCGCCGATGGCTGGCCGCACGGCGCGCAATTGAGCGTGGGCGAAGTCCTCGCGGTCGACGCGCGGACCCTGCTGGTGGCGATGTGGCCACGCTCGAACACCGCACAGAACATGCTGCGCGACGCGCGCCTCGTGCTCACGCTGGTTCACGACGGCGCCGTGCTGGAGATACGCGCGCGTGCGAGCCTGGTTGCGGAACACCAGACGGCGCTCGACCTGAGCGTGTTTCGCCTGCATATCGAGCGCCTCGATGTGCATCGTGCGAAGTACGCCGAGGTGCTGAGCGGCGTAACGTTCCGTCTGCGCGAGCGCGAGAAGGTGCTCGCGCGCTGGCGCGAGCAGATTGCGATGTTGCGGGCGCATGTCTAGCGCGCTTCACCAAGATTCGCGAGCGTTGTTCAGGCGATGAGCAACGCTGGTCTCCAAACCGGTTTGACTTTCGCTTGCGCAAGCGGAAGTTTTTGTCCTGACTCCGCGCGTCATCCGCAACAGGCTATTGCGCTTTTTAATACCCGGATTTTTGATTCAAAATAAGCCATTGCGCCAGCACGACGGTCACGGCACTGACGCCGAATCTATAATCCGCCGCTATTCGATAAAGCAAGCCGAATACCGTAACAATGTGAAACCGCGGTGATATAAATATGGATAAAAGGCTACTGAATACTTTCAGTCGGCTTTTTATTTAACAGAATCGCAACAGTGTTTATTTATATTGGGTGCCATGCTGCGATTCGATCGCCTTTATGATTACTCGCGGCGTTTTACCGCAACTCAGTCATGAGGACAGTATGGATCTGGAAAAAATACGGCGCGAAGCGTTTGCGATGCCCGTTCATAATCCCGCGTATCCGCGGCCGCCGTTTCGCTTCGTCAATCGCGAATATTTCATCATTTCCTATGAGACCGACCCGGATGCGCTGCGCGCCATCGTGCCGGAGCCGTTGACGCCGGAGAACAATCTGGTCCACTACGAGTTCATTCGCATGCCCGACTCGTCGGGCTTCGGCGACTACACGGAGAGCGGCCAGGTGGTGACGGTGCGCGACCCGCAAGGTCGGCTCGGAAACTACACGCACTCCATGTATCTCGACGACGAAGGCCCCATCGCAGGCGGCCGCGAGATCTGGGGCTTTCCGAAGAAGCTTGCGCGGCCGGTGCTCGCCGTGGATGGCAATGACACGCTGCTCGGCACGCTCGACTACGGCACGCAGCGCGTGGCCACGGGCACGATGGGCTACAAGCATCACGTGCTCAATAACGAAGACGAGCGCCGCAAGCTCGCCGACACCCCCAACTATCTGCTCAAGGTGCTTCCGCACGTGGACGGCACGGCGCGCGTGTGCGAGCTGGTGCGCTTCTATCTGCGCGATGTGACGGTGCACGGCGCATGGAGCGGTCCGGCCGCCCTCGAGCTGCATCCGCATGCGCTCGCGCCGGTGGCGGATTTGCCGGTACGCCGCGTGGTGGGCGCGCGCCATGTGATCGCCGACCTCACGCTCGATATCGGCGAAGTCGTTTTCGACTATCTCGCTCAAACCCCGGCCCGCCGGGGCGCCGGCGCGGCGGACCAGACGGAACAAGTGGAACAAGTGGAACTCGTCTGATTCAGGTTTCATTCGTAAGGATTACTCATGTCTTTGAAGAACAAGGTGGCTGTGATTACCGGCGCGGCGAGCGGCATTGGCGAGCATTGCGCGCGTAACTTCGCGAATCAGGGCGCAGCGGTCGTGATCGCCGACCTGAACCTCGCGGCAGCGGGCAAGGTGGCCGACAGCATCGTGGCGGCGGGCGGCAAGGCGCTGGCCGTGGCCATGGACGTCACCAACGAGGAAGCCGTGAACGCGGGCATCGAAGAAGCCGTGAAGGTGTTCGGCGGCATCGACGTGCTGGTGTCCAACGCCGGCATCCAGATCATCAGCCCCGTGGACGAGTTCGCGTTCTCCGACTGGAAGAAGATGCTTGCGATCCACCTGGACGGTGCGTTTCTGACCACCAAGGCCGTGCTCAAGCACATGTACGGCAGCGGCAAGGGCGGCTCGATCGTTTATATGGGCTCGGTGCATTCGCACGAGGCCTCGAAGCTCAAGGCCGCCTATGTGACCGCGAAGCACGGCCTGCTGGGCCTCGCGCGCGTGGTCGCGAAGGAGGGCGGGCCGCGCGGCGTGCGCGCGAACGTCGTGTGCCCGGGCTTCGTGCGCACGCCGCTCGTCGACAAGCAGATTCCCGAGCAGGCGAAGGCGCTGGGCATTTCGGAAGCGGACGTCATCAAGAACGTGATGCTCAAGGACACCGTCGATGGCGAGTTTACCTCGCTCGACGACGTCGCCAACACGGTCGCCTTCCTTGCGGGCTTCGGATCGAACGCCTTGACGGGCCAGTCGGTGCTGGTCACGCACGGCTGGTCGATGCACTAAGCGCGGAGGGAGCACGTATGCGCAGCAGCAATACAGCCGTCCGCCATGCGCACAAGCCGATCGAGCTGCCGCGCTACGACGAAATCGCGCTCGTCCTGCAAGGCGGCGGCGCGCTCGGGTCCTACCAGTCCGGCGTGTTCGAGGGGCTCGCGCAGGCGGGTGTCGAGCCGCACCGGATCGCGGGCGTGTCGATCGGCGCGCTCAACACGGCGATCATCGCGGGCAACGAGCCGGGGCGGCGCGTTCAAGCGCTGCGCGGCTTCTGGGAGTCGATTTGCCATCCGCTCGACTGGCTCGGCAATCTCGGCTCGCTCGCGTTGCCGCTTTTCGGCCACCACAACCTCGCGCGCCGCTGGGCCAGCATGTGGGCCGCGGGCCGCGCGCTCACCGAGGGGCAGCCTGGCTTCTTCGCGCCGCGCGTGCCGCTGCCGATGGCAGGCTGGCACAAGAGCCTGCCGAGCGCGGTGAGCTACTACGATACGGCCGCCCTGAAGGCGACGCTGCAACGTTTCGCCGATTTCGACCGCATCAACGACGGCCCGATCCGCGTCTCGGTGGGTGCGGTGAACGTGCGCAGCGGCAATCTCGTCTACTTCGACAACACGAAGATGCGCCTCGAACCCGAGCACTTCATGGCGTCGGGCGCGTTGCCGCCGGGCTTTCCGGCGGTGGAGATCGAAGGCGAGTACTACTGGGATGGCGGACTCGTTTCGAATACACCGCTCACGGAAGTGCTGCGCGATGCGGACCACAAGGACACGCTGGTTTTCCAGGTCGATCTATGGAGCGCCAACGGCAACGTGCCCGCCGACTTCATGGACGTGGCCGAGCGTGCCAAGGACATTCAGTATTCGAGCCGCACGCGCGCCATCACCAACATGCTGGCCGACCGGCAAAAGCACGCGCGTTTCATCAAGGAGTTGCTGGAGCACGTGCCCGCCGAGGCGCGCGGCAGCGATCCGCTTTTCAGGCTCGCCGAGTGCGTGGCCGACGGTTCTTCGATCAACGTGGTGCATCTGATCTACAAGAACAAGCCGTATGAAGGCCACTACAAGGACTATGAGTTCAGCGTCGACACGATGCAGGAGCACTGGACGAGCGGGCTCGAGGACATCCGCGCGTCGTTTGCGCATCCGGAGTGGTTCGCGGTGCCGAGTCGCGAGCAGGGCTTCGTCACGCACGATATCCACCGGCCCGTGAACGTGGTGCCGGAGTCGGATCGCAGCGCCCTGCCCACGAGCGAAGAGGTGAAGGCCGCGTAGGTGGTGTATAAGAGGGCCCGCGCGGCTGAAGGACAAAAGCGCCTCAACGCCTCGCACGCGGCGCCGCCGGCACGAAACGCGGCGCGCGCTTTTCCAGGTTCGCCGCGACGGCTTCGCGCTGGTTCGCGCCGCCGATCAACGCTTCCTGCTCCACGGATTCGGCGATCAACGTGGCCGCCGCGTCGCCGCGCGAGGCGACCTGGAGCAGGCGCTTGGCGGCGCGAATCGCGTCGGGGCTCCTCTGCGCGATTTCATGCGCGGTGGCGCGTGCGAGTGCGAGCGGGTCGTCGGCTACGCGTGTCGCGAGGCCGAGCTCGACGGCCTCCGCGCCCGAGACGATGCGCGCGGTGTAGATCAATTCGCGCAGTCGATCGTCGCGCACGAGGTCGCGCGTGAGCACCACGCCGCCCATGTCGGGCACGAGGCCCCATTTCATCTCCATCACCGAAAGGCGCGCATCGGGCGTCACGTAGCGCATGTCGGCGCCCAGCGCGAGTTGCAGGCCGCCGCCGAAGGCCACGCCGTGCACCGCTGCAATCACGGGCACCGGCAGCTCCCGCCATAGCGTGCAGATGAACTGGAAGTCGTTGCTGATGCCATGCGTGCGTTCCGCTAGCGGTTTCTTGCGGGCCGTCTGCGCAAGCGCGCCCATGCTTTCCAGATCGAGGCCCGCGCAGAAGCCCTTGCCGTTGCCCGAAAGCACGACCGCGCGCAGGTCGGCTTCGTTAGCGAGCCTCTCTCCCGCCGCGAGCAGCGCGTCGAACATGGCGGGACTCAGCGCGTTCATTTTCTCCGCGCGGTTCAGACGCACGTCGGCGACGCCTTCCGAGATTGCGATGTCGACCAATGTGGCGCTATCGGTACTGCCTGTGCTCATGCCTGTTCCTGATTAAATTCAGTATTGCTGATCGTTTCGCCGCGTATCGACGAAACGCCGTCTCGCGCTCTCCTGCGGCGCGTGCGCGGGCTACGCCTGAGCCCAGCGGCGCTGCAGGGGGTCCAGATGCTCGCGTTCGTTCATGGGATGTCTCGCGGATTCACCGGTATTCAAAGGCCGTCCGACCATCTTACGAGCGTGCGTCCGAGGGCTGGATTGCAGTTTCTCCCGGTTGACTTTTTGGTACGCTCGTGCGATTTTTTTGAGCGCCGCGGCACACCGGCGAATCGGGTGGAGGCCAACCTGGCGTAGCATCGTCCGTATTTCTTGCAATCGGACCTCTGCGCGGCGCCCAGCGCTTTAGCCGCGTGCCGATGCCTATCCAGCCGGAGCGCACATGACGCCCTATGAAAGCAAGCCGTGGCTGGCGCACTATGCGCCCGGCCATACGGCAACGATCTCGCGGGACTATGTCGATGCACTGAGCCTGTTTCGCGCCGCCGTCGCGCGCGCCCCGCAGCGCACGGCGTTGTGCTACTTCGACGGCGCGCTCACCTATGCCGAACTCGACGCCCAGTCCGATGCGCTCGCCTGCGCATGGCTCGAACGTGGATGCGCGCGCAACGACCGCATCGCGATTTATCTGCAGAACGTGCCGCAGTTCGCGATTGCGCTCGTGGCGGCATGGAAGATCGGCGCGATTGCGGTGCCCATCAATCCGATGAACCGTGCGCGCGAGTTGCGTGTGCTGCTCGCCGATTCCGGCGCGCGCGTGCTGGTCTGCCACGCGTCGCTGCTTGAGGACGTGGTGCGGCCGTTGCTTGCCGAAGAGGCGAGCATGGAAACCGAACGCGCCGCGCATGGCGAGGCGAGCGTCAAGCCGATGGTGATGACCACCTCGGCGCTCGACTATCAGAGCCGCGATGACGAACGGCTTTTCGCTGGCATGGTGCGTTCGAACGAAGCGGCGGCAACGGCGCAGCGGCCCGACGCCGAAGACCTCGGCGCCGTGATCGCCGCGTATCGGTCGCGCAGGCCACCTGTCGTCGCATTGCATGGGAGCGACGTGGCGATGCTCGTCTACACCTCGGGCACCACAGGCGTGCCCAAGGGCGCGATGAACACGCATGACAACGTCGCGTTCAATGCGCAGGTGTATCGCGACTGGATCGGCTTGCGCGAGGGCGCGCCGATCCTTGGCCTCGCACCGCTCTTTCACATCACCGGTCTGGTGGGCCATGTGGCCGCCGCGTTTATTTGTGCGGCGCCGCTCGTGCTCGCGTTCCGCTTCGAGCCCGGTGTGATGCTCGATGCGATTGCGGAGCACAAGCCCGAATTCACGATCGGCGCGATCACGGCTTTCATTGCGCTGATGAATCATCCGCAAGCAACGCGCAAGCATTTTGCCTCGCTGCGCCGTATCTATTCGGGCGGCGCGCCCATTCCGCCCAGCGTGATCGAAGCATTCCGCGCGCGCTTCGGCCACTATATTCACAACGGCTACGGGCTCACCGAAACAAGTTCGCCGACGCACCTGGTGCCCGTGGGCCGCAACGCGCCGGTCGATCCCGCGTCGGGCACGCTCTCTATCGGCGTGCCGGCCTTCAACGTGGAGTCGTATATCGGCGACGATGAAGGGCGGCCGCTGCCGCCAGGCGAAGTGGGTGAGATCATCTCGCGTGGGCCGATGATCGTGCCGGGCTACTGGAACAAGCCGCAGGAGAGCGCGAAGGCAATCGTCGACGGCTACTTTCGCACCGGCGACGTGGGCTTCATGGACGCCAGCGGCTGGTTTTATCTCGTCGACCGCAAGAAGGACATGATCAATGCGGGCGGCTACAAGGTCTGGCCGCGCGAAGTGGAAGACGTGCTGTACACGCATCCCGCCGTGCGCGAGGCCGCCGTGGTGGGCGTGCCGGACAGCTATCGCGGCGAGACGGTGAAGGCCGTGGTGAGCCTCAAGCCGCAGACGAGTGTTACGGCCGAGGAACTCGTCGCGTATTGCAAGGAGCGCATGGCGGCATACAAGTACCCGCGTATCGTCGCGATCATCGACGAGCTGCCGAAGACGGTGACGGGCAAGATATTGCGGCGCGCGTTGCGTGAGTGAGGCGCGCAGGCGATGGCGCGATTCAGGGGGCCGAAGTTCGCGCGACGCAATTAGCCGCGCAGATGCACGCACGCGAAGTGTGCAAATGCACTCGTGGACGCTGTCCGGACCGTTATGACCCCGAGTCCTGTTCGCCGACCAATAGGTGTGGGCTATGACGGGCAGAGTTAATCGATAGTTGTCGTTTACCGCGATCCCACGTGTAATGCGTTCTCGAGTAGCACGTATGAAATGGCGAAGGGGACAAAAGTGAAGATCGTGGTGCCGGTTAAGCGGGTTGTCGATTACAACGTCAAGGTTCGTGTGAAGTCGGATGGCACGGGCGTCGATATCGCCACCGTGAAGATGTCGATGAACCCGTTCGATGAAATCGCCGTGGAAGAGGCGGTTCGTCTGAAGGAGGCGGGTGTGGCGACGGAAGTCATCGCCGTGTCCGCCGGTGTCGCGCAGGCGCAGGGTGTCGCGCAGGCGCAGGGTGTCGCGCAGGCGCAGGGTGTCGCGCAGGCGCAGGGTGTCGCGCAGGCGCAGGAAACGCTGCGCACGGCGCTGGCGATCGGCGCGGATCGCGCCGTGCTGATCGAATCGAATGAGGATTTGCAGCCGCTCGCCGTGGCGAAGCTTTTGAAAGCGCTCGTCGATAAAGAACAGCCT
>DATEJU010000156.1:0-23169 GCA_035277805.1 Paraburkholderia sp. | reverse complement strand
AAGGTGTTCGGCTTCACGCTCAACGAGTTCTGGGGCAAGGTGTCGTTCTGGTGCTGGCTGATTGGTTACTGGCTTGCATTCACGCCGCTCTACATTCTCGGCTTCGAGGGCATGACGCGCCGCATGAATCACTACGCGGTGCCCGGATGGCATCCGTGGCTCGTGGTGGCGCTCGTGGGCGCGGTGTTCGTGGGCCTCGGCATCCTCGCCTTTATCGTGCAGCTCTACGTGAGCATTCGCGAGCGCGAGGCGCTACGCGACGTCACCGGCGACCCGTGGGACGGCCGCAGCCTCGAATGGTCGACGGCCTCGCCCGCGCCGTTCTACAACTTCGCGGTGCTGCCGGAGATCACCTCGATGGAGCAGCACTGGGACAACAAGGAAGCGGGCCGCGCGTACGTGCAGCCGCGCGCCTACGAAGACATCCACATGCCGCGCAATACGGGCGCGGGCTTCGTCATCGCTGCATTCAGTCTGCTGTTCGGCTTTGCCATTGTGTGGCACATGTGGCTGTTCGCGGCGGTGGGGCTCGTCGGCATGATCGCCACATTCATCGTGCGCAGCTACGACCAGGACGTCGATTACTGGGTGCCGGCCGCCGAGGTGGCGCGCATCGAAAACGCACGCTTCAAGCAGCTCGGTATCGCAAAGCGTTTCGAACAACCCGGGCAAGTTGAACAACTCAAGGAGATGGCTTGAACCATGGCTCACGCTGCTACCACTCACGCTCATGGGCACGGCCACGATCACGGTCACGGTCACGACGACGGCACCAAGACCACGCTGGGGTTCTGGATCTACCTGATGAGCGACTGCCTCATCTTCGCGACGCTCTTCGCCACCTTCGGCGTGCTTGCGAATGCCACGGCGGGCGGCCCCGGCGCGAAACAGCTCTTCGAGCTGCCTTACGTGCTCGGCGAGACGCTGCTGCTGCTCGCGAGCAGCGTCACGTTCGGCATGGCGATGCTGGGCCTGCATGCAGAGCGTCGCGCGCAGGTCATCGCGTGGCTCGCGATCACGTTCGCGTTCGGCGCGGGCTTTGTCGGCATGGAGGTGAACGAGTTCGCAAAACTCATTGCCGACGGCGCGGGTCCGCATACGAGCGCGTATCTTTCGGCGTACTTCACATTGGTCGGCACGCACGGCCTGCATGTCACTGCCGGCCTGCTGTGGATCGCGATCATGATGCATCAGACCTGGAAGTTTGGCCTCACCGGCGCGATCCGCCGCCGTCTCGCGTGCCTGAGCCTGTTCTGGCACTTCCTGGATCTCGTGTGGATCTGCGTTTTCACCTTTGTTTATCTGCGAGGCATGCTGTGAGTTCAACCAACGTTACGCATTCGAGCAGCCGCGACAGCAATCACGACAACTCGCACGGCAGTTTCAGGAGCTACATGATCGGCACGATCCTCTCGCTCGTGCTCACGCTCGCGTCGTTCGGCGTGGTGATGCTGGATGTGGTGCCGCCCGAGGCAGGGCTTGCGGCCATCGTCGTGCTGTGCGTCGCTCAGCTCGTCGTGCAGCTCGTGTATTTCCTGCATATCGGCGCCTCGCGCAGCCAGCGCGCGAACACCGGCATCTTCGTGTGCACGGCGTTCCTGATTGCGGTGATCGTGGGGCTTTCGCTGTGGGTCATGCACAACGCGAACGTCAACATGATGCCCACGCAGATGAGCATCGAACGCGCGATGGCACACGATTGATCTTGCGTATCCATGCTCACTCGCGCTAACTCGATCGGCAACGCGCAGCGCGCGCGTTGCCGGCATTGGCCCGATCCCGGCTCAATTTCGGCTCAATTTCGGCTCAAGCAGCCGCCAGAACCCTGGCTAGTCTGCGCATGCCCGCGAAGATCGCCTCGGCCACATCGAGCGGAAAATCGCCGGGAAGTTGCGCAGCGACTTTACCGATCACCCGTTCGGTTTCCCCGGCCATCGTCCCCATCATGGCCTCGACCTGCTCGATGGAAAAGCCCACGCGCTGCCCTTGCGCGATCCAGTGCCGCGGCAGGATCTGCGCGATGCGGTAGTGCGCATTGCGCCCGCGTACCGCCATCGCGAGGCTCGCGCGCTGCGCCGGTAGCTGATTGCGCCCGCGCCCGATGATCGGATGCGCCGAGAGCACGTCGTAGAGCGGCGTGGCGACGTAGCGGCTGCCAGGCAGATGCGCGATGCTGAAGTTCTTGGCGTGACCGTCGGTGGCGGCGAGCAGCCAGAACACCAGTTGCGCCAGGAAAAAATGGCGCCGGTCGTCCGCTGCGCGCGAGGAACCCCCGAGCACCGCCATGACGCCTTCGATACCGGGTCCGCCGTCGGCTTCATACTTGTGCAGGCCCGACGTACCGGTGGCCTGGCACAGGTCCTCTTGCGGCAGACGCACGATCCAGCGGCCGTTGCGCGCCATGCGCCGGTCGAAGCGCTCCACCACGAGCGCCTTGGTGTCTTCGAAATGGGCGATCTCGCAGGACGCGATCGGCAGCCCGAAAGCGGCGACGATCTTCGCGCAGAGCCATTCGTTTTCGACCGAAGTGCGCATGTCGGCGCGCATGTTGCCGACGAGCCCGAGCGGCAGCTTCAGGATGTGCGTGGTGGGCGTGCTGCCGAGAGGCAGCAGCCAGCGCCCGCGGTGCCAGAGCAGGGCGGTCTTTTCCTGCGCACCGGCAATCGAGAGGCGCAGGTCGTCCACGGGTTCGTGCTCGGCAAACGGCGGCGCGGAGGTGGTGTCGCGCAACAGCCGCGCAATGGCGGCTTCGGATAGCGGCTTGCCTTCGATGCTTTCGAGTCCGACCGGCGTCTCGCCTGCCGGCAGGAGCTGCAGCGCACCCACGCAGTCGCGCCCGAGCACGGCGAGGAGCTCGAACGGCGTGATGCCGCCCGTGCGATAACGGGCCGCGATGCGACGCCGGATGCGCTCGCTGTCGGGCAGCAGGTTGTCGAAGTAATCGGCGACGACTGCACCGCGCAACGGCTGATTGCCGGGCGTGAAAGGCAGCGAAAGCGAGAGCGGGCGGCCTTGCTCATCGTCCGTCCAGCTTTCGAAATATGCGAGACGCTCCACGCCTCGCGTGATCTCCCAGTAGCCAACGGGCAAACCGTTCATCCACAAGTCGAGCCGGTTCGTCTGGCGGGTGCGCGCCATTACCAGTCCTCCCGCTTGCGCGGCTTCGCGCGGGTCTTTGGCACCGTGCTCTTGCGCGCGGCGGACGCGCCAGCGCGTTTTGCGTCGCGCGTGGGTGCTGTGGCGGGTGCTGCTTTGAGTACAGCGTTGGGCGCGGCACGCTTTTTCGCGGCGGCGCTGCGCGTGGCGAGCGCGGGCACCGCCTTGCGCTTCGGCGGGCTAGCCGGAGCGCCGCGTGTCTTGAGCGCTGCGGAGCGGGGTTCGGAGACTTTGCGCTTTGCAGGTGCAGCCGGCGCTGCCGCTTTCCTGGCCGGGTTGCCGCGCGCGGCGTTCACAGGGGGAGAAGCCGCGGCGGACAGGCGCATTTCGACCGCGAACAGCCGCAGAACGCGAAAGAGCCGGTCGACGCTCGCGGATTCGGGGTGCGCTTCGAAGGCGGCATAGCTTTGCTGGGAGATGCCGAGGCGCTGCGCGACCTTTTCCTGGGTGAGGCCGGCTTGCTTGCGGAAGCCCAGCAGCATGGGGCGCAGCTGGCTGACGGTCTTGAGCGAATAGTCCACGCGAGGCTCCTGCTGCGATGACGTGGCAAAGGACAACCCACAGTTTATAGCCTGTAAATGCGAAATACAATCTTAAGCCTGTAAATTCAAAATACAGTCCATAGACTGTAAATGCAAATTACAGCCATCAGGCTGTAGAGGCTGCATATCGGGATTCGCCGGCGAGGTGCCCGGCGACGATGCGGACGTGCCCTGCCTCAAGACATCAAGGCGGCATCAAATCGGCATCGAACTGGACGTTAAGAGGCGGCAAGCGCCGGCGCTACGAGGAAAGGCGTCCGGGCCCCAACGGCAAGCTGCTCTGGTTCGATACCGTCAAGATGCCGGTGCGTGGCGCGGACGGCAGCATCGTCGGCACGGTGGGCATCTCGCGCGACATCACCGACCTCAAGTGCATGGAAACGGAGTTGCGCGATTCGCGCTCCCAGTTGCGCCAGCTCTCCGCCTGGCTTCAGTCGGTGCGCGAAAGCGAGCGCGCGCGTATTTCGCGCGAGTTGCACGACGAACCCGGCCAGTTGCTGAGCGGGCTGCGGCTCGGCCTGAACTACCTGGAAACGCAGGCGCGCGCGTTGACCTTCGGGCAGATCGATCACATCGGGATGCTCAAGGCGCTGGTAGACACCACGATGGACGCCGTGCACCGCATCGCGTCCGATCTGCGGCCGCCGGTGCTGGACGAGCTGGGGCTCCACGCCGCGCTCGAATGGTTGGCGGAATCGTTCACGCAGCGCAACGCTCTGCCGTGCGATTTGCGTCTGAACATATCGGAGGCGCGGCTCGGCGAGCTCGATCCGGAGCGCTGCACGACGATCTTCCGCATCGTCCAGGAGTCGCTCACCAATGCGAGCCGCCACGGGCGGGCCTCGCGCGTCGTCGTCGAGCTCGACGCGCACGACGATCACTGCCACGTGGCGATCGCCGACGACGGCTGCGGCATGGACACTTCGCGATCCAGCACGGGCTAATCGTCGCCGGCACGGATAGCTGAGCCGCATTCGCCTTAAGCGCGCCTCGGGCACTTTGTGCGGTGCGTCTCGGAAAATCCCTGGACGAAAACCAGCCGATCCCGATGCCAGGCTGAAGGCCGCACGCCTAATCTGTGTTTACCGCGCAAGCCGCCGCGGGCCGCCACCGGGCCGCCACCGGGCAGGCCCGCAGCGCACGCGCGACGCGCCGGAACGTGAGCGCGCATCCTCCCCGCCGACCCATTACGTAAGGAGACCACATCATGCATGTTGACCTGCTGATCAACCATGTATGCGTTCGCGACGACGACCCGCCGGTCGACATCGCCATGCCGGCCACCCCGGAGCCATCCGCATCGAGGCGAACGGGCACATGACGGGCGCCTACGATCCGCGCAGCGACGGGCGCGCGCTGGGCCTGTAGCGAACCATCGGACGACCTATCGAGAAAACGAATGACGAGCATTCCAACATTTAATTTGTCGATAACGCCGGGGTCCGATATGGTGTCGACATCTATCCCCCCATAGGGCCACGCAGCGCGGCGAACGCAACGCAGATCGGGACGCGTTGAGTGGTTCCTGATTCGCTGAGGCACAGTCATGTTCGATCGCGTATTCGTCAACGCCGTGGGCGCCGACGGCCAGACCCTGAATCTCACCGTACGCGACGGACGCTTTGTCAGCCTCGGCTCGGAACGCCCCGAAACCGGCGGCGCCGAAGTCGTCGACCTCAAGGGGCACCTCGTACTGCCGGGCTTCGTCGACGGCCACATCCACCTCGACAAAAGCTTCGTCGGCGACGGCTGGCGTCCCCATCGCGTCGCCGCGACGCTGCGCGAGCGCCTCGCCGACGAAAAAGCGGCGCTGGCGAGCGCGGCGCCCATTGCGCAGCGCGCCGACGCGCTGATCCGCCAGGTGGCCTCGTTCGGCACCATGGCCATGCGAAGCCATGTGGACGTGGACGCCACAACTGGCCTGACCCATCTTCACGCCGTGATGGAAGCGCGCGAAAAATGGCGCGGCATCGTGGACATCGAACTCGTTGCCTTTCCGCAGGCCGGCGTCGTGTCGTGCCCGGGCACCGCTGACGTGCTCGACGCCGCCGCGCGCGAAGGCGTCGACGTCGTGGGCGGCATCGACCCGACCACGCTCGACGGCGACGCCGAGGGCCAGCTCGATATCGTCTTCGGCATTGCGCAAAAGCGCGGCGTGAAGATCGACATTCACCTGCACGAACCCGGCGAGCAAGGCATCGAGCAACTGCATCGCATCGCGGCACGCACTCGCGCAACCGGCCTTGAGGGCAGGGTGTCGGTGAGCCATGCCTACGCGCTTGGCGATGTAGTGCCAGACAAAGTCGCGCGCATTGCCGACGCGCTCGCCGCGGCGGGCGTGTCGATCATGACGAACGCCCCCGGCGACCGCGCCTTTCCGCCGATTCTCCCGCTGCGCGCGGCCGGCGTGCGCGTGTTCAGCGGCAACGACAACATTCAGGACGCCTGGTGGCCGTACGGCAACGGCGACATGCTGCAGCGCGCCATGCTGCTCGGCTATCGCTCGGGCTTCTATACCGACGAAGCGCTGCTGGTTGCGCTCGACATGGCAACCGAAGCCGGCGCGGCCGTGCTCGGCAAGCGTGATTACGGCCTGAAACCGGGCAACGAGGCATCGTTCGTTATCCTCAAGGCACCGAACGCAGCCGCCGCCGTTGCAGCCGCGCCCGCCGAACGCGTCATCGTCCGGCGCGGGCAATTCTGGGGCGACACCGCCCGCATGAGCTTCGAACCCACGCGGGCAGCACCTGGCCAACGCGGCTAACTATCCCGAGCGCTCCCGCGCGTGTTGGTCCGCGCGCGGCCTCGTCCTTGAAGTTGTGACATCAAATCCTCACGGAGCATAGAGCATGTCATCCAGTCCTTACTACGCACCGAAAGGCGGCCATCCGGCTCAAACGGAATTGCTGACCGATCGCGCAATGTTCACCGAAGCGTATGCGGTCATCCCGAAAGGCGTGATTCGCGACATCGTCACGAGCTACCTGCCGTTCTGGGACAAGACCCGCCTGTGGGTGCTCGCGCGTCCGCTGACCGGCTTCGCCGAAACGTTCTCGCAGTACATCATGGAAGTGAGCCCTGGCGGCGGCAGCGACCGTCCCGAACTCGACGATCTCGCTGAAGGCGTGATCTTCGTGGTCGACGGCGAGCTCGAGCTCAAGCTCAACGGTGTCGAGCACAAGCTCGTGCCGGGCGGCTACGCATTCATTCCGCCGCGCACGAACTGGACGCTGCACAACCGCAGCGGCAAGCTCGCAAGCTTCCACTGGCTGCGCAAGCACTACGAAGCCGTCGACGGCGTGCCGATGCCCGAAGCCTTCGTGACGAACGAGCGCGACATCGAGCCGATCCCCATGCCCGGCACCGAAGGCCGCTGGGTGACGACGCGCTTCGTCGACATGAGCGACATGCGCCACGACATGCACGTGAACATCGTGACGTTCGAGCCGGGCGGCGTGATTCCGTTCGCGGAAACGCACGTGATGGAGCACGGCCTCTATGTGCTCGAAGGCAAGGCCGTCTACCGCCTGAACCAGGACTGGGTGGAAGTCGAAGCCGGCGACTTCATGTGGCTGCGCGCGTTCTGCCCGCAAGCCTGCTATGCGGGCGGCCCGTCGCGCTTCCGTTACCTGCTGTACAAGGATGTGAACCGCACGGTGAAGCTCACGCTCGGCCAACAGCCGACGCGCAAGGCTTAATAGCGGCTACCCCGCCACAGCGTCGCCGGCATCTCCAGCAGGTGACGCAGGCCGCTGCGCTCGAGCGTGTGCTCCGCAGCGGCCTGGACACGCTCCAGAATCTCCACTTCGTTGACCGACAACACGCGGTAGTCCTCCATCAGGATCCGGCCGCCCACCATCGTCATGCACACGTCCGCGGCATTCGCGAAGCACGTGACGCGATAGACGGGCATGTTCATCGGCATCAGATGCGGCTTGAACAGGTCGACGAGAATGATGTCGGCCAGCTTGCCCACTTCGAGCGAACCGATTTCCCCATCGAGCGATAACGCCCTGGCGGCGTCGATCGTGACCATTTCCAGCACCTTGCCGTGCGGCAGCACGTCCGGATCGCGGAAGTGCCGGCGGTGGTAATGCATGCACTGCCACATGTGGCGGAACATGTCGTAGCCGCGGTCCGGCGCGGCGGCATCCGAGCCGATCGCAACGTTGACGCCCGCATCGATCAGCTCCGGCACGGGGCAACGCCCGATGATCGACATGATCGCGCTCGGATTGTGCACGATCGAGGCGCCCGATTCCACGCATGCCGCAATGTCCGCATCGGTGAGGTCGATGGCATGCGACATGAACGACTTCGCGTTCATCAGCCCCAGCTCGCGGTGCGCGAACTCCAGCGTGCCGGCGCGATGGCCGTCCTGCGTGAAGGCGAGCCCGCGTGCCTGCGCGAGCGCCATGTAGCGCGCCGCCTCGGTGCGCGCGAGCGCCTCCCATTGCATCTGCGCCGGGTAGTGCTGCGGCGCAAAAACGGGCAACGTCAGTGCGATATGGATGCGGCCGTTGGCGTCGCCGTGGCAGGTGTCGATGATCTCTTTGCATACTTCGTACATCTGATCGAAATCGACGTCGCGCGTTGCGCTGCCGTTTGGGCCGTGCCGGGTATAGGCGCGCGGCGAGGGCGGCCGCGAAGGACCGACCGCGACCATCGAACGGGTACCTGTCTTGACCACGGCGTCGCAATGGCGCCGCGCGTAGACCGGATCGTCCGCGCGCATGATCGAATCGCCACCGCCGAGCAGCGAGACGCCCGTCGTCACGCCGGCCTTCAGGCGTTCGAGTGCCGCGAGATGCGACTCCATCTCCCAGAACGCCTCGTCGGATGCCTGCGTATAGATCGCCTCGCAGGCATCGGTCCATGCGTCGCCATCGGCGCCGCCGATGGTGCGCAGCATCGCGTGGCCCGCATGCGCGTGCGCGTCGATGAAGCCCGGCAGCACGGCCTTGCGGCGCGCATTGATTGTCCGCTCCGCTGAATACCTCGCGCAAAGCTCGGCGGTCTTGCCGATCGCGACGATGCGCTCGCCCTTGACCGCCACCGCGCCGTCGTCGATCACGCGGCGCGCGGGGTCGATCGTCATCACGCAGCCGTGCACGATCAGCACGTCTACGTGTTCCCGATTGTCCATATCAGTCCTTTTTCGTGGGTTCTTCCGTGCGCTTCTTCGTGTGTTTGTTCGTAAGATGGCCGGCAAGTTACACGGCGTCGGTGAGTGCGCCGTTGCGCGCGACGATGTGTCCGTTCGCGATCACCAGCTTGCGCGGCGGCCGTGCGACCACCGCATGCGCGAGCGTTTCGGCGTCCACCAGCACGAGGTCGGCGCGCGCGCCGGCGTGCAGGCCGTAATCGGCGAAACCACAGCCGCTCGCAGCCGCTGCGCTCACGCAATCGAACGCGACCGCCAGATCGTCGTCGCGTCGCAGGTCGTAGCGCATGCCAATCAGCATCGCGCGCTCAAGCATGTCCGGCACGCCGTAGGGCGTCCACGTATCGCGTATGCCGTCATTGCCGCCGAAGATCGTGATGCTCAGCTCGCGGCAACGCTTGAGCGGCGGGACGGGGCGCGAGGGCGGGGCGCTCGTCAGCAGCGCCACGCGCAGACGCGCAACGCGTTCGAGCAGCGCGGTGGGTTCGGGCAACGCGCCAAGGCAGAATGCGTGGCTCACCACGACCCGTCCCTGCATGCCCATCGCCTCGACGCGATCGAGCAGCAGCTTCAGCGTGAACGCGCCCACCTCACCGGGCTCGTGCAGATGGATGTCGATGGGTTTGCCATGGCGCTCCGCCAGCGCGAAGGTGGCGTTCAGCGAGCCCGCCGGATCGCCGTCGATCAAGGCAGGGTCGAGCGCGCCGAGTACATCGGCGCCGGCGGCGAGCGCGTCGCCGAGCAGCGCGTCGGTGCCGGGGCGGATCAGCATGCCCGATTGCGGAAAGGCGACGATTTGCATATCGAGCACATCGGCCAGCGTGTCGCGCGTGTCGAGCACGCCTTCGAGGTAGCGCAAGCCCGCGTCGGTGTCGATGTCGACGTGGGTACGCAGGCGCGTCGTGCCGGCCGCGAGGAACGCGTGTGACAGCGCGAGCGATTGCACACCGGCATCGTGCCCGGAGGCTTTGCGAAATTCGCGTTCGTTCGCGATGCGGTCGGTGAGATTCGGGCCGACTTCGTTGCGATACCAGTCGCGGCCCCAGTGGGTCTTGTCGAGGTGCGTGTGCCCTTCGACGAAGCCGGGCAGCAGCAGCGCGCCGCCGCCGTCTTCGGCCTGTGCATCGGGTGGCGTCGCCACGTTCGGACCGATCGCCTCGATGCGTCCGCCGACGACCGAGACGGACACCGTCTTGTCATAGCGACCATCGGGCAGGCGAACGTTGGAAAGCAGGAGAGGGCGGGTAGCAGGGTTCATGCCGATTCCACGGTAGTGACCATGGGGCCTCGCGGCGCGCGTTGCGCGGCGCTGATGAGGACGAACGCCAGCGCATTGGCGAGCAGCGCGGCGAGGCCCGTGTTAATGGAAGTGAAAGCGAGCGGCGCGTCCGGGAAAGCCGCGGCGAGCGTCATGCCTCGCCAGTTTGCCAGTGCGAGCACGATTGCGCCCACCATTCGAAAATTAAATGTTCGAATGCATGGCAGTGAGAAATCGAATATGATCGTGAGCGATATCTCATTCGAAAATCAAATAGTCCGATGAAAAGCAACGCAAGAGGGCATCGGCCGCTGTTCGATCTGGATCTGCTCAAAGCGATCGTCATGGTGGCGGATTGCGGCACGTTCACGGCGGCGTCGGCGCGGCTCCATTCGACGCAGTCGACGGTGAGCCAGAAAGTGAAGCGTCTGGAGGACATGGCGGGGCACAAGCTGCTCGAGCGCGGCGCCCGCGACGTGCGTCCGACCGATGCGGGCGAGACACTGCTGGCCTACGCGCGGCGCATGCTGGCGCTCAACGACGAGATGCTCGAATCGTTGGCGGGCGCGACGGTGGGTTTGACCGTGCGCCTGGGCGTGCCGGAGGATTTCGTGGGCGGAGCGACGACCCATATGCTTGCGGCGTTCACTCGCAAGCATCCGCAGGTGAAGCTCGAGGTTACGAGCGGCTTGAGCCGCGACATCGCCAGCAGCTACGACCGCGGCGACCTCGACCTCGCGCTCGTGAAGCACCGGCGCAACAGCCGCGAGGCGGTGGCCAGCTGGCCCGAGCAACTGCGCTGGATCGACAGCGCGAAGAATCCCTCGTTTCAGCTCGACCCGATACCGCTGGTCGCGTTCCCGCCGCGCGGCCTCTATCGCGACGACATGACGAACGCGATCGAAGGGCTCGGGCGCCGCTGGCGCATGAGCTTCATCAGCTCGAGCCTGAGCGGCATCCAGGCGGCCGTGGCCGACGGGCTCGGCATCAGTCTGCTGCCGTTGCGCTCGGTCACGGCCGACCACGTCGTGCTCACGCAAAAGACCGGGCTGCCCTCGGTCGAGACCATGGACATCGCGCTGCTGCATCGGCCGACCGCCGATACGGTCGTGCAGGAACTGGCGCGCGCGATGTCGCGGATGATCGGCAAGCCGCGGCGGTAATGGCTTGCCTCGCTTTCTAACCGGAGTCGATGCCATGCCGCGCTTCGCTGCGAATCTGAGCATGATGTACAACGAGCACCCGTTCCTCGAGCGCTTCGCTGCCTGCGCTCGCGACGGCTTCCGCGCTGTCGAGTACCTCTTTCCCTACGAGCACGCGGCTGCCGAAATCCGCTCGCGTCTCGACGGCAACGGCCTCGTGCAGGCGCTCTTCAACGCGCCGCCCGGCGACTGGGCCGCGGGCGAACGGGGCATGGCCGCGCGGCCCGGCCGCGAGGACGGGTTCCGCCGCTCGATCGAGACCGCGCTCGACTATGCGCGCACGATCGGCAACCACAAGCTGCACGTGATGGCGGGTCTCGTCGGCGCCGATGCCGATCGCGCGCGGCACCGCGAGACCTATCTGCGCAATCTCGCCTGGGCGGCCGAAGCCGCGCGCGCAGACGATATCCAGATCCTGATCGAGCCGATCAATCAGCGCGACATGCCCGGCTACTTCCTCAACCGCCAGGACGACGCGCAGGCCATCTGCCGCGAGGTGGGCGCGCCGAACCTGCGCGTGCAGTTCGATTGCTACCACTGCCAGATCGTCGAAGGCGACCTCGCGATGAAGCTCAAGCGCGACTTCGCCGGCGTCGGCCATATCCAGATTGCCGGTGTGCCGGAGCGGCACGAGCCGGATATCGGCGAACTCAATTATCCGTACCTGTTCGCAGTGATCGATTCGCTCGGCTACGACGGCTGGATCGGCTGCGAGTACCGGCCGAAGGCGGGCACGTCCGATGGACTGGGCTGGCTGCGTTCGTATCTGCAGGCGCCGCTCAGGAAGTGAGTGCCCGAACGCTTTTCTCTGGACCGGCGATACCCCATTCGCCGGCGTGATTCGCGCCTATATCGCAGACGAGCAGCGCCGAGCGTGGGCGGCGAGCACCGCTTCGGAACGCGTCTCGACGACCCATTCCTGTAGCGTGACCTCGATGGTGATGAAAGACCGGTTTGCACCCCGAACGAAATCGCCCGCGTACATCCGGCCTTGCGTATCCGCCACCATGCCGCTGATGGACGTTTGCGTGCAGCCGTCGCTCGCGACTTCGCCGAACACATTGAGAATCTCGACGCCGGGACCGCGAACGACGAGCGATTGCTGTGCGTCGCCGCCGCCATGCGCGAGCTGCGCCTGCACGAGGCTGCCGAGCGCGCTGCGAACGACCGCGCGCGCGATGGCGTGCGAGGCGCATAGCTGCTCGAGCGCCTCGACGAGATCTTCGCCGGGCTTCAGACGCGCGACCACGAGACGGCCATAGTGGCCCGATTCGACGACAACGGAGCGGGAGACGGGTGCGTTCATGAGCAGCGGACCGGTTGGAGCAGATCGTAGGCGGTTTCGGCATCGGACGACACGACGAGCTGGATGCCCTCGAACAGGCACAGGCGCACACGCAGGCCCCTGCCGGAGGCAAGCGTCTCGTCGAGGTTCACGTGGCCGCCATGGTGCTGGCCGTGCGCATCCACAAAGCCGCCGTGGCAATGCAGGATGCGCGCGCCGTCGGCGCGGCGCCCGATGGTGATGGCCGCGCCGATGAGCGTGCTCTCGCCACGACAGACGATCGGCGCGCCATAGACGTAGGGGCGGGGGCCGTCTGCCGCGCGCGTGATCACGTGGTACTGGACCTGAGCACAGGTGCCGCCGGCGATGCGGCCGCAGCCCGCACCGGCGCCCAGGTCGTCGAGCAGGGCACGAAGCGCGGCGCCCACGCGCGTGCCGGCGGGCAATGTGAGGTTGAATTCGCGCGTGCGGTTCAGGGTGGCCGCGTCGAGTACGCGCGGCGCCTCGGCATGGCCCGGATGCACGAAGGGAGGCGTGACGAGCGCAGCAGTGGCCGGTTTCCGGCGCGGGTCTCGCGCTCGTGCCGCAAGGTCGCCCGGCAGGGACATCGTTGGAAGCATGGGTGGTTTCTCCAGGTGCGGGGCCCGGGTAGGGCCTGCACTCCAATGCAAAAACAATGCCAATGGCCTTCAGGTGCGCGCGTCGTGGGCGAAGCGCCGCCGCGCCGTGTATCGCGGATCGCAATTAGTGGACTGCGCAACGACTTTTTCACGGGGAAACTTCGGTGGCCGGCGGACGCGCACGCGACAGGTGTCGCATGAGGACGCAACAGGTGTCGCGCGCCGCGTCAGGCGCCGGGCTTCAGCTCGCGCCCCAGTTGCTCCGCGAGCGTGACGAAGGTCTGGATGCAGGGGTTGTGATTGAGCCCGCTCCACGTCACGTTCACATCGACATTCGGCGGATTGGCGAGTGCGCGGAATTTCACGTCGAGCGGCCGCGCCGTCTTCATCGACCGATGCACGAGCGCCACGCCAATGCCTTGCCCCACGAGGTTGACTATCGTCTGCTGATAGTTGGTCTCGAGACGGATCTTCGGCGTAAAGCCGCAGCGCTGGCAGTGCGAGACGATCGAATCGTAGATATAGGGCGCGGCCGCGCGCGGCGAAATCAGAAAGGATTCGTTGCGCAACTGGGCGGCGTCCAGTGCGCCGCTGCGGCGCGCAAGCGGATGATCGGCGGGTAGTGCGACCACGAGCGGCTCGCGAAACACGGTTCGGGTTCCGAGTCCTTCGAGATCGCTCGGCGGATACATGATCGCAACATCGGTGTTGCTTTCGCGGATGTCCTGGATCAGCAGGCGCGGGATGGATTCGCTCAGGTGCACGTCCACGCCCGGAAACTGCGAGGTATAGGCCCGCGTGATGGGCGGCACGACGCTATAGGCCGCTGCGAACATGAACCCCACGGAAAGCGAGCCGCTGTGCCCGAGACTGGCCGTGAGCGCATTGCGCTTGGCGCGCTCGACAGAGGCGAGTATTTCCCTCGCATCCTGCAGAAACCGCTCGCCCGCCGCCGAGAGCTTGACCGTGCGGCGCGTGCGGTCGAGCAGCACGACACCGAGCTCCTCTTCGAGTAGCGCAATCTGCCGCGAGAGCGGCGGCTGCGAGATATGCAGCCGTTCGGCGGCGCGCCCGAAATGCAGGGTTTCGCCTAATACCGTGAAATAGTGCAGATGCCGCAGTTCCATACTCATGCTCACAAGGTATTACTGCATGACATTTATTGTATTGGAAAATATTAGTGGGGCGCACTACTCTCAGCACTACAGCGTGCGGTACGCGAGCGCCACAAGCCGGGGCGGCCATGCACGCGGAGAACTCGAAAGCCGGCGGCCACGGCCGCCGGCCCGAAATACGGAGACACTGTGAGCGCCCACAAAGCAGCCCACCACGCCCAGGTCTGGTCGAGCGGGAACGGCCCGCGCCACGATACGGGCGAGCAGGTACAGACAGATAGCGTCATGCACGAGGTCATGGCCCGTGGCAAGCGCTTCATCGATTGTGGCTTACCCATACTGATTCTCGGCGAAACCGGCACCGGCAAGGAGTTGCTGGCCCGCGCGCTGCACGCGTACGGAGCGCGCCGTCGGGCACCGCTCGTCGCCGTCAACTGCGCTTCGATTCCCGAGACGCTCATCGAGAGCGAACTGTTCGGCTATGCGCGCGGCGCCTTCTCCGGTGCGCTGCCCGGCGGCATGAAGGGCAAGCTCGCGCAGGCCAACGGCGGCACGCTGTTTCTCGACGAGATCGGCGATATGCCCGCCGCACAGCAAGTGCGTCTGCTGCGCGCGCTCTCCGAACGCGAGATCACGCCGCTCGGCGCGCTGGCGCCCGTTGCGCTCGATTTCCAGCTCATCTGCGCGACCCATCAGCGCCTCGAAGCACTCGTGGAAGCCGGTCTTTTCCGCGCCGATCTCTATTACCGGATTGCCGTGGGCGTGCTGCGTCTGCCGCCGCTCAGGGCGCGCAGCGACCTGCGCGCGCTAGCCGAGCAGATCGCGCATGAAGAGGCGGGGCGCGCGGTGACGATCGCGCCCGAAGCATGGAATAGCCTGCTTGCCTGCGCGTGGCCGGGTAATGTCCGGCAACTGCGCGCCGCGTTGCGCTATGCATGTGCGGTCGCCCGCGATGCGCGCATCGAGGCTGCGGATCTGCCTCAGGAACTGCTACAGATGCGCATTCCGGATACGGCCGCGCCGATGCCGCATGCCCGCGCCGAACCCCAACCGCCGCGCGAACCGGTTGCCGGCTCGCGCATCAGGCACGACACCAGCCGCGACGCAAATAGCGATGCAAGAAGCGGCGCGCAACGCGAACGCGTCCTGCGGGCGCTCGCCAGCACGCGCTGGAATCTCTCGGTCGCGGCACGCGATCTGGGCATCTGCCGCTCGACGCTCTATCGCCAGCTGAAATCGCTCGGCATTCCTCATATTCGCGATTCGGGCACGGCGCTGATCGAAGGCGAGGCCAGCCCGCTGCGCGAGACCGTCGACGCCGAATGGCCTCCGGCAGGCTGCCGGCGACGCGGTGGCGCACAGCTCGCCTGATACGTTTTCCCGGGACCAACGCCCGTGCGCGGCGCGGTCCGAAAGTCGCTCTCGCATACCCCATGCAGTGTTCATATAAAGCCGGCTGACCGGCTCATCAGGAGACACCATGCAGCACATCACCAGACGTTCATTCCTTCAGGCACTGACGCTCGCCGCCGCTGCACCCGCGCTTTCGATGGTGCCTCGTACCGCACGAGCCGCCGAGTTCACGCTGCGCTACGCCAACAATCTGCCGGTCGCTCATCCCATGAACGTGCGCGCGAAGGAGATGGCCGCGCGCGTGCTCGCCGAGTCGAAGGGGCGTGTGGAGATCCAGATATTCCCCAACAATCAGCTCGGCAGCGACACCGATACGCTCTCGCAACTGCGCTCGGGCGCCGTGGACTTCTTCACGCTTTCGCCGCTAATTCTCGGCACCTTCATTCCGTCCGCGCAGATCAGCGGCATGGGTTTCGCCTTCAAGAATTACGACACAGTGTGGGCCGCGCTCGATGGCGACCTCGGGGCGCACGTGCGCCAGCAAATTGGTGCGACGTCGATCTTCGCGTTCGAGAAAATCTGGAACGGTGGCTTCCGGCAGATCACGATGGCCGCGAAGCCCATCGCACAGCCGAAGGACTTGCAAGGCGTCAAGCTGCGCGTGCCGCCGAGTCCGCTGTGGACGTCGATGTTCAAGGACTTCGGTGCGTCGCCGGCAAGCGTGAATTTCGCGGAGGTCTATTCCGCTTTGCAAACGCACATCGTGGAAGGACAGGAGAACCCGCTTTCGATTATCTATACGGGCAAGCTGTATGAGGTGCAGAAGTATTGCTCGCTCACCAATCACATGTGGGACGGCTTCTGGTTTCTCGGCAACAAGGACTCGTTCTCCCGCTTGCCGCCCGATCTCCAGACCATCGTGCGCAATGCCGTGAACGACGCGGGCGTCAAGCAACGCCAGGACGTGGCCCGGATGGACCAGAACCTGCGCGCGAAGCTCGAAGCCACGGGCCTGAAGTTCAACGAAGTGGATCAGGCCGCGTTCCGCAAGCAGTTGCAGAGCACGGGTTTCTACGCCGACTGGCAAAAGAAGTTCGGTCCGCAGGCCTGGGCGCTACTGGAAAAGTATTCCGGCAAGCTGGGGTGAACCATGCAAACTTCCCACACCCTCGCGCAGAGCGATTCGCAGGCGGGCAGCCATCCCGGCACGAGCCGCGTCATGGTTCCCGGCGCGCGTCATGCCTATGCCGCCGGCCGCGCGGCCGTTCATCTGATCGAGTTCGCCGCGGCGGCCTTGATGGTGGCCGAAGTCGCGATCCTGCTGTGCGGCGTGATCTGGCGCTACGCGCTCGACGCGCCGCTCGTCTGGTCCGACGAGCTCGCTTCAGCACTCTTTAGCTGGCTCGCCATGCTCGGCGCCGTGCTCGCGCTGCTGCGCGGCGAGCACATGAAGATGACCGCCGTGGTCAAGCGCTGGTCGCCCGCATGGCAGGCCTGGGCGCGGAGCGTCGCGTCACTCGTCGTATGCGTGTTCGTCGCGATGATCGTCATGCCGGCCGCACAGCACGCGAGCGGGCAAATGGACATCTCGACGCCGGCGCTCGACATGCCCGATGGCTGGCGCGCGCTGGCGCTGCCCGTGGGTGCGGCGCTGATGTTCTGCGTGGCCGTGGCGCGCGTGCTCGCGCTGCAAGGCGCGAAGGCGCGGCTTGCGGCCATCGCGACGGTGGGCGCAGTGGCCACGGCGCTCTGGTTCGCGGCGCCCGCGTTGCTTGCCATGGGCAATCTGAATCTGCTGGTCTTTTTCGTCGCGCTGGTCGCGGGTGCGATCGTGGTCGGCACGCCCATCGCCTTCGCATTCGGCATCGCCACGGTCAGCTATCTCGTGCTCGTCACGCATGCCCCGCTCGGCATCGTCGTGAGCCGGATGGACGAGGGCATGGCCAATCTCGTGCTCCTCGCGGTTCCAGTGTTCGTGCTGCTCGGCTCGCTGCTCGAAATGAGCGGGCTTGCCCGCTCGCTGGTCGACTTCATGTGCGCGCTCCTCGGCCATGTGCGCGGCGGCCTGCAATTCGTGCTGCTTGGCGCCATCTTTCTCGTCTCCGGTATCTCGGGTTCAAAAGCGGCCGACATGGCCGCGGTGGCGCCCGCGCTCTTTCCCGAGATGCGCAAGCGCGGCTCCGACCCGGAGGAGCTGGCTGCCTTGCTGGCCGCATCAGGCGCGATGACCGAGACGATTCCGCCCAGCCTCGTGCTCATCACCATCGGCGCGGTCTGCGGCGTGTCGATCAGCGCGTTGTTCGTCGGCGGCCTCATGCCTGCCGTCGTGGCGACGCTGCTGATCGGCGCCGTGTGCTGGCTGCGCGCGCGACGCGATGGCGCACCCGTTGCGCAGCGCGCGCCGCTCAAGCACATCGCGCGCACGTTCGTCGTGGCGCTCCCCGCGCTCGTGCTGCCGATCCTGATTCGCGTGGCGGTGGTGGAGGGCGTGGCAACGGCCACCGAAGTCTCGACGCTCGGCGTCGCGTACACCCTCGTCTTCGCGCTCGTCGCGCGTGCGGTGGGACGGCCCGTGCCGCTCAAACGCCTGTACCGGATGCTCGTGGACGCCGCCGCGCTCTCCGGCGCGATCCTGCTCATCATCGGACTGGCCACGTCGATGGCATGGGCGCTCACGCGCTCCGGCTTCTCGGGCCAGCTCGTCGACATCATGCAAAGCGTGCCGGGCGGCAAAGCGGGCTTCCTGCTGGTGACGATCGTTTGCTTCGCGATCCTCGGCAGCGTGCTCGAAGGCATTCCGGCCATCGTCCTGTTCGGCCCGCTGCTCTTTCCCGCCGCGCACGCACTCCATATCAACGACGTGCATTACGCGATGGTCGTGATCCTCGCGATGGGCATGGGGCTGTTCGCACCGCCGTTCGGCGTGGGGTTCTACGCGGCCTGCGCGATCGGCAAGGTCTCCCCCGACGGCGTGGGCCGCCGCGTGTGGCGCTACCTGCTCGCGCTCTTCGTCGCACTCATCGTCGTGACGTTCGTGCCGTGGATTTCCACTGGCTTCCTTTCCGCTGCTGCTTCCTTCTGATCCGTACCCGGAGTCACTCATGCTAGACACGACCGTTTCCGAAACTGCCGCACGCCGCGCCACGAGCGCACGCGGACGCGTCGCGCTCGTTACCGGCGGCGCGATGGGCATCGGCGCCGCCATCGCGCGGCGCCTCGCGGACGACGGTTTTACCGTCGTCGTCGCCGATCTCAACGTCGCTGCCGCCGAAGCCACCGCGCAAGAAGCTTGCGAGCAGGGCTGCGAGGCCGTTGCGATGGCGCTCGACGTGGGCAGCCCCGCGTCGATCGAGGCGCTCGTCGAGCAGGTAGGCGCGCGCTTCGATCGTTGCGACGTGCTGGTCAACAATGCGGGCATTGCGAAGACGTACCCGTTCGAGAGCTACCCGCTCGATCACTGGCGCGCCGTCATGGAAGTAAACCTCACGGGCCCCATGCTGCTCGCGCAGCGTGCCGCACAGCACATGATCAAGCGCCGCTGGGGGCGCGTGATCAATCTGGCCTCGGTGGCCGGCATTCGTGCCAGCGCGGGCCGCACCGCGTACGGCACCTCGAAGACAGCCGTGATCGGGCTCACGCGCCAGATGGCGATCGAGCTCGCGTGCCACGGCATTACCGCGAACGCCATTGCGCCGGGCCCGATCGAAACGCCGCTGGTCGCGCAGCTGCATTCGCGCGTGGCGCGCGATAACTACCTGCGCGCGGTGCCCATGCGCCGTTATGGCACGCCCGACGAGATAGCGGGTGCGGTCGCGTTCCTGGCCTCCGACGACGCGTCTTATGTAACCGGACAGACGCTTGCGGTGGACGGCGGCTTTGTCGCCGCGGGCATTCTCGAAATCTGAACCGCGCGTTTTATTCGAACGTCGGGTCATTGCATATTTTAGCCATCCTTAATATAAAGGGAGTTTCGTGAAGACAGAACCGCTCATCATTGGCTGGAGTCATTTGCCGTTCGGCAAGTTCGACGCGCTCGAGCCGGAAGACCTGATCGCCGAAGCGGCACGCGGCGCACTCGAGCACGCCGGCGTGGAGGCTGCACTCGTGGATTCGGTCCACGTAGGCATGTTCAACGGCGGCTTCGTGTACCAGGATTTTCCTTCGACGCTCGTGTTCAACGCGATTCCCGAGCTCAGATACGCCGCCACCGTGCGCTGCGAAAATGCGTGCGCGACGGGTTCCGCCGCGGTCTATTCGGCGCTCGACGCCGTGCGCGCGGGGCGCTCGAAGATGGCGCTCGTGATTGGCGTGGAGAAGATGAACGGCCTGCCCACTGCGCAAGTCGGCGAAGTCTTGCAGAAGTGCTCGTATGCCCGTGAGGAAGCGGGCGTGCCTGGCGGTTTCGCGGGCATCTTCGGCACCATCGCGCAGGCCTATTTCGAGCGCTATGGCGACCAGTCGGACGCGCTCGCCGCTATCGCGGCGAAGAACCATCGCAACGGCATGGCGAATCCGTTTGCCCATATGCGGCGCGATTTCGGCTACGACTTTTGCCGGACGCCTTCGGAGAAGAATCCCTTCGTCGCGGGGCCGCTCAAGCGCACCGACTGCTCGCTGATTTCAGACGGCGCGGCGGCACTCGTGATCGTCGCCGGTGACACCGCACAGGCGGCGCGGCGCGGCATCGGCTTTCGCGCGAGCGTGCAGGTGAGCGATTTTCTGCCGCTTTCGCGCCGGGACCGCACCGAGTTTGCGGGCGCGCGCCGTGCGTGGCAACGCGGCCTCGAAGAAGCGCGTTTGACGCTCGACGATCTCTCGCTCGTGGAAACGCACGACTGCTTTACTGTTGCCGAATTGCTCGAATACGAAGCCATGGGGCTCGCAAAGCCGGGCGAGGGGGCTCGCGTCATTCTCGACGGCGTGAGCGCGCGCGATGGACGACTGCCGGTCAATCCGTCGGGCGGGCTGAAGTCCAAAGGGCATCCGATTGGCGCAACGGGCGTTTCCATGCATGTGATGGCGGCGATGCAGCTCGCAGGCGAAGCAGCGGAAATGCAGATCCGCAACGCCAGCCTTGCGGGCGTGTTCAACATGGGCGGCGCCGCGGTCACCAACTACGTGAGCATCCTCGAACGAAAAATCTGAGGCTTCATTGCTTCGTTATCCGAACTTAGAGAGCAGCATGCTAACGAATGTCATGAATCTGGGTGATTTGCTGACGCAAGTGGCCCAGCGCTACCCCGACCGGCCCGGCTTCATCATGCACGGTGCGAGCTGGAGCTGGTCGGAGATCAATCGCCGTGTGGACGCGGCATGCGCCGCGCTGCGCGAGCAGGGCGTGCGTAAGGGCGACCGCATTCTCGTCCACTCGCGCAACAACCTGCCGTTATTCGAGAGCGCCTGGATTGCCTTCAAACTGGGGGCGATCTGGGTTCCCACCAATTACCGCATCGCGCCACCGGAAGCCGCGTGGCTCGGCCAATCGAGCGGCGCGCGGGTGATGCTCTACGATCACGGCTTCGAGCGCTATGTCGATGCCGTGCGCGCGGCTTCGAGCGCCCTCGAATGTGTCGTCGCGCTGGGGCAGCCGCGTGCAGGAGAGCTTGGCTACGACACACTGGTCGCAAAGACATCGGTCCATTTCAAAGCCGCCGAGGTCGAGCGCGACGATCCACTCTGGTTCTTCTACACGTCGGGCACGACCGGCCATCCGAAAGCGGGCACCTTGACCCACGGCCAGATGGCGTTCGTCGTGACCAACCATCTTGCCGATCTGATGCCGGGGCTCGACGTGAACTCGCGTTCGCTGGTGGTTGCGCCGCTCTCGCACGGCGCGGGCATACACGCGATCGTCAATACGGCGCGCGGCGCGGCGAGTGTGCTGCCCGCCGCCGAGAAGCTCGACCCCGAGGAAGTCTGGGCGCTCGTCGAGCAGCATCGCATCGACAATATGTTCACGGTTCCCACCATTGTGAAGATGCTGACCGAGCACGAAGCCGTGGACCGCTACGACCATCGCTCGCTCAAGTTCGTGATCTATGCGGGCGCGCCAATGTATCGCGCGGACCAGAAACACGCGTTGCACAAGCTGGGACGCGTGCTCGTGCAGTATTACGGCCTTGGCGAAGTCACGGGCAACATCACCGTGCTGCCGCCGCATCTGCACGAAACGGACGACGACGCGCCTGGCTGCCGCGCCGGGACGTGCGGTTATGCGCGCACGGGCATCGAGATCGCGATCGTCGACGACGAAGGCCGCAAGCTCGCGCCGTTCGAAACTGGCGAGATCTGCGTGCGCGGGCCCGCCGTCATGAGCGGCTATGACAACAATCCCGAAGCGAACGAGAAGGCATTCAGGCACGGCTGGTTCCACACGGGCGATCTCGGCCATCTGGATCGCGAGGGCTTTCTGTACATCACAGGACGTTCTTCCGACATGTACATCTCGGGCGGCTCGAACGTCTACCCGCGCGAGATCGAAGAAGCGCTACTGACACATCCTGGCGTGCACGAAGTCGCCGTTCTCGGAATGCCCGACGCGAAATGGGGCGAACTCGGCGTTGCCGTGGTCGTTTGCAAACCCGACTCGCGGCCTGGCCCGGAAGAACTCCTCGCGCATATCGACGGGCGGCTCGCCCGCTACAAGTGGCCACGCCGCTTCGTGTATTGGGACACGCTGCCGAAGTCCGCTTACGGCAAGATAACAAAGAAGGACGTCCGTGCCCGGCTGCTGGAAGAATGGGAAGCGTTGTGCGCGCAAGAGGCCGGCAGTTGAACATGCAATGTCCCGGCCAGATATCGCCAAAGCGTGTGGATTAGCGCAACAGAATCAGTTGCGGCACGGCATCGGCGCCACACCAGACGATCGCGTTCTGATCGTGCCGGTGACCGAGTACCTTTGCGGCGTCGAGCGTCATGCCCAACACGAGGAAGCTGGCTTCGCCCGGCCAGCTATTCGATGGATGTTGTCCGACGCCCTCGATGTATGCAAGTCCGAGTGCTTCGAGCTCGCGCGCGAGCGCTTCCTGCCGGGCGGCATTGGCTGGAGGATCCAGGTTCTGGCTGAGCGGATTGCAGGCGGTGATGAACGCGCTACAGGCGGCGTGATGCGTATCATGCAGCGCGGCAAGCGTCGGATTGAATTGACCGATGCGCAGCGTTGTCGGCGTCTCGCCAAATACCTCGTAGTGCGTTTCGAGGTACGCCTGGATCGTGTCGCGTGGAATGTTCGAGCCTGAAAGCAAAACAACCTCCGTTTAAGGAAGACCGCGCAAGCATGCACCTCAAATCGCATCCGGGTACGACATCTGTACTTTGCCCAAGTACGACACTACTTATATGGTCGCCTCCCATTTGCAAGGTGATTGTGTGTGGCGAGGAGGGTGGTTGCGGACTTATATCCGGACTCGATCGCGGGACTTGCCCGCCGGCCCCGATGGATTTCGCCGCAAAGGTCCTAATCTACTTGTCGGAC
>DATEJU010000155.1:0-10332 GCA_035277805.1 Paraburkholderia sp. | reverse complement strand
CTGCCCACGCCTACCGAAGTCTCGAAATTCCCGCCGGTCCGTCGCGACATCGCTCTGGTTGTCGATCAAAAGATCGAGGTGCAAGCGCTGCTCGACGAGTTCCAGAAGGGCATGCAAGACGAGCCTTGCCGGATTGTGCAGAGGGTTGCGCTTTTCGATGAATTTCGTGCAAAATCAAATACTTCCGGACTTGGCGTGGACGAGAAAAGCCTTGCCTTCCGGGTGACCCTGCAAGATACTGGCGGAACCCTTCAGGACGAAACGGTCGATGCGGCCATCAAGTCCCTGGTGGATCGCCTGGCTCGAGTGTATGGCGCCCGGTTGCGCGGATAAGCTCCTCGGCTCATCACGTACCGACATCGGCTTCTGGTTTGCGCGGTCGCAAGTCAACCCCGCAACCGGAAGCGCGCCATTTCATAGATAGATGAACGAAATGAACTCGAGTGATTTCGAAGCCCTTCTTGCGGCACAGCGTAGCGCCATGATTCGCGACATTCCTGCCTCGTCGGCAAGCGCCACGAACGACACGCCCACGCTGACCAAAGCCGAGCTCGCAGAACTGCTGTTCGACAATGTCGGACTCAACAAGCGCGAGGCCAAGGACATGGTCGAAGCGTTCTTCGAAGTGATTCGCGACGCGCTCGAAAGCGGTGACAGCGTGAAGCTCTCGGGCTTCGGCAATTTTCAGTTGCGCGACAAGCCGCAACGGCCGGGCCGCAATCCGAAGACCGGGGAGGCGATTCCCATTGCTGCGCGACGCGTGGTGACTTTCCACGCGAGCCAGAAGCTCAAGGCCCTGGTCGAGAGCGGCGCTGAGGCAAGCTTTACGCGCTGATTCGTCGATCAAGGCATCATGCGCGGGAGGAGTCCGCGCGCGCCCGCACGGGTGAGCATGCAGCGGGCGTGACTGGAAATAACTGACCCAGGCGGCGACGCCACATTGCGCAACCACCACGACGGCAACCCGGCGATGACATCGACAATCGAAAAGGTCGTCTTGCCCCCCATCCCCGCCAAGCGCTACTTCACGATCGGCGAAGTGAGCGAGCTGTGCGGAGTGAAGCCCCACGTACTGCGGTATTGGGAGCAGGAGTTCACGCAGTTGAAGCCGGTCAAGCGGCGCGGTAACCGCCGCTACTATCAGCATCACGAAGTCCTGCTGATCCGGCGCATTCGCGAATTGCTTTACGAACAGGGGTTCACGATCAACGGCGCGCGCAACCGGCTCGATTCGTCCGGTGCGGTGGCGGAGGAAGCGGGACCGGGCGTGGCGGCTGAGACGTCCGTTACGCAGGGCAATATGGCGTTGGTTGACGTCGATCAGTTGCGCAAGGAGTTGCTGCACGTGATCGACCTGCTCGGGCAATGAAGATCCCCCCGCTCAAGCAATCTTTGTGACGAATTGCGATTCGGGTGGTTCTAATTAGAGAAAGGGTCTGTTATAATTTCTAGCTCTCGGGGCGTAGCGCAGCCTGGTAGCGTACCTGCATGGGGTGCAGGTGGTCGGAGGTTCAAATCCTCTCGCCCCGACCAGAATAGAACCCGCACAGCTTAAGGCTGTGCGGGTTTTTTCTTGTGCGCGCGGGAATGACTGAGCAAGAATCGGTGTTAATTTTTCTCACATATCGATGAGAATCATTCGTTATGAGGGTTGCACCGCGCGCATTACGATGAGTGCTTATCTGCCGGTGCTGTACCTTCCGTAACGCGCATCGTCGATGCGCCGGTTTCCTCCGGGTTTTCTCACTACGCCTTGTGGGCTCCGTGATACGGGCACCGGACGCCAACAGGCCAAACAGTCAGCGCCACTTCCATGAATCCGATCGAACTTGCTCAGCTCGTCTTTCTCGCCGCCCTGTGGGGCGGGTCGTTCCTTTTTATCCGCGTCGGCGTCATCGATCTGGGCGTAGCGCCGCTGATGGCGCTGCGCGTCGGTATTGGCGCGCTGTTCCTGCTGATCGTGCTGTTCTCGCGGCGCTCACCGCGCGAGGCGCTGAGGGCTTTGCGCGAGCGCGCGTGGCCGCTCCTTGTAGTCGGCATCCTCAATTCAGCCGCGCCGTTCTGCCTCTTCGCGTGGGCCGAGCTGACGCTCTCCGCCGGCGTGACCTCGGTGATCAATGCGACCACGCCGTTGTTCGGCGCGGTGGTCGCGTATCTGTGGCTCAAGGACCGGCTGAGCGGACTGCGCATCGCCGGTCTTGCGATCGGCTTCGCGGGTGTGCTCGCGCTGGTCTGGGATCAGATCGCCACGCATGCCGGCGACGGCGCGAGCACCTGGGCCACCGTGCTCGCAGCCGGGGCGGCGCTCTGTGCGGCGGCGCTATACGGCGTCGCGGCGAGCTACACGAAGCGGCATCTGACCGGCGTCGATCCGCTCACCGTGGCCGCCGGCACCATGACGGCCGCCACGGTCGTGCTGGCGCCGTTCGCGCTGGTCACCTGGCCGCACGCGGCAGTCTCCGTGCATGCGTGGGGCGCGGCGCTGGGCCTCGGCGTTGCGTGCACGGGCGTCGCCTATCTGCTGTTCTTCCGCCTGATCGCCGCGATTGGCCCCGCGCGCACCATCACCGTGACATTCGTGATTCCGATGTTCGGGATCCTCTGGGGCGCGCTGTTTCTCGGCGAGCATGTGTCGGCAGGCATGATCGAGGCATGCGCTGCGATTCTCGTGGGCACCTCGCTCGCAACAGGCTTCGTCAAGCGTCTTCCGGGTTTGGGCGCGCGTCAGGGGAGCGCGGGCGCGAAACAATAATCACGCTTCATAGGGTGCTGTATTTTGATCGTTGTGCGCGCATTTGATGTGCGCACAACGATATGGCGTCTTGCAACGCGACGTCTCGCATGGTCTTCCATGTCAGGCACGCCTGGTCTCAGGCCGCTGCACACTTCGTGTCATTGGCGGCTTCGACGTTATCCGCGTCATGTCGTGCATCGCTTTGCACGCCTTTTTATGCGGTGCCTCGACGCTTTTCTGAGCGCATTTTTTAGCGCGATTCTCGGCGCGTTTCTCGACACCCGGCCGCCACACGACGATCAGCCTCCCCACCACAAGTCGCGCTGCGGAATAGGCGAGTCCTGCCGCGTGGCTGTGCGTCATGTCCTCGAGCCATCCCACCACGAGCGGGTTCGCAACTGAACTCAGGTTGCCGAACGCGTTGATCGCGGCGAGGCCAATCGCGCGAAGAACGATGTTCGTATGCCCGTGTGATTTGTATGGAGGAAGGTTCCATAGATTCGCGTGATCGAGCGTACTGACACGTCACTCCGTTTAGCGGAAAACCATAAATGCTAATAAGTGCGATTTAGCACGGTTGCACCGGTAAAAGCGATAAAGCCCGTGCTTTGGTGTGAAGTAAAAGCTGCCGGTTAAAGCGTAATTCATTTTGATTGCAGGCATTGCGTATTGCGCTGAAAGCATCGAGTCAAGTGCCTGTGGATGGCCGGTGCGCGTTTGGGCCCCGCAATGAGCAGAACGGCGAATTCGCGATTAAACTTGGCGGCACAGTGCGCGACACATTTGCAAACGCTTGATCGCCGCGCTCTGGTTTCTGTGAATGCCGTTTTGAATCAGGTTTCTGTCCGTTCGTCGTCGAACGGAGCGATGCGGCAGATGCCCGCTACAAAGGGAGGCAGACTGTTCGAAAGTCGCGTCGTGAAGCGTCGTTCGTTTCCGGGGATATTCATGACAGAAAGAAGATCGGACTGGCAGGTCCGGATGGCGCGTGGCGCATGCGCAGCCCTCCTGGCCTTTGCAGCAGCAGGGGCGCACGCGGACCAATTCGGCATCCAGTTCGGGCCGGGTGTCGCGGGCTATGGAGTGAAGAAACTCGATCTCGGCCTGGTCTGGGATCCAGGGCTTCAGTGGTGGCACTTCGCGGGATTTCATTTCACCGTGGTGGGTGAGGCGCACGTCGCCTGGTGGGATTTGACGGAAACGGGCGCCTCGCATCCGAACATCTGGGAATACGGCGTCACGCCGGTGTTCCGCATCATCAAGGACAGTGGGTGGATCAGGCCGTTCTTTGAAGCAGGCGTGGGCGTGCGGCTGCTTTCTCACGTGCAGCTCACGGGGGACCGCACCTTGTCTTCGGCATTCCAGTTCGCGGACATGGTGGGCATTGGCGCGCAGTTCGGCGAGCACCAGAACTATCAGGCGGGCTTTCGCTTTCAGCACGTCTCCAACGCCGAGATCAAGACACCGAACCCCGGCCTGAACTTCAGCCAGATCTACTTCCAGTACAACTTCTGAGTTGCGTTTGCTACGCGCGGGTTACGCATTTGTCACATGTTAGTCCGCAGTGGGTCGGGGGCTGCATGATCGTGCACCCCCCGACGCAGCGGTTCCAGTCCGCCTTCACAACCCGTTACACTGTTGATTCATGATGCGGTGCATCACGCGCACTGCATGGCCGGTTTTTTCCATCGGCGATGCATTGGCATCGCAGACAAAAGAGTGAGGAGCAGGCATGGCAATCGAAACGGTTGGGATCGTGGGGGCGGGCACCATGGGCAACGGCATCGCGCAGGCGGTGGCCGTGGCGGGCCTGAAGGCGGTGATGGTCGACGTGACGGACGCGGCGCTCGCCAAAGGTATGGCGACGCTCGCGCACAGCCTCGAGCGGCTCGTTTCGAAGGGCAAGCTCGATGCGGCCTTGCGCGATGCGGCGCTCGCGCGCATCGAGACCAGTACCGACTACCAGCGTCTTGGCAGCGCCGACCTCGTGATCGAGGCGGCCACCGAGAATGCCGAACTCAAGACGCGCATCCTCAAGCAGATCGAAGCCGCCGCACGTCCCGACGCGATCATCGCTTCGAATACCTCGTCCATTTCGATCACGGCGCTCGCGACGACGCTGGCCGATCCCGCGCGTTTCGTCGGCATGCACTTCTTCAACCCGGTGCCGATGATGCCGCTCGTCGAAGTCATTCGTGGCCTGCGGACGCGGCCGGCTGTGGTCGATGCCGTGCGCGATCTCGCGCAGCGTCTCGAGAAGACGCCCATTGCGGTGAAGAATTCGCCGGGCTTCGTCGTGAACCGCATTCTCGTGCCGATGATCAACGAGGCGTTCTTCGTGCTGGCCGAAGGCGTCGCGAGCGCCGAGGAAATCGATGCCGGCATGAAGCTCGGCGCGAATCATCCGATTGGACCGCTCGCGCTCGCGGACCTGATCGGCCTCGATGTGTGCCTTTCCGTGATGGACGTGTTCTTGAAGGACTTCGGCGACTCGAAGTATCGTGCGTGTCCGCTGCTGCGCGAGATGGTGGCGGCGGGGCAGCTCGGTCGCAAGGCGGGCCGCGGCGTGTACCAGTACGACAAGGTTTCCTGAGGATTTCGGAACTTTGGTGCAGGCCGGGGCGGTGTGCCCAAGCCTGCACTCCACTTCAGTCACGCACGCCGACCTTGTACTGCGTGAACTGGTGGTAAGTGCCGCCGGGGCGTAATACCACCTCATCGCATTCCCGTGCACCCATATTGATCTCGTTCGGCAGCCCGCCCGCTTCCAGGCACAGGCCCGCGTGACGCACGCATGGCACGCCGTGGCGTCCCGGCTGGCCCTCCAGATAATTTCCCGTATAGCACTGCAGGCCGCGCTGATCGGTCGCGACTGTGAGCTCGCGCCCGCTGGCGGGTTCGTAGACGTTCGCAACGGTGCGCGCGGCCGTGGCGCCGCCTTGCCGAGCGGCGGGGCGCAGGATGTAGCAATGATCGAAGCCGCCCGCGCGCGCAAGCTGGGTATTCGGCCACTCAAGCCGCGCGCCGAGCGGCGCGCCGTGGCGGAAGTCGAAGGCGGAGCCGCGGACGTCGGCCGCGCCGAGGGGGATCATCTGTGCATCCACTTCGAGGTACGCGTCGGCATCGATCGTCAGAATGTGGCCGCGAATGTCCGAGCCAGGCTCGCCGCTGAGGTTGAAATAGCCGTGGCTCGTCAGGTTCACGGGCGTGGGCGCGTCGCTGAGCGCTTCATATTCGATGGTGAGCGTGCCATCGTCGTCGAGCGTGTAGCGTACCTGCACGCTCAGGTTGCCCGGAAAACCGCAGTCGCCCTCGGGCGATTCGAGCCGCAGCAGCAGCGCGCCACGCTCGTCCTCGGCCTGCCATATCGCGCGGTGAAACCCGTTCGCGCCGCCGTGCAGTAAATTGCCGTTTTCGTTGCGGTCGAGCGTGTAGTCAATGCCGTCCAGCGTGAAGCGCCCATCGGCAATGCGGTTGGCCCAGCGGCCGATCAGACCGCCCATGTAGGTCGTGGCCGCGTAGTACGCGGCGGGCGTGTCGTGGCCCAGCAGGATGTCGGCGAGCCGCCCCGCGCGATCGGGCGCGTGCCAGGCGACCAGCGTCGCACCGAGGTCGCTGATCTGCACTTTCATGCCCTGCGCGTTGCGCAGCGTGTAGAGCTGGCAGGCGTCGCCGCCGGGCAGGGCACCCCACGGTTCGGAACTCAATTGGGCGATTCGGTTCATGTGGTGTCAGTCTGGAAAGTCGGAAGGGCCGCGGCTGGAGTCGGGCCGCCTATGCGGGCGCTTGGGGAGAGGCGGGTGAAGCCATAGCGGAAGCTGGCGCCACGCTGTCCTGAAATTCGCGCGGCGTGCAACCCAGCTCGCGCCGGAACACCGCGTACATGTACTGGAGCGACGTGAAGCCGCAACGAATAGCCACTTCGGCGCTCGATGCGTCGCGGCTCGCGAGCAGCGCCTTCGCAGCGTCGAGCTTGTGTCGCAAGATCTCCTGGTGGACGGTGCGATGCAGCTCGCGCCGGAAATATTCTTCCAGCGACGAACGCGAGACGCCCACGTAATCGGCGACCTGCTCGGTTTTGATGCCCTGGCATGCGTACTGGCGGATGAAATGTCGTGCACGCATGACGTGCGGGCTGGACAACGGTTCATGCCTCGTCGATTCCAGCACATTGATGCCAACGGGCGGAACCAGAATGCGTCGTCCCGGAAAACGTGCACCGCCCAGCATCTGGTGCAGCAGGTGCGCCGCCGTCTTGCCCATTTCCTCTGTGCCCTGAATGACCGACGAGAGCGGGATACGTGTGAGCGTGCGCGTGAGCGGATCGTTGTCGATGCCGATGATCGCCACCTGTTCCGGCACCGCGATGCCGTGCATCAGGCAGGCCTGCAGCAGATGCCGTGCGCGCGCATCGGTCACGGCGATCACGCCCACGGGTTTGGGCAGCGCGTGCAGCCAGGCACTCAATTGCTCGATGGCCTGGTTCCAGGACGGTGCACTCGTGGCAAGGCCGCGATAGATGGGCGCCTGAACACCCTCTGCCTGCGCGAGCGCCATGAAGGCACGCTCGCGTTCCTGCGCCCAGCGATTCTCCTGCGCGACGGGCAGGCTGTACATGGCGAGATGCGGCAAGCCCGCGCCGATCAAGTGCGTCCACGCAAGCGAGACGAGCTTGCGATTGTCGGTGGCGATATAGGGCAGGCTGGCGGGGTACTGCGCCGGATCCTCGAACGACGAGCCGACCGCCACCACCGGCAGCGGGCAGCCCGCAAGCGCGTTGGCGACGGCGGGGTCGTCGAAGTCGGCGATGATGCCGTCACCGTCGAAGCGCTCGATGCCCGCGAGCCGGCAGCGAAAGTCTTCTTCGAGAAAGAGGTCCCACGCCACGCGCGTCGAGCGCAGGTAATGGCCGATACCCGCGATGATCTCGCGATCGTAGACCTTGTTCGCGTTGAAGAGCAGCGCGATGCGATGCGCTGTCTGGGAAGCGGGGGCACGGTTCATGGCATGTGGCTCGTTTTCTGCACGCATTTGCTCGCGTTGCGGCAGGCGCGGTTGTCTCCGGCGTGGGCGCGGGGCTTGCGTGATGTTTGTTCGGTGCTTGTTCTGCGCTTGTGCGATTCTCGTGGCGAAGCGGCGCGTCTCCTTTTAAGCGTCCGGATATTTTAGGCCGAGAGCGTGTCGTGCGCGCGTGCCTGTCCGGGTGCTGGCAGGAAACGTTATGCGGGTCGCGCAATTTCGCAATTGCCGCGCTTCGTGCGACGCGGGCAGTATGGCCTCATACCGCACGGCGCATGCCGTTGCGCCGCAACATGACCGCGAAGCATGGGGCCGGAGTAAGCGCTAAAGCGCTAACTCTGGTCGACAGGAGACGCCATGTCCTATTTCGAAGCTATTCCCGCGATTCGCTACGAGGGGCCGCAATCGGACAATCCGCTTGCCTACCATCACTACGATCGCACGAAGAAGATACTCGGCAAGACGCTGGAAGAGCACCTGCGCGTTGCAGTGTGCTATTGGCATACGTTCGTGTGGCCCGGTGGCGACATCTTCGGCCAGGGCACTTTTCATCGGCCGTGGCAGCAGCCCGGCGACGCAATGGAGCGCGCGCACCAGAAAGCCGACGCCGCTTTCGAGTTCTTCACGAAACTCGGCGTGCCGTTCTATACCTTTCACGACACCGATGTCGCGCCCGAAGGCAAGGACCTGAAGGACTACAAGGAAAACTTCGCGCGCATGGTGGACTACCTCGCCGCGAAGCAGCAGGCGAGCGGTATGAAGCTGCTGTGGGGCACCGCGAATCTGTTTTCGCATCCGCGCTACGCGGCCGGAGCGGCCACGAGCCCGAACCCCGAGGTCTTCTCCTATGCGGCCACCCAGGTGTGCCACGCGCTCGACGCCACGCACAGGCTCGGGGGCGAGAATTACGTGTTGTGGGGTGGGCGCGAGGGCTACGAGACGCTGCTCAACACGGACCTCGTGCGCGAGCGCGAACAGTTTGCGCGCTTTCTCTCGATGGTTGTCGAGCACAAGGAGCGCATCGGTTTCAAGGGCACGCTGCTGATCGAGCCGAAGCCGCAGGAGCCCACCAAGCATCAGTACGACTACGATGTCGCGACGGTTCACGGCTTTCTCACGCAATACGGACTGCAGAACGAAATCCGCGTGAACATCGAAGCGAATCACGCCACACTCGCGGGTCATTCGTTTCATCACGAGATCGCGATGGCCTACGCGCTCGGCATATTCGGCAGCGTCGACGCCAACCGCGGCGACCCGCAGAACGGCTGGGACACCGATCAGTTTCCGAACAGCGTGGAGGAACTCACGCTGGCGTTCTACGAGATTTTGCGCCATGGTGGCTTCACCACGGGCGGGATGAACTTCGATGCGAAGGTGCGGCGCCAGAGCGCCGATCCCGAAGACCTCTTCTATGGCCACGTGGGCGCGATCGACGTGCTCGCCCTCGCGCTCGAGCGCGCGGCGGTGCTGGTGGAGAACGACCGCCTCGAACAGTTCAAGCGTCAGCGCTATGCGGGCTGGGACACCGAGTTCGGCCGCAAGATTCTCGCCGGTGGCTATTCGCTTTCGTCGCTGGCTGCCGATGCCGTCGCGCATGGCTTCAATCCGCAGCATGCGAGCGGCCAGCAGGAGCGGCTCGAAAACGTCGTCAATCAGGCGATCTACGCCCAGCGCTGAACGCACGCCGCGAGGCGCGCACGAGAAGGGATGCGGACATGTTTATCGGTATCGACCTCGGTACATCGGGCGTGAAGGCCGTACTGCTCGATCGCGCTGGCGACGTGCTCGGCAGCGCGAACGCGCCGCTCGCGGCGAGCCGGCCGCAGCCGCGCTGGTCCGAGCAGGCGCCACAGGACTGGTGGCATGCCACACGCAGCGCCCTGCGCGAACTGCTGGACGAAGTGCGCCGCAATGGCATCGATACGGCGCGTATCGAGGCGCTCGGCCTCACTGGTCAGATGCACGGCGCGACGTTGCTCGATGCGAAAGGCGAGGTGCTGCGGCCGGCGATTCTCTGGAACGACGGTCGTTCGGACTCCGAATGTATCGAGCTTGAAAAGGCCGTGCCTGAGCTCCACGCGGTGGCCGGCAATCTCGCCATGCCGGGCTTTACTGCACCGAAGCTGCTTTGGGTGCGCAGGCACGAGCCCGATGTTTTCGCGCGCATCGCACACGTGCTGCTGCCGAAAGATTATCTGCGCTGGCTGCTGACCGGCGTGTTCGCGACCGACCCGTCCGACGCGGCCGGCACGCTCTGGCTCGATGTTGCGAAGCGCGATTACAGCGATGCGCTGTTGTCTGCCTGCGGCCTGACGCGTGCACAGATGCCCGAGGTCTTCGAAGGCAACGAGCTGACCGGTACGCTGCGCGCCGAGATCGCGGGCGAATTCGGCTTGCGCGAGATACCGGTGGTGGCGGGCGGCGGCGACAACGCAGCGGGCGCGGTGGGCGTGGGGATCGTGCGGCCCGGCGACGCGATGCTTTCGCTGGGCACATCGGGCGTGTATTTCGCGGTCTCGGACGGCTTTCTCGCGAATCCGGATTCCGCCGTCCATAGCTTCTGCCACGCGTTGCCG
>DATEJU010000154.1:0-4008 GCA_035277805.1 Paraburkholderia sp. | reverse complement strand
CGCGGCTCGCGGCGATCATCCAGTGCGGCACGTCGCGGCCAGGCGCCAGCGCGGCGCTCGAGAGCAGCAGGCCCGCGAACGCCACGCCCGAGTGCGGCGCACGTTCTATCGCGTAGAGCGCGGCGATTGCGCCGCCCATGCTGTGGCCCATCAGGAAGAGCGGTGTCTTGCGCGCGCTGCATGGCGTGGCGGCGTGCTCGACGAGCGCCTGCGCATCGTCGAGATAGTCGTCGAAGCGGGTGACCCATGCGCGGCGTCCGCCCGCGCGTCCGTGGCCGCGCAGATCGATCGCATAAACGTCGATGCCCGCCGCGTTCAGGCGCGCCGCGAGCGCGGCGTAGCGGCCCGCGTGCTCGGCGAGGCCGTGTATGAGCGCAATCGCCGCGCGCGGCGCAACGGTTTCGGCGTGCCAGACGTACAGCGGCAATTCAGTGCCGTCGCGGGCGCGCAGCGTCGAGCGTTGCGGCGCGGCGCCGCCAGTCAGTGCCGCGGCCGATGCCGCGCTTCCCGCATCCTGTCGCTGAGTCGTCTCCATCGTTGCTGCTCCCTGGCTATTCGTTGTAGGCGTCGTAGGCGTTGCAGGCGTTATAGGACCGGAACGGTCGGCAGAGGGTAGCACCCGTTTCGGCGCGCGGATCTCGCACGATCCCTCTAATGATTCTGGGTTATGAAAGTATCGAAAATGATTATTAATAGGAATTTTGCCCGCCAGGGTAAAATGCCGAGCTAATTCCAGTCCAGCAAACGGCGGCTGTTTGCCGGCGCGGCGCGTCTTGCGCGATTGAAAGATCGCGGCATGAGCAAGCGGCGCGCGGCACACCCGCCGTTTCGTTTTTTTCATGATCGAAATTCGAAACGTTTCCCAGCGCTTCGCTGGCCCGCAAGGCTGGATCGAGGCGCTGCACAACGTCAATCTGACGATACCGCCGGGTGAAGTGTTCGGCATCATCGGGCGCAGCGGGGCGGGCAAAAGTACGCTCGTGCGCACCATCAATCTGCTCACGCGGCCCACCGAAGGCGACATCGTCGTCAACGCTCGCACGCTCACGTCGCTCTCGAGCGCGGACCTGCGCGAGGCGCGCCGCGAGATCGGCATGATCTTCCAGCACTTCAACCTGCTCTCGTCGCGCACGGTGTTCGACAACGTCGCGCTGCCGCTCGAGCTCTCGGGCATGAAGCGCCCGCAGATCGAGCAAGCGGTGCTGCCGCTGCTCGAGCTCGTGGGCCTCGCGGCCCAGAAGGACCGCTATCCGTCGCAGATCAGCGGCGGCCAGAAGCAGCGCGTGGGCATCGCGCGCGCGCTCGCGAGCAAGCCGAAGGTATTGCTTTCCGACGAGGCGACTTCCGCGCTCGATCCGGAAACCACGCGCGCTATTCTCGACCTGCTGCGCAAGATCAATCGCGAGCTGAACCTGACCATCGTGATGATCACGCACCAGATGGAAGTGATCAAACAGGTCTGCGACCGTGTGGCCGTGCTCGACGCGGGCCGCGTCGTGGAGACGGGGCCGGTCATCGACGTGTTCCTGCAGCCGCGCCACGAAGTCACGCGCGCGCTGCTCGGCGACGTGATCGCGCAGGAACTGCCGCCCGCGCTCAAGGTGCGCGTGGCCGAACGGCTCGCGAAGGGCAGCGGGCATCTGCTGCGTCTCGCCTTCACGGGCACGGGCGTCGATCAGCCGGTTTTGTCGGAGACGATCCGCCGCTTCGAGCTCGATTTCAACATCCTGCATGGCCAGATCGACGAGATCCAGGGGCAGGCGTTCGGCTCGCTCGCGGTGCTCGCGGGCGGCAATCCGGTGAAGGTGGCGCAGGCGATCGCGTGGCTGCGCGAGCAGGGTGTGGTGGTGGAGGAGCTGTCCCATGTGGAGTGAAATGTTCGATATGTTCGTCCAGTCGTTCTGGGAGACGCTCATCATGGTGGGCATTTCCGGAGTGGTGGGCGCGGCCATCGGCTTGCCGCTCGGCGTGCTGCTCTATCTGACCGACCGTGAAGGCGTGCTGCAGAACATCGCCGTCAATCGCGTGATGGGTGTGATCGTCAACGCCGTGCGCTCGACGCCGTTCATCATCCTGCTCGTTGCCGTGATTCCGTTTACGCGCGTCGTGGTGGGCTCGTCGATCGGCACCGCGGCCGCCATCGTGCCGCTTACCATTTCCGCCGCGCCGTTCATCGCGCGTCTCGTGGAAACCGCATTGCGCGAGGTCGATCGCGGCCTCATCGAAGCCGCGCAGGCCATGGGCGCGAGCACGCGCCAGATCGTCTTCAAGGTGCTGCTGCCCGAGTCGCTGCCGGGCGTGGTGGCCGGCTTGACCATCACGTTCATCTCGCTCGTCGGCTATTCGGCGATGGCGGGCGCGATCGGCGGCGGCGGGCTCGGCGACCTCGGCATCCGCTACGGCTACCAGCGCTTCGAGCCCGAAGTCATGCTGATCGTCGTCGTGATCCTGATCGTGTTCGTGCAGATCGTGCAGTCGTTCGGCGACTGGCTCGTGCGGCGTCTGAGCCACAAATAAGCGGCCGGCAAGACTTGGTAAGCAGTCCTTCTATAACGATTACCCGGAACCAGGATTGGATATGCAGCGTCGTTTCATGATCCGTCTGGCGGCTGTGCTCGCTGCGGCCTCGCTTGTTGCTCCGCTTCTTGCGCACGCCGACGAAACCATCAAGGTGGGCGTGACGGGCGGCCCGCACGAGCAGGTGATGGAAGTGGTGAAGCGGGTCGCGGCGAAGAACGGCCTCGCGATCAAGATCATCGAGTTCTCCGACTACGTGCAGCCGAACGCAGCGCTCGCAGGCGGCGACCTCGACGCGAACAGCTATCAGCACGAGCCGTATCTCGATGCGCAGGTGAAGGACCGCGGCTACAAGCTCGTCAAGCTCGCCGACACGGTCACGTTCCCGATGGGTATCTATTCGAAGAAGATCAAGACGCTCGCCGAGCTCAAGCCGGGCGCGCGCATTGCGGTTCCCAACGATCCGACGAATGGCGGCCGCGCGTTGTTGCTGCTGCAGAAGCAGGGCCTCATCAAGCTGCGCGCCGGCGCCGGCTTGAAGGCGACGCCGCTCGACATCGTGGAAAACACGAGGAAGCTGAAGATCGTCGAGCTCGACGCGGCGCAGATTCCGCGCTCGCTCGACGACGTGGACGCCGCGGCGATCAACACGAATTTCGCGATGGAAGCGGGGCTCAAGCCGAAGCAGGATGCGATTGCGATCGAGGATCCGAACGGACCGTACGTGAACATCATTGCGATCCGCGCGGCAGACCGCAACAAGCCATGGGCGGCCAAGCTGGTGGCGGCGTACCACTCGCCGGAAGTGAAGCAGTACATCGAGCAGAAGTTCGGTGGAGCAGTGATCGCGTCGTGGTAAGCCCGGCCCGGCGCGTGCAGATAAGTGACGGATTAGGTAGAGAATTCGGTCGGAGAAACCCGGGCTTGATACCCGGGTTTTTTCCGGCATAAAATCGCACGATCGTTCGCTTCTGAGAACCGCTCTGCATGGGGTCGGAGTACGGCACTAAAGGTGCCGGCTCTGGCCGACACAGGGGTGCATGGAGGTATTTAGGGCAGAAGCGGGTTGTGCGGGAAATGTGCTGGTGGGTGGATGCGGGCGGGAACGCTATCGCTATAATGTCCGCCAGGTTGACGTATTCGTAACTTCGGAGCATGTGAATGAAAGTCCTTGTGCCAGTCAAGCGCGTAGTCGATTACAACGTCAAGGTTCGTGTGAAGTCGGACGGCACGGGCGTCGATATCGCCAACGTGAAGATGTCGATGAACCCGTTCGATGAAATCGCCGTGGAAGAGGCGGTTCGTCTGAAGGAGGCGGGTGTAGCGACGGAAGTCATCGCCGTGTCCGCCGGTGTCGCGCAGGCGCAGGAAACGCTGCGCACGGCGCTGGCGATCGGCGCGGATCGCGCCGTGCTGATCGAATCGAATGAGGATTTGCAGCCGCTCGCCGTGGCGAAGCTTTTGAAAGCGCTCGTCGATAAAGAACAGCCT
>DATEJU010000153.1:0-20939 GCA_035277805.1 Paraburkholderia sp. | reverse complement strand
GATCCGTCGACGAAGAGCGCGTGTGCCCAGGGGTAGGGCCAGGTGCTCATGTATTGAATGGAGGCTTCGGCTTCGATGGGAATCACCGAAACGATGGCGATCCAGTTGGCCCAGGCGCTGATGAAACCCACCAGTGCGCCGTGCGAGTAGCGGGCGTAGCGGACCATGCCGCCCGATTCGGGGAACATCGCGCCGAGTTCGGCGTAAGTGAGCGCAATGGCGAGAATGACCACCGCGCCGATGATCCATGCGCAGATGGCAGCCGGGCCAGCGATCTTGGCAGCCTTCCACGCGCCGAACAGCCAGCCCGAACCGATGATCGACCCGAGGCCGGTGAACATCAGCGCGAACGGGCCGATGTTCCGTTGAATAGAACTTTTCACGTCTTCTCCTGTTTCAAGAGCAGTTCGACACCGCTTGCCCCGTCTGTTGTGCGGGCGGGGTTCCGACGGCGGTCGCACCTGCGCGCAGTCGGATTGCGCCCGAAGGCGCAACTCGTGCGCGGCGCGTAGTTTAACGGTTGCACCATCAAAAGGCGTCAAAAATCTACTGGCACTACAAAAAAAACAGCCGCTCAGCAAGGTTTGTAAGATTTTGTTTCGACCCCGTTGTAAAAATATATGGAGATTCCCTGGGTGCTAGTTGACCTTGCCGGCGATTAGCCGTATAAAGTCCGAGCAGGATTTCAAGCGGCGAGTGTGAATAGGTCTTTCGTAGTTCGCCCATCAACGGTACTCCGGCTGGTCCCATACCCCTTCCTTGATTTTCGTGCACCTCTTGGGCTTCGGCCTTCATTCATTTTTAGGAAAGTAATATGGAAACCGGTACCGTCAAGTGGTTCAATGACGCTAAGGGCTTTGGCTTTATCACCCCGGACGGCGGCGGCGAAGATCTGTTCGCGCACTTCTCGGAAATCAAGGTCGACGGCTTCAAGACGCTGCAAGAGAACCAAAAGGTTCAATTCGAAGTCCGTACGGGCCCGAAGGGCAAGCAAGCTGCAAACATCAAGCCGGTCTAAGGATTGGCTCTGACCGCCGGGGCTCCAACCTCTGGTCCCGACTGGCAAGCTTACCGAAAAACCCCACGCTTCTTCTCGAAGGTGGGGTTTTTTATCGCCCGTTAGTTTTCCGGGTTTTGCAGTGTGGCTCCCGCCATTCAGCCGAACAGGCGTTGCGCGTGGATGCCGAGCCCAGTCGCCACGCTGGCGAGACGGTCGCCAAACACGGGCTGCGCTTGCGCAAAGGCTTCGGCGAGCGCCCGAGTCAGGAACAGCAGGCCCGTGGAGCCGCCCGTGAAATAGAGCGCGTTCACTGCGCCCGGCGCCACACCGGCCGCCTGAACGGTATCGCGCGCGGCCTGCACGATGCGGCGCGTTTCCTCGCGGCCGGCATCGATCAGTTGCGCGTCGTCGAACGCGAGGCGCAGGTCGGCCTCCACCTGCTCCAGATCGATCATCGTCTCCCCGCCCGCCGACACGCCGATTTTCGCTTCCTCCGCATGCGCCGCCAGTGCATGGCCCAGACGCCACTCGACCACGCGCATGAGGCGGTCGTGATGCGCAGTGTCGCGATAGAGATGACGCATGAGCTTGAGCTCGGCGGCCCGCTTGGGGGGATAGACCGTGTTGATGAGGTGCCAGGTCGCCAGATCGAAATAGACGCGGTTCGGCACCTCGCGGCCTTCCGGGTCGAGCGACTGGTAGCCGAGCTCGCGCAGGATCGTCGCCAGCTCTACGCGGCGATCGAAATCCGTGCCGGCCACATGCACGCCATGGTGTGCGAGCACGTCGTCCTTGCGCTCGAGGCGCGTCATGCGCTGCGGCCCGACGCGCACTAGAGAAAAGTCCGACGTACCGCCGCCGATGTCTGCCACGAGCACGAGACCCTCATCGGTCAGGCGCGACTCGTAGTCGAACGCTGCTGCAATTGGCTCGTACTGGAACTCGATCTCCCGAAAACCCACCGCGCGCGCGGCCGCTTCGAGCTGATCCTGGGCAAGCTGGTCCGCGCGCCGGTCTTCGTCGACGAAGAACACCGGTCGGCCCAGCACCGCGCGCGTAATGGCTGCCCCCGCGCAATGCTCGGCGCTGCGCTTGAGGTGATCCAGAAAGATCGCGATGATTTCCGTGTAGCGGATCGCGCTACCGTCTCCGAGATCGGTCGTGCTTTCCGCGAGCGGCGAGCCGAGGATGCTTTTCATCGAGCGCATCAGGCGCCCGTCGAAGCCGTCGATATAGGACGCGAGCGCCGCACGGCCGAATTCGCGGGTGTGCTCGTCGACATTGAAGAACACCGAGGTGGGCAGCGTGGTGTGCGTGCCTTCCACGGGCGCGAGGCGCATGGCCTCGCCCGGCGTGGCGCCTGGCAGCGCCACGGCCGAATTGGAAGTACCGAAGTCGATCGCGCAAAACGGGGTCATGGCAATGACGCGCAGCAGGCGCGCGCAAGGAGGAAGGCTGGGAGGACCGGCTTTGTATCACGAAAGCGCGGCACGGGGCAACCGAGGGGCGATGATGCGTCCCCGCAATGGAAAACGCGCGGGCTGTGCCGCGCGCCTGGTCTTCTGCTGCGTTGCTGACTGTCCCTCTTGCTGCCGGTTTAAGGGCTCGGTCAGCAGCGAACCCGAAGCATCAACCCTTGAACGGCTGCTTCCACGCGTTCGCATAGGCGATGTCGCCCATGGCCGCGCGCGTGCGCTCCGCCTTCTCGCGGTCGCGCAGCACCGGATCGAGCTTTTCGGCGTCGCCGTAATGGCCGATCGAGATGAACGCGAGCGGCTCCACATCGTTCGGCAGCGCGAATTCCTTGCGGAACGCGTTCACGTCGAAGCCGCTCATCTGGTGCGCGGCAAGTCCCAGTGCATGGGCCTGCAGCACCAGCGACATGGCCGCCGCACCGGCATCGTACTGCGCCGTGCGGTTCACTTCCCCCTTGGCGTTGAGCGTCTGCGTCGTCACGGCGATCAGGATCGGCGCGGGTGCGTTCCATTGCTGGTTGAACGGCACGAGTGTCGAGAAGGCGCGCTTGAACGCCACCTCATCGGCCGCTCGGTCGAATACGATGAAGCGCCACGGCTGCAGGTTGTAGCCCGACGGCGCCCAGCGCGCGGCCTCGATCACGGTGTGCAGCGCCTCGCGCGAGACCGGCTCGCTCGAGTAGGCGCGCGGACTCCAGCGGCCGGCGATCAATTCGTGGATGGGCACGGCTGTCGGTGCGGGTTTGTGCTTCGTCATGCCTTGTCTGTCCTTGAGGGTTGCGGGCGCTCGCCCGGGCCCAACAGCATACCTGCGCCCGGTGAAACGCGCTGAAGCAAAGAAAGTGCCGCCCCCACTCCAACGCTTCGGCATATCGGGCGGCTGCTCGGAGCCCGATGTGGCCGATCGCGCCTGCGTCTCGCGTGCGGCCCCCGCTCAGGCCGTCTGCACGCCGACCGCACGCGGCCGGCGGTTGATCCGCAGCACGAGGAACGACGCGATCAGGCAGAGCCCGCCCGAGATCATCGAGGCCACCGTGTACGTGCCGAGGCTCGAACGCAGCAATCCCGCACCATACGCCGCAAACGCCGCGCCCAGCTGGTGGCCGGCAACCACCCAGCCGAAGATGATCGGCGCGCGCTCCTTGCCATAGACGTCGGTGGCAAGCCGCACGGTCGGCGGCACGGTCGCGATCCAGTCGAGCCCGTAGAACACGGCGAAGATCGGCAGTCCAAAGAAGTCGATGCCGAAGGCGTGCGGCAGATAAATGAGCGACAGGCCGCGCAGCCCGTAGTACCAGAACAGCAGCACGCGGGCGTTGAAGCGGTCGGAGAGCCAGCCCGAGAGCGTCGTGCCGAAAAGGTCGAAGATACCCATCGTCGCGAGCAGCGAAGCGCCCTGCACTTCCGTCATGCCGTAGTCGCCGCACATGGCGATCAGGTGCGTGCCGACATAGCCGTTCGTGCTCGCGCCGCAGATGAAGAAGCTGAAGAAGAGCAGCCAGAAGTCGCGCGTGCGGCTGGCCGTTGTGAGCGCGCCGAATGCGAGCTTGATGGGATTTTGCTGCGGCGCCGGCGGTGCGATGGGCGCGTCGTGGGGCTCGCCGTACGGGCGCAACTGCATGCTGGCCGGGCGCTCCGGCAGCAGGAACGCCACGAGCGGCAGCACGACGGCGGCCGCTGCCGCGACCACCAGCACCACGGGCTGCCAGCCGTGCTTCTCGGCGATCGCCGCCAGGAAAGGCAGGAACACGAGCTGCCCCGTGGCCGAGCTCGCGGTGAGAACGCCCATCGCGAGGCCGCGATGCGTGGTGAACCAGCGCGTGACGACGGTCGCCGAAAGCGAGAGCGCCGCGACACCCGTCGCGCCGCCGACCATCACGCCCCAGATCAGGATCATCTGCCACGGATGCGTCATCAGCGCGGAAAGCGCGACGCCCGCCGCCATCGTGCCGAGCGCCGCGAGCAGTGTGGGGCGCACGCCGAAGCGCTGCATCGCGGCCGCCGCGAACGGCCCCATGAGCCCGTACAGCGCGATGTTCACCGAAATCGCCAGCGAGATCGTCGCGCGGCTCCAGCCGAATTGATGCTCGAGCGGCACCATCATCACGCTCGGCGTCGCGCGCGTGCCGGCGGCCGCGAGCAGCACGAGAAACACCACTGCCACGACGAGCCATCCGTAGTGAAAACGCCCGCCGACCATCCTCGCTGCCCAGTTCATTCGTGCTCCTTGTCGACCCGAGTTGGCGCTTCAGCGCCTTACTCGGGTCCCATGCTTCGCGGTCGATCCAGAGTTGGCGCTTACTCTGGTCCCATGTAACCTGGTTGCCAGCTCCGTCTGGAGCCAGCTTCGTTGACTTTTTTCTGCGCGGCCTCTCGTGCCAGCCAACCCGCAGAGCGCGCGGATTGTTACCGATCGGTCACAAGTGTGTTGCGATAGTAGTGACCGCTCGGTAACATGTCAAGCGTAGCCCTGATGACGAGATGCCCAAAATGTCCAACCTGCCCAAACGCGAGGACGCGGCCCCCACCTCCTCCGCCGCCGCAACCTGCGCCGCGCGCACGAGCCGCGCGCGCACCCAGACGGCCGGGCCGCGCGCCCAGGAGCATTTGCTGCTGGCCGCGGATGAGCTGTTCTATCGGGAAGGGGTGCGCGCGGTTGGCGTCGAAGCCGTGGTCGAGCGCGCGGGCGTCAACAAGATGAGCCTGTACCGGCAGTTCTCGTCGAAGGACGATCTGGTGGTCGCGTATCTGAAGCGCTGCGACGAGCGCTTCTTCGAACGCTTCGAGGCGAGCATCGCGAAGCATCCCGGCGATCCCGCAAGGCAATTGGTCCAGTATTTCGACGATCTGGCACGGCGCGCCTCGGCGCCTGACTACCGCGGCTGCCCGTTCGTCAACGTCTCGGCCGAGTTTCCGGACGCCGCGCACCCGGCGCGGCAAAGCGTGACCGACAACAAGACGAAGCTGATCGCGCGGCTAAACGAGCTCGCGCGCGCCGCCAATGCAGCCGACCCCGCCGCACTCGCCGACGAGCTGGCGTTGCTGATCGAAGGCGTCTACGCGGCGAGCCAGACCTACGGGCCCGGCTGCGGGCCGATCCTCGCGGCGCCGCGCATGGCGAAGCTGCTGATCGATGCGGCATGTGGAGCGTCAGCGGCCGCCGCGGGCAGTTCCGCGCAGGCGAACAAGGATTCCGCCTGAGCCCAAGCTTCCCCACGCGCCGATAGACCGCGCACCGCACCCGCGCGGGCCGCGCTGGCACGCCGGTAAAATGCCGTCATGACCGACACCGCCGCTCCCCGCGCCACGGGCGCCCAGCCCGAACACGCCGAAATCCTCGCCGCCACCCGCCACTGGCTCACACGGGCCGTGATTGGCCTGAACCTCTGTCCGTTCGCCAAGAGCGTGCATGTGAAGGGCCAGATCCGTTACGCGATCAGCGAGGCGACCGACCTGGAAGGCGTGCTCGCCGATCTGGAAAGCGAACTGCGCACCCTCGCGGATGCCGACCCGGAGCAGCTCGACACGACGCTGCTGATTCTCCCGCACGCATTCGCCGACTTCCTCGACTACAACGACGCACTCCATTTCGCCGACATGTTGCTCGGACAACTGCGTCTCGAAGGCACGCTGCAGATTGCGAGCTTCCATCCGCACTATCGGTTCCAAGACACCGAGCCCGACGACATCGAGAACTACACGAACCGCGCGCCGTATCCGATCCTGCATCTCCTGCGCGAGGCCAGCATCGAGCGCGCAGTGGACGCCTTCCCCGACGCCGCCGACATCTACGAACGCAATCAGGAGACGCTGCGGCGCCTCGGCCGCGACGGCTGGCGCGCATGGATGGCGAAGCGCGACGAGGATTGAACCTCGCCGTGCGCTTGAAGGCTGCCGAGTAAGCGCCTAGACGGCGCCAGGCGTATCGACCGGTTCGCCCGCATCGACATCGTCGATGAAAAAGCGCTCGCGCAGCTCGGCAAGCCCAAGCGTATCGAGGATCTCGTTGAGCCGCTCCGAAGGCCGGCGCCGCGGCAAATTCTTGTACTGGGCGATGATGAGCTCGTTCTTCATCGAGTGCTCCCAGCCCACCAGTTCCGTCACGCTCACCTGATAGCCGTGCGCCTCCAGTTGCAGGCAGCGCAGCACGTTGGTGATCTGGCTGCCGAATTCGCGCGTATGCAGCGGATGGCGCCAGATTTCCGTGAGCGCCTGGCCAAGCGACTTGCCCTTGTTCCGGCGCAGCACGCCCGCCACTTCGGCCTGGCAGCACGGCACCACGACGATATAGCGCGCGTGCTTCTTGAGCGCGAAGCGCAGGGCGTCGTCGGTGGCGGTATCGCACGCGTGCAATGCGGTCACGATATCGACCGTGGGCGGCAGTTGCGCGGACGTAATTGAATCGGCCACCGAAAGATTGAGGAACGACATGCCGGGAAAGCCGAGCCGCTGCGCCAGCTCGCGCGAACGCTGCACCAGCTCGTCACGCGTCTCGATGCCGAAGATGCGCGATTTGTCGTGCTGCTCCTTGAAAAAGAGGTCGTACAGGATAAAACCAAGATACGACTTGCCCGCGCCGTGGTCGACGAGCGTCACGTCGTGGCCATCCTGCTTGAGCGCTTCGAGCAGCGGCTCGATGAACTGGAACAGGTGATAGACCTGCTTCAGCTTGCGGCGGCTGTCCTGGTTCATCTTGCCGTCGCGAGTCAGGATATGAAGCTCCTTCAGGAGTTCGATCGACTGGTTCGGACGGATTTCGTAAGTCTTGCTTGACATCGGGGCGGCACAAAAAGAGAGGCGTCAATTGCCACGAAACGTGCGGCAGGCGACGGAACGTGGCAAGTAGATCTGACATTTTACGGAAAAAGCTGGAAGAGGCCGCAGACCAGAGGGGACGGCCCGATTGTCGTAGCGTTGGAAGGTTGTAGCGTCCGGATCGCTGACCCACGTCCGGACGGCAGGGAGGGGTTGATTACAAGAGAGGCGGCGGCGCCATGCTGCCGCCGTCCAGAAAGGACCAATTTGGGGCGCGACTCACCGGCGACGGACCGGGAATGCGCGCATGGGCGGTCGCTCCGGGTTCACAGGAAGCGATGACACAGGTACGGCGCATACCCCGCTGCGCGATGACGCACGGTGCTGCGCGACCCTGCATGGGGCATGTAATGAACACGATACCGGACGGTAATGCGGAGCAAAAATTTCAGGAGCTGCTTGCCAAACTCATGGAAGTCCCCGAGTGGACGGAAAAGCAGCAACTGGAGCTGGAAATGGCCCGCGACATCTCGGTCGAGATGCTGCGGCTTGCCGAGGAGATGCGCGACGGCGCGGCGGATCTCGAGAGTTGCCTGATCTTGCTGAAGTACGCCAAGGTGCTCGACTTCGTGATGTCCGCGCTGGCAACGCGCAGGGACATCAAGCCGCAAACGCTGAGAGTGATCTTCAAGCTCGCAGGCCTGCGAGTCGACGAGGCTTATCCTGGTTGATCTGGCTAATCTGCCCAACCGCCGCTGAAGCGGCGTTCGAGCAGGCACTGCCGCCTTCCACAGTCCGGCCCGGCACCTCGCCGGGCCACCTCTTTGTGCCGCCGGAATCGGCACGCGACGCGTGTGCCTTTACGATCCGGCGCACACCTTCAAGCGCCACAGCGACGTAAGCTCCGCCGCGCGGGCCCGGTGAAGCGGGTCGGTGGGATCGCTCGCCTTCGGATGACGCGGCCGGATGTCTTCGCGCCCGGCTACCTCGAGATCGGCCTGCGCGATCATCTCGACCAGCGCCTCGCGCGTGCGCAAGCCAAGATGTTCCGCGAAATCGGAGAGGATCAACCAGCCTTCACCGCCTGGCGTCAGATGGTCTTTCAGACCGGCGAGAAAGCCACGCAGCATGCGGCTGTCCGGGTCGAACACGGCGTATTCGATGGGCGATGCCGGCCGCGCCGGCACCCAGGGCGGATTGCAGACCACGAGCGGCGCGCGCCCAGGCGGGAACAGATCGGCCTCGACCGCTTCCACGCGTTCGCCATAGCCGAGTTGTGCAAGGTTCTCGCGCGCGCAGGCTAGCGCTCGCGCGTCCTGATCGGTGGCGATGACGCGCTTCACGCCGCGCGCGGCCAGCACGGCGGCAATCACGCCTGTACCCGTGCCGATATCGAACGCCAACTCCTGCGACGGCAACGGCACACGCGCCACCAGATCGAGGTACTCGCCGCGCACCGGCGAAAACACGCCGTAGTACGGATGAATGCGTGCGCCGCCTAGTGCGGGAATCTCCACGCCCTTCTTGCGCCACTCGGACGCGCCGATCAAGCCGAGGATCTCGCGCAGCGACACCGCCGACGGCTCGCCGTCGGGCGCCCCCCACGCCTGCTCGCACGCGAGCTTGACATCGGGCGCGCGGCGCAGCGGGATCGCGTAATCGCCTTCGAGCGGGAGCAGCACCATGCCGAGCGTGCGCGCACGCTGCGCCTGCGCCTGGCGATGCAGATGAAACGCCTCGAGCGGCGTGGCCGCGGGCTTCGGCGCGGGGGACGCCTTGCGCGGCTTGCGCTCCGCGCGGCGCGCCATGGCCTGCAGCAGTTGCCGCGCATTCTGATAGTCGCCGCGCCACAACAGCGCGGTGCCTTCGCAGGCGAGACGGTAGGCTGCGTCGGCCGTGGTGCGGTCGTCGGCCACGACAACGCGCTTCGGCGCCGGCACGCCCGCCTCCGAACGCCAGCGGACGGTGCGCGGGCCGTCCGTGTCGGGCCAGCTCAAGGTGGGAAAGTCGGTCATAGGATTCGAATGCTTAACGGCTCGCCGTGACGGCGCGCCTCGATATGCGGCGCCATCATATAGCAGAGCACGGCCATGCGTTGCGCCGGGACGACCATCGTGCCGGCATGACGGCATCATCGTGCACCACTGTCCGGACGTCGACCCATCCAAACGGCATAGGACAAACGGCATGGGACGAACAGCGGCGCGCGGCCAGTAAAATGAGCGGCAATCCGCGCAGGGGCGCACAACCAGAACATGGCAGAAACGAATCAGACGAGTCGTGCAAAACGCGCGGGCAGCACCGGTACACGAAGCGCTCGCGCAAGGCGCATCAAGCGCGGCGGACTCGACGCGGACTTCTACGCCGGACTGCTGCATCTGGCCGGCTTGCGGGAAAGCGTGGTGGGCGGCAAGAGCGTCGTCGCGCGGTGCGCGCCGGATGAACGCAGGCCCGGCACGCTTGTCGAGCTGGCGATCGCCTGCATGGAGGCGCGCGAAGCGCGAACAATGAGCGCGGCGAACGCGCACGGCCCGGCCTGCGCGCTGGATCGGGAAGCGCTCGACTTTCGCGCCGCGCTGCGGCTCTGCATCGACTGGATCGGCCGCGTCATGTTCCTCAAGCTGCTGGAGGCGCGCCTTCTGGTATTGCACGCGCGCGATCCAGCTTATGCCTTCCTGCGCAGCGAGCGCATCCGCACATTCGGCGAGCTCGATGCGCTCTGCCGCGAAGTACTCGGCAATAGCACGCCGAAAGCGGGATCACCGCGCCGCTACCCGCATTTGCCGCGCTTCGACGGCTCGATGTTCGAGCCCGCCGATCTCGCGGAGCATGCGATCACACTCGGCTCGCTCGATTGCGCGCTGGCCCCTCACACGCGCAACACGGTCACCGACCTGCTCGACTTCCTCGATACGTTCGAATTCGGGTTCGACGCAAACGCGGACACCAATGCGGACGCGAACGCACGCGCGGACAAAAAGCGCGTCGACGCCGCGACGCTCGGCCTCGTTTTCGAAAAGCTCAATGGCTACCGCGACGGCGCGTGGTATACGCCGGGCAGCGTGGCCATGTTTCTCGCGCGCGAGGCCATTGCAGGTGCCGTGCTGGGCCGCTTCAATCGCATCAAAGGCTGGCACTGCGCGACCATCGATCAGTTATCCAGATTAATCGATAACCGCGAGGAGGCGCACTCGATATTCGCTACGCTACGCGTGTGCGATCCGGCTGTGGGCACCGGGCATCTGCTCGCATCCGCGCTCGACGAATTGCTCGCGATAAAGTCGCGCCTCGGGTTGCTCGACGATAGAGAAAATCATGCGCTCGCCGGACTGCGCATCGAAGCGGTGGAGGACCGCCTCGTCATCGAATCTGCGAATAACGGCGCACGCGTGCAGCAAGAACACATCGACGCCGCGCTTTATCGCGAGAAGCGCACGATCGTCGAATGCAACCTCTTCGGCGTGGATATCGACGCTCAGGCGCTCGGCCTGGCGCGCCTGCGCCTCGCGTTCGAATTGCTCGCTCATGCCGTGTACGACGACGAAGGCCGGTTCGCGACGCTGCCGGATCTCGAAGCCCATTTGAAGCAAGGCAATGCCGCGCTGAGCCACATCGCTTTCGACACAAAGCGCGACGACGCTCCATTTGCGGATGCACCGGCGCGCCTCGACGCTGCCCTCTGCGCCGGCGCTTTCGAATGGCATCACGAATTTCCGGCGGTCTTCGACGATAACAACGCGTCCGCTGGCTTCGATGCCGTCATTGCCAACCCGCCGTATATCGATTCCGAACGCATGATCAATGAAGGCCAGAAGCCGCTGCGCGAAGCACTCGCGCAGCACTGGCCGAGCGCACGCGGCAACTGGGATCTCTACATCGTCTTCATGGAGCTGGGCCTCGCGCTCACCGCACAGCACGGAACGATGGCCTTTCTCACGCCGGACAAATGGCTCGCGAAGCCCTTCGGCTCTGCGTTCCGCTCGCACCATCTTGGGAAAATCGCGCGCATCGTTGTACTGGGCCGCGACGTGTTCGAGCGCGCACGGGTCGATTCGATCGTGACGGTTTATCGCAAGTCAGACACAGGCTGCATCGAAACGGCTCGCCTCGAAGACACAGCGCTGATGCCGCTCGCGCGCGTGCACAAGCGCGATCTCGAAGCGCCGTGGACGCTGGATGCGTTGCTCTCGCCGCACTATGCGTTCGTCCAGCGGCTCATCCGTGCGCATTCGACGCTGGGCTCGCTGCTGCGCTGCGAGAACGCGTGCGCGACCTCGGACGCGTACCGGCTCGCACCGTTGATCGACGAAGCACAAGATGGCTTCGATGGGCGCCGCCACTATCGCGTGGTCAACACCGGCACGTTGGGCCGATACACCTCGCGCCGGGACAGCAAGCCGATGACCTATCTCGGTCGCCGCTACGCGCGGCCCGCGGTCGAGCGCTCACGCTTCGCGGCAACATTTGCGAACAGCTACCGCGCAAAGGCGGACGCGAAAAAGGTCATCGTGAAGGGCCTCACGCATCTGCACGCAGCACTCGATCTCGCCGGCGACACGATTCCCGGCAAGACGACACTGATCCTGCGTTCCGACGATGAGAACCTGCTGAAATTCGCGGCTGCGGTGCTCAACTGTCCGCTTGCGGGATTCGTCACGCGCGCGCGCCATGGGGCGTCGAGCTATAACGGCGGCGTGGCGTTCACCAAGGCGATGATCGACGCATTACCGGTGCCTGCGGATGCACGAGTACGCGCGGAGATCGTGCGCATGGTGGACGCGTTGCTGCGATTGAGGCAATCGGGCGCTGAAGCGCAGAGCGAGGCGCTTGCGCGAGAGATCGACTTTGCGCTTTACGCGGCGTATGGGATGGGGCGGGAGGAGATCGAGGCGATAGAAGCTCGCGCCCAGAAGCGATAGCGTCGCGGGCGTGGCGTGCCCAAAACGAAAAAGGGTTACGGCTCATGGAGCGGTAACCCTTTTCGATGCATATGGTGCCGGCTGCAGGACTCGAACCCGCCACCTGATGATTACAAATGCCTGCAGACAAGCCACTTTGCGCAACTTTGTCTTATAAAACAATCGCCTGAGAACGAACGAGCAACTATGGGTGCTCAGTAGATCACCATGACGTCGACACTTTGTTGACATGCCTATCAGTTGCTTGCCCCCAGAGCAATCTGTTAGCTCGGACAGGGTATTCCCTTGAATAGAGCCATGCTACATTCTTCCGACAAAATGAAGGGGAAGTATGCAAAATGGGTTTTTCGTTCATTCGCGAAGGGGACACGACATCCCACGGCGGCAAGGTTCTGGCCTGCACGTCCACCAACATCGTTCATGGGAAGCCGCTCGCCCTCCTCGGCGATATGGTCTCTTGCCCGAAGTGCGGTGGAGTCTACCCCATCGTCGACGTCAAAAACCTCGGCATGACCTTCGGGGGCCGCCCCGTGGCGTCCGAAGGTGACAAGACAGCCTGCGGGGCCTCCCTCATCGCCTCGCAAGGCGTCGCCACCGCCGCTCCGACAAGCGGTGGGTCCGTTGGAAGCGGTAAGAGCGTCCTGTCGCAGACGAGCTCTGAAACGCCCTACCGCGGGCGCTTCCAGGTTCTGGATGACTCAACCCGACAGCCCCTCGCCGGGCACCCCTACACGGTCAAAGCGGCGGACGGACGTGTCATGCAGGGCAAGACCGACTCCAACGGGTTCACCTCCTGGCTCGAAGGCGACCAAGCCTCCTCATTGTCGTTCACGCACCCTGGGAGCGACGCATGAGCGGGTACACCCCGGGATCGGCGTCGGGAGGAATGAGCCCGGGGGAGGGCCAAACAACGCAGGTCGGCGCCAGCGCTGCCCGGCTGTCACCCAAGGACCGAGAAGTCCTTTGCCACTCGTTCTGCAAATGCAAACAGATCGGCGTCGCCACGAGGGCGGGACGGGTACAGCGCCAGCGATGCGTCCAGATGCGCCTTAACACGGCAAACGAAGTCTCAAAGATGGAAACGGGCGTCCCAACGGAATACCGTCCGGAGCAACCGTATGACATGACCGAGGAGCCGCCTGCACCGATCATGGATTACGACGATCCGCTCGAACCGCATTCCAGCATTCGCCAGTGGATCAAGGACGTGTGGCCCGACAAAGGCCAAAAATATCAGACAGGCGATGTCCGCCGCCCGGACGTTGTCATCGTGAACGACCCGTCGCAACCGCCCGTACAATCGAACATTAAGACGGTCGTCGAAATGAAGTTTCCAGGGGATAAATACGGCCCCGATCAAGAAGACGACTACATCGAGATCGCGGGTAGCCCTGCAAAGTTCGCCCACCTCGGTGCCGCCGAGTGCGGGTGCGGCGACGACGGGAAAAAGGAAACCGCCAGTTCGAAGCAACCCGCACAGCAATCTGACCTCGACGAACTTTTTGGCGGTGGCAGCAGCGCACCGGGGAGCGCACCGCTCCCGCCCACGCCGCTCCCTCCGCTCCCCGCCATCCCGTAAGTTAACGCTATGACGAACGATCAGATCGAAGCCTGGGCGAAGGATCCGCGCCGCGCGGACACCCTGCCCTATGGCCTCTACGAGCCTCCGCACCGCAAGGGGATTACCGGCGCTGCGTTGGTAGTCCGGGGCGTGCTGTACTTCCGCAACGGCTTCACCCCCGAGGTCCGGCAAGCGCTGGTGCGCTGCTTCAAGCAGTACAGCGCGGTGATCGACGAATATCACCACGCCCTAGAAGTCGCCGCCGGCCAACCACCATCAAAGACAGGCGCTCTGCGCTGGTTCTATGCCGAAGGCGAAGACCCCACCGAGTATGACAAGGCGCCCGGCTTCGAATACCTGGCGCAGACGGTCCCGGCCAACCAAACCCTCGCAGTCGCGATGACGAGCGGAGAGCACAAACTCGCCACCGGGTTCTACGACTTTTCCGTGTTTGCCTTGAGCGATTGGAAGGCCGAGCGCAAACGCGGGCTCGACGGGCTGTTTTTCACCGTCCCTCGGGCGTTCCTCGTGCAGCGGCCCGCTGTGTTCCAAGCAATGTTCAACGCCTTCGCCGAGGCGTTACCGACCGTACATGGGCATGCAGGGCTTGCTGTAAACGTGCCCCCGATGGGGCGCCGCCCCAACGAGACCAGTGAGTATTTCTACGCTCGCCGCTTCGGTCCGGGCATCGACGTAGGCGATCCCATGCGCTCGAACGTCCGCAAGCTATTCACGAGAATTAAGACCGTGGACTGGCTGAACGCTCTCGACGCGGATCTGGTCAGCGAGGTCAGTGGTGCGTCATCGCTTGCGCTCCCACCGGACTGGTTCATTCGTCAGCCCCTAGGCAACGGGGGCCTGCTCATTCAGGCTGGTTCCGCACCCGAGTCCGGCATCTCGAACGGACCGGGGAAGCCCGTCGCGCCGCCGGCCGCATACGTCCTGCTGAACCAGGCGTTGAGTCCGATCGTTGCTGACACGCTCGACACCCTACAAGACGGGACGCTCGACAGTACCGCTCCGCTCCTGAACACCGTGATCGCGACGGAAGGATGGTTGCGCCGATTCAACGTGCCCGCAGATCAGATTAGCGCGTGGTGGGTCGAATTGCATAAGACGCCGACAGTGACAGACAAGCGAGCCGCAATCGAGGAACAAACCCGAAAGCTCCAGGAGCGTATGGGCCTTCCATATCGGTCCGCATAGATGCATTAATGCCCGTTGGTGACCCGTTTTCGTAAGGCGGAACCGAATGGTCAAATCCGGCCAGAGCCATTCGCTATCTATGCATAACAGATTTGGAGAATCAGGAATGCCAATAGGGGAATTTCTTTCGCCGATCAGCAGTGTGTTGAGAATAATTCTTTCCACTATCCTCCGGCAACGCAATCGCCCAGCGAAGCTATTGGAAGCAAGCCTTATTATGAGAGGCATTGTCGCGGAATTACCGTCGGATATTCCATATTACATTTGCGACGAATATGGAGAACGTCACAAAGGGGTGTACGCAATTGGCCTTTTGATCTGGAATAAAGGTGCAGACTCAATAACAAGCTCAGATTTCACCAGTCGCGGCCCATTGAAAATTGAGCTAGGAGATGACGCATCTTTAGTTGGAGCGAGAGCTATCGCGGCCGAGGATGAAACAGAATGCCAAGTCATAATATTGGACCAGAGAACCGCATCGATTGAATTTGACTGTATCAATCCGAATTAATATCTTGTGGTGCCATTATTTGTCACCGGCAACGCCCACACATCAGTAAGAATCACAGGGCGAATAGTTGGCCAAGGGGTTTCGCTGGATCAGACTGCGCGAGAGGTTCGAGCATCATTCGGGGAACGCGTAACGGTCTTTATTATTCTACTCATGCTAGCGAACACTTTACCAGGATTCTTCTTGGTCGGCGGCTACATCCTTAAAACATACGGCCTACATGCACTGATTCATCAATCAGATGCAATCCCCCAATATCTCATGGCTTCGTTTATTCTGGGCTCGATGATCATTTTTCTTTTCATTTTCTCTCGTGCAATGAACTGGATTGAGAGAAGAAAATATCCAGATGGTTATCCGTTGCACGCAGATCTTGAACCCCCGCTAATTGAAAATGTGCGCGGAATGTGTAAGACGCTCTTCAAAGGAGAAAAGATAAGAATTTCGACCTCATTGTTTGATTGGGGCAAGCCTATATTGATGCCTGCAAAAAAGGTCCGACGCCGTACCGTCAACGACTGGATTGCGTAGGTACCCGACATCGAACGCGGTCAGAGCCATTCGTCATCAGCTCTGTCCTGCGGCCGATGCTGTGCGCTCGCCAATTTCTCGTCGTCGAGTTCCCCATCGGTGAAATAATAGCCGGCGTCAATGCGTGAAGCGGCTTGGCAGGCGCGCTCGATTTGTTCGCCGAGCGTGAACTGGTCAGCATCTCCATAGACGTCGGCATCGGCGTCACCGGTGGTTAATTGTGGCACTCAGGCACCGGCTTTTCGTTATCGGTGCCCCACGCGTCAAGCCATGCGTATACCTCTTCGCCAGAGAGGTGCAAGCCCGTATTCAGGAACTCCAGCCAAGAATTTTCGGCCTCTTGCTGGAAACGCACGCGTGCCGCTACTCTCTGCTCGAGCTCGGCCTCAAACACGTGATTCACGTTGTCAGCGTCAGATGACGGCAACCGCGATTTCATAGCATAACGTAACGTATCAATCGTATCGTAACGTACCAAGCGACGGTCTAGACGCGCGTTGCTACGTTTGCGGCGGGAGCCGCCTCCGAGGGCTACGCCCTCGCCTCTACGATACTCCGTTTCGTTCGTCGGCCTCGCGCGGGAGCGCGAGGCAAGCCAAGGAACGTTGGATGCGCGGACGCGAGCCGGTGTTCAAAGTCCCTCATCCTTATATTCGCTAAAGCTTGGAGAGTTCGACCGGACCAAACATGAACACCATCAGATAACCAGTGGAGGTCTTGAATTTCCCCGCCGTAAAACCAGGCTGGACCTTTGCCACCAAGGCGACCCTCGTTTTCAGCCCGATGAATGGGCCGTTCACCGAGCCACCGACCAATTTTTCAAACTCGTCCTTGGTCACCGGCTGCACCAAGTCAGAGCCGGATCGCCAGCGTCCATTGCTGTAGTCATCGAACACATAGCCAGAAGCCGTCTTTTCCACCTTGATCACCGGCTCGACTTTTCCGTTCTGCATCGCGCCGTACGTCCCTTCCAGCGTATCCGGCGAATTCCTGTTGCAGCCCGAAAGCATCGCCACGAATAGTCCAAGCACCATACACAAGAGCTTCTTCAATTTTCCGTCCTCTATATCGGCCAGCACATAAGGGAGTCTTAGCGCCTATAGACCCTTGACGCTGTTCATGCGGAAGCGACTCGTCGCAGCGCGAGCGGCAGCCTGGCCAGCACCAACGGCGTGGCGCGCACCGGCTTGCGCACCACCCAGTGCTTTACCGCTCACCCATTTCGAGCCTTGACCAGCTGCACGGGCGATGATGCGCGACGCACCACCAGTCGCCGAAGATACAACCCAATTCCCGAAGCCGGTGCCGATCGGTGCACCTCCAGCGAGGCTAGATGCCACGTGAGTAACACCCATGATGACGAGCACGTCGATAATCGCAATCAGCAGCAAGCCCAATGCACTCCCAAGGCCGGAGGTCGGAGTCATCGAGTCCATGTACTGCTGAAATGCGACGTACGTGAACGACAGCACCGTCACCGCAAATACGTTCACGAAAACATAGTTGACGATCAGACCTACCCACGCATCGAAGAACCGCTTCGTAGCGTCGAAAATCAGGCAGCCGATGAAAATCGGACCAAAAGCCAACAGGACGGTCAACATGCCCTTTGAGAGCAGGATGAGGTAGGCAGCATAGACGGTCATGATGAGCCCAGCCCCGTAATACACAATGCCAGAAAAGAAGAACGAAAACCCGTTAGAGGTTAGCAAGGATCCCCGAGAGAACGCATCGCTCCCGAGCGACCATGCCTGACTCAGTTGTCGATCGAGGATCGATGGACCGGCAACGGTGTCAGCGGTTTGCCCAGTGACTATGCTCGTGAGGTCTGTCGGCAAATTCAGCACGGGATCGAGCACGTACTGCCCATATCCAGCCATGGAAAAACCGATGCTCAAGATCAGCGTTATCTTGATGACCCTGAATACCATGTCATTGCCCCAATCCTGCACTTTTCCGCGAATGCCCGCCCACGAATAGAGAATGAAGTAGATCCCGAGGCACGTTGTTACGACAGGTAGCATCGCAGTAATCGTCCGCTGGACAGCGGCGTTCAGGAACGCATCAATCGCAGCCTGGAAGTGCGTGAAGATGTTTGCGAAAATTGTCAGCGTCATGGCGCTCTCTCCTTGCTATTGCCGGCGAGCCGGACTTTCGTTGACTAAAGTTTTGCCGCCGCGCTGGGCCTTCAGAAAGCTGCCGTAGTCACGGCATACGCGTTCGATTGCCACATCGTCGTATGCATCGAGCGTACGTCGCTCAAAGGCGAGTAGCTGCCGCTTGACATGTAAGCGCGCCAACATCTTCGCGTCAGGCCGAGGCTTTGCTTCCTCCGCTGCTATTTCGCTCACGATGAATCCGATCATCGAGTTGAGCACTTCCAATGCCGTTTCGAGGCGAGCCAAGCTACCGGTCATCACAGAACCTCCGTGACGGCCGGAAAGCCCTCGACCACCAGATGATCCAGGCGCTCGTAGAAAACGCCCAACATTGCCGCGAGGTCCTCGTACATCGGATTCGGCCGCATCAGATCGATGCATTTGCCCATCCCATGGACAGCCTCCTGAAGCGACGTGTACCACGTGAGTAAATCGGGGGACGCGTTACTATTGATGCCAGCCATGATTCACCTCCTTGCAGGTGGGTCGTGGTTAGGGACGAAGGAGCGTCTCACCGCTCGCTCGTCCCGCTACGAAGAACGCATCGTTGTGCTTCGAACGACGCGCAAAACAGCAGAGCCTTGGGCACAACAAGACATGCAAGGGCGACGAGCTCAACGCTCGTGGTCATCTTTCCTCGGCGCACCATCGCGCGTTGGAATCACGCTCGGCCTCGACTTCTGCGCACGAGCTCCCGCGGCACTTGCGACCTTCGACCTCTCGTCACTGCGACGATCATGCCCCTCCCTCGTCTTCCTCATCCGGCTTGCGGTATCCTGTCGCTCTGTCATCGGCGCCGGCACGCTGCTCACGAAACGTCTAATGTCGTTGCTCAAAAGCGCGTCACTCGGCTTACCAGAGGCTCGAAGCGCGTCAGCGAGTTCCAGCCATGAATTGGTGACTTCTTCATGCCTCCGCGCAGCTGCCGTCTCCCATACGCCATCGACGCTCTTTCCAGTCAGTACGGCATTGGCGGCTGCTCGAAGCTTGGCGAGTTCCACATTCGACCGACAGTGATTGTCCTGGCGGTGCTTGGACATGTGGTACATGTTCTGTCGTTTTCCTTTTCGGACAACGCCGCGGATCGATCTCGGCGTAGCTGTGGCCTCAATTCCGTGCTCACGTAGCTTCTGAGCGAACAGTTGCCGAAACTCCCAAAGCTGAGGCGGACCGTGAAGCAGTCGTTGCCCATCCACCGAGCCTGCTTTCACGCATACATGAGCGTGCGGATGCGGTGGTGCTTGTGGATCTGGATCAGTATCGGGTGTGTGGAGTGCGAAGACGTACTCGTGCCCAGCGAACGCTTCTCGCGAAAATGCCCTGACCGCAGACGTGAACCGCTCGACGTTCGTATCCACAGGCATCGAAAGCACCAAATTGACTGTGAGCTTTCCGTTCGAGCGTCGCTTGCCGCACCATTCAGACCAGTGCTCCTGCAACTCGCGCACATCATCGAGACACGTGAGTTGTTGACCGCTATCCGTCTCAGCTGTGAGCCGGCCATTTCGCGTGATATATGTCAAATGAGCCCATACGCGACCGGTCGTTTTCGCGACACTGCTGACCTTCACAACTGCCTCCGGCACTCGATGCACAACACGCGCTATCGCCGCTCGGGCCGTATCGGTGCTGGCAACAGCGCGACGGCTACCGCGCATATGCAGGTCAGGAAGCGAAGGCCGCACTTGCCCGGTCGATTGCCGTCCGGCGCGAACCGATGTTAGTCGTCGGAGCTCTTCCGAATCCGACGAGTCCAGTACCCCTAAAGTATCGAAGAGTTTTTCGACCTTGCAGTTACTCATGGCTTCGCACTCCTTCGGCTGATGCTCGCATCCGTCAGTTCCGCGACGAGAGCGCAATGCCGCTTGATTTCTGCACTCAGGGTTTCGACATGCTCGACCGTCACGCTTCGACTCGCATTTGGGTCCATGTTCAGAGCACGGGCGATCTGATTGAGGTTCCGTCCAATCGCTGCAAGTTGTCGGCTCGACTCGGCCAAGGCATCAACCTCAGTACGGTTGAACTGTGGCTGCCGGAGCAACGTTGCCCGTATGAGCTTAACGACCAATTCCGTCCTTCGAAGGCCCTCCGCCGTAGCCGCTGCCGTGAGCAACTGATGCTCTTCGGAGGTCAGTAAGACGTTCACCTGTGTCCCTGCGCTCCGCGACTTCCGCGTAGACGGTAAAGGGGGTTTCGCTTCGGTCTGCAACACCTTGTCCAGCATCAACCGTAGAAGTTGCGCTTCGCTTCGACAACCGTGGCGCTGCGCCGCCGCAGCAAACTTCAGCTTGGTTTCTCGCGACACACGCGCCCGGATGGTCTCGTGCTCGTTCATGCCAAGGCTCCGCCGCGTGCCCACTTTCTAGAAGAAAGTGTTTCCTGCCCTAGAACACGAGACACTTCGCCACTTTCGTTGACGAAAGTTTTCGTCGGCCTGTATTGCGCAATACACAATCGCACGGGGCATCGAAGCGCTTCGTCGCGCTCCCGCGCGACTAGGTCGTCGTTGCTTGCAAAGGCGAGGGGTTCCCCCTCGATAGCGGCTCCCGCCGCTGGTTGGCAGCACATTTTGCTATGGTTCATGACGCTCCTCGAATCCCTTCGCTGCACCCGGCCAGAAGGCCCAAAATCGCGTCGTAGGCGTACGTAAGCGCCAGTGCGCCGGTTCCAACCGTTGCCATCTGTTACGGCTCGGGCTATTTGAGTTTCGGCAGGGGCCGTTTGTCTCGCGTTCGGCAGGATCGATTTCAGGAACTTCACCGCGAACATCGCGAGACATGGCAGGCATGAGATAGGCCGGAACCACTCTGTTATCGTGAGAT
>DATEJU010000152.1:0-3213 GCA_035277805.1 Paraburkholderia sp. | reverse complement strand
CTGCCCGCCGACGCCCTGCTCGCGCGAGCGCGGGCCGCGCTGCCGCCGGGCGCGCGGCCGGTGCGGGCGCATATCGAAGCGAATCCGGCGCGCAGCGCGGAATTCGTGTTCGCGCTCGACGGCGGGGTCAAGGAGAGCGTCTATCTGAACCCGTACAGCGGCGAAGTGCTCGGCACGCTCGACGTGGAACGGCGCTTCATGCAGGTGGACCGCATGCTGCACCGCAAGCTGCTGCTCGGCAAGCCTGGCGAGCTGCTGATGGAGCTGGCCGCCTGCTGGACGCTCGTGATGATCGTCACCGGCGTCGCGCTGTGGTGGCCGCGCGAGACCAGCGAGCGGGGTTCGGCCCGGGGTTCGGCCTGGCGTTCGACACTGCGCGCCGCGCTGTGGCCGCGCTTCGGCACAACCGGCCGGCCGTTCTGGAAGAGCCTGCACAGCGTAATCGGCATCTGGCTCGCGGTGGGCGCACTCGCGTTCGTCGTGAGCGGCCTGCCGTGGACGGGCTCGTGGGGCAAGCAGTTCAAGGCGCTCGCAACGCGCGCGAGTCTCGGCGCGCCGCGCGGCGCTTGGGGTGGTGGCCTGCCGCTGCATTCGACGCTGCCCGCTGCGCAAAACACGCAAGCCGCGGCTTGCGCGGGCCACGCCAGCCGCAGCGATCACGCGGCGGAGGCGGGGCACGCGGGCCACGACATGGCGTCGATGCCCGGCATGGTGATGGACGACCTGCCGCTGCCCAACGTGCCGTGGGCCGTGGGCGCGGTGCCGGTGCCGCAGTCGTCGCCCGAGGCGCGCGCGCAGCCCGCCTCGCGCTGGACGCTCGATCAAGTGGTCGCGCAAATGCGCACGCTCGGCGTAGAGAGCGACTACGATATCGCGCTGCCCGCAACGGCAACGGGCGTCTATGTCGTTTCGTACTTTCCGGCGGACCCGCAAGCCGAGCGCACGGTCTATATCGACCAGTACAGCGGCAAGGTGCTCAGGGACATCCGCTATGCCGATTACGGCGCGGTCTCGCAGGTCATTTCGTATGGCACGTCGCTGCACATGGGGCGCTACTTCGGCCTCGCGAACCAGCTGATCTGCGCGGCGATCTCGCTCGGGCTCGCGGCGCTCGCCGTCACCGGCTTCGCGATGTGGTGGCTGCGCCGCCCCGCCCGCGCCAACCGTGCAGCAGGCGGACTCGGTGCACCTTCGCGCGAGCGCGCAGCGCCGCCCATGCGCGCCTGGAAGGCGGGCCTCGCCGTGCTCGGCGTGATCTTCCCGCTGATGGGCGCGACGATCGTAGCCGTGTGGCTGCTCGACCGGCTCGCTTTCGGCCGCCCGCGCAATCTTTCGTCTTCCTGACAAATGGACGATCGCCCTCGCGCCGGGCCCAAAAGCACGCCCGAGCAGTAACCAGCGTGCTGCGGTAATCTGGAGACACAATTGCCTTTGAACCCGGTCCCGCAATCCGGTTTCAAAGCAATATCGAGGCCTTGCATGAGACCGGAGCAAGGCGCTTTGCGCCAGCTCCGATCGGCAGGAGACAACTGTGTTCCGGCTCATTTCTGCACTGGGGATGGCTGCGGCGCTCGCAGGCTGCGTCGCGCCCTATCCTGGCTATTACGACGCCACGTATGGCTATGGCTACCCCTATCCCTATGCCTACGGCTATCCATACGGGTATGGCTATCCCGCCTACGATTACGGACCGAGCCTCGGCTTCTCATACTGGGGCGGCGGCGGGTGCTGCTACCACCACTATCACGGCTGGCACGGCGGGGGGTGGCATGGTGGCGGATGGCACGGTGGCGGCGGCTGGCATGGCGGCGGTGGATGGCACGGCGGTGGCGGCACCTGGCAAAGCGGTGGCGGTCACGGCGGCCCGCGCGGGCATTAGCCCCCGCGCCTGCCACCCTCACCCGCACGCCGCGAACCTCGCGCCTTACACGCGAGCGTTCACCGCGATCTCGGCGCCCGTGACTGCGCGCGCGTCCGAGGAGATCAGAAACGCGATCACCGCCGCGATTTCATCGGGCTGCACCCAGCGCGTGAAATCGGCGTCAGGCATGTCGGCACGGTTTTGCGGCGTATCGATGATGCTCGGCAAGATCGCGTTGACCGTCACCCCCTTGTCCTTGAGCTCTTCGGCGAGCGCCTCGGTGAGCCGCGCCACGCCTGCCTTCGAGGCCGCATAGGCGCCCATGCCGAGCCCGGCCTTCTGGCCCGCGCCCGCGCCGATGTTCACGATGCGGCCCGCGCCCCGCGCGAGCAGGTGCGGCAGCGCCGCCTTCGACGCGTTGAGCGCCGTCTTCACGTTCAGATCGAACATCAGGTCCCACGTGCGCGCGTCGCCCTCGGCGATCGTTTCCCAGCGGAACGCGCCCGCAATATTGACGAGCGCGTCGAGGCCGCCGAGCGCCTGGCTCGCCGCCTCGAGCGCCCGGTTCGCCGCGCCGGCGTCGACGAGATCGACACCGCCGATGCGCACCGCCGGTGCCAGCGTTGCGGGCCAGGCATCGTCGCCGGGCGCCGCGCCCCGGCCGATCAGCGCCACGCGCGCGCCGCGCGCCGCGAGAAACTGCGCGCTCGCCATGCCGAGACTGCCGAAACCGCCGGTGATCGCCACCGCCTTGCCATTCACTGAGTTATCCATCTTGAGCGCCTGCGAGTCATTCGTTCGGGTCGTTTCGAACGATGGGTTGAAAAGTGCCGCGGCGGCCCGTGGCCGCCGTGTGCCGCAACGTTAGCCGAGTGCGCCGCTCCCATCAACCGCCACATCCATTTTGCGGCTTCATTCGCGCTCGGCGGGATTCGCGTGCGCTGCGGTCCGTGACGGCGGGTTCGGCTCAGACCTCGCTGCGCACCGCTGCCAGATCGCGCCGGCGCAACTCCTCGGTGGTTTCGCCCTTGCCGTCCGCGCGCCAGCCCGGCGGCAGGATCACATGGCGCACGGCGGTCCACACATCGGGCGCGGCGGCGATGTCATGCACGAGGCTCTCCCAGTGCTCGAATTCCACGACGATCGGATTGCGCGAACGCGTAGGCGTGACGAGCCCATAGCGGCACGGCTCGTCGGCGCGCTCTGCCACGTAGGTGCCGAACAGGCGGTCGAACACGATCAGCACGCCGCCATAGTTCGCGTCGAGGTAATCGACATTGGACGCATGATGCACGCGGTGCGCCGAAGGCGTATTGAACACGTATTCGAGCCAGCCGAGCTTCGGCATCCAG
>DATEJU010000151.1:0-6691 GCA_035277805.1 Paraburkholderia sp. | reverse complement strand
ATGCGCCTGCACTGCTGCGCGGGACCGACAAGGCGGGCACGCCGCGCGCGGCCGTGCTGGCCTCGACCGCGTTCGGCTTCCTCACGGTAATCGCGAACTACCTGGTGCCCGAGCGCGTTTTCAGCTTTCTGCTGGCCACCTCGGGCGCTATCGCGCTGCTCGTGTATCTCGTCATCGCGGTCTCGCAGCTTCGCATGCGTGCGAGACTCGACATAGCGAAGGATGGCCCTCAGTTGAAGATGTGGTGCTTTCCGTGGCTGACGAGGGCGGTCATCGCGTTCATCTGCGCCGTGCTGGCCGTGATGTTGCTCGATAAAAACCACAGGATGGAGGTAGGGGCCACGGCAGCCCTCGCGATCTGCGTTGTGGCGGCGTCCTGGTTGAACCGGGGCTATCGGCAGCGCCAGCAGCAAGCTAATGCTGCGAAAATTCCACTGCGCGTCCAATAAGCCGCAACAAGCCACATCCAGTTGAAATAGCGAGCCCTGCCGCCAACCCGGCAGGGCTGGACAGCAGCACCACAAGCCAGGAAACTGGATGCAGCCAGGCAAGCCACCGATGCGCATGGGCACCCACGCATCGGCGCTGCAACGATTCGTCGCGAAACCTGAACACAGCGCTGCACGACACAGGAGATCAGGGCATGAACGAATTTCCCCCCGTATTTCACGATCCGGGCGTTGAACGATTGCGCGCGGATCTCGCGCTTGCACTGCACGCAGCCGCGCATTTCGGTCTGGGCGAGGGTGTCTGCAACCACTTCAGCGTCGCGCTTCCCGACGAGGATGGACTCTTCCTGCTGAACCCGCGTGGTCTGATGTGGAGCGAGGTGGAGGGCGACGATATCGTGATCGTCGATGCGGCCGGGTCAGTCGTGGCCGGCCGGCACCCTGTGGAGCCGACGGCCATGTTCATCCATGCCGCGATTCACCGCATCGCGAAGAAGATCTGCGTTCTGCACACGCACATGCCCTACGCCACGGCGCTGACGCTCACCGAGGACTGCGGGCTCGACACCACGCTCTCGCAGAACGCCATGCGCTACCATGGCCGCATCGCGCTGGATCGCGACTACAACGGCCTGGCGCTCGGCCCCGAGGAAGGCGAGCGCATCGCGCACGCGCTGGACGGCAAGGACATTGGCTTTCTCGGCAATCATGGCGTCGTGGTGTGCGGCGAGCGCATCGACTACGCATTCGACGATCTCTATTACCTGGAGCGCGCATGCGCCTCGCAAGTGCTCGCACGCTCGACCGGACGCGCGCTGCGGCCCGTGGCCGCCGATCTCGCGCAACGGGTCGCTGACCAGATGCAGGGCGAGCGCCTGCAATCGGAATTGTTTTTCACTGCCTTGAGAAGAACCCTCACCTGCGCGTAGCCGAAGCTGCCGCCGGGCGCTCGTTGTTCGCGCCCCTCGTTCTTCGCTACCCGCTACGCGGCCGCCGTACGCCCGCTGTATGCCATTCACGCCCGTTCACGCCATGCAGAAGTCCCGCCCGCCGGCCGCCGTCCACACGCGCAACGTGCTGCAGCACGTGAGCCCGCCGCCGTTCGTCGGCACGCTGCCGGTGCCGGTGTATTTCCGCACCGAGCACCTGCCGTCGCACGCGCGCTATCCGACGATGCAGCATCCGTGGGGCGAGTTCGTCTATTCGTTCAGCGGCATCACAGAGGTCACGACCCGCGAGGAGTACTTTCTCGCGCCGCCGCATATGGGTCTGTGGATCGCGCCTGACACCGAACACGTCGGCTTCAATCACGCGGAGACCGTGCACTGCTCGGTCTACATCAGCCGCGAGCTGTGCACGGCCATGCCCGCGCAAACCTGCGCGGTAATGGTCTCGCCGCTCGTGCGCGCGATGCTCGAGCATCTGCGCGCGCTGCCGCCTGCCGGACACGACGGCAGCGAGTCGCCTTCGCGCGCGCGTCTGCTGCGCGTGCTGGTGGATCTGCTCTCCACCTGCGCCACCACGGGCAGCTATCTGCCCCACGCGGACAACCCCGAGTTGAACGCCGTGCTCCAGGTCTTCCACGACAATCCCGCCGATAACCGCCCGCTCGCCGAGCTGGCCGCCGCGTTCCATATGAGCGAGCGCACGCTGATGCGCCACGCGCAGCGCGAGCTGGGGATGTCGCTGACCGAATGGCGCGCACGCCTGCGTCTCGTGAGCGCGTTGCCGCTCCTGCAGGCCGGGCGCAGCGTGGAGTCCGTGGCGCTCGATCTGGGCTACGCGACTTCGTCGGCGTTCATCGCGATGTTCCGGCGCCTCACGGGCACGAGCCCCGGAAAGTTCGTGGCGCGCCCGACCAGTCATCAGGTATCCGAATAAATTCACGCGCGAAGCACCAACTCACAAGGTGCCATTGAGGCGAGTCGCGCGCCACGCGTTGCGCGGCCGCGCCTGTCATGCTCACGCGGCGCGCAGCGCCTCCGAAGGCCGCATGCCGAACATGCGCCGATAATCCGTCGCGAACTGGCTCAAATGCCAGAAGCCCCAGGCGGCGGCCACGTCCTGCACCGATCCGGCCGCGCGCCCGCACAGGTCGCGGCGCGCGCCGTTCAGGCGCAGCGCACGCAGATAGGTCGCCGGCGCCATGCCGAGCACGTCCTGGAAGCAGTACTGCAACGTGCGGCGGCTCACAAGCAATTGCTCGCAAAGCTCGGGCACGCCCACCGGCCGCGAGCGATGCGCGAGCACATAGTCGCGCGCCTGCGCGACAATCCAGCGCCGCCGCGAGGTTTGATCGACGCCCGGCTCCATCGTCTCGGCGCCGTCCTCCGTGCAGGCGTCGAACAGCGCCGCCAGCAATTCGGCCTGCAGGTCGTTGCGCGCGCAATCGGAGAGCGCGGAGAGCGGCGCATCAGCGTGGCCCGCGCCGTCCGCATCGCTCAGGCGCTGCGCGAGCAGCCCACACAGATGCGCGAGACGCCCCGCCCCCGCCTGCACGATGGGGGTATCCGGCAGACGTGCCTCGAGCGGCACGCGTTCGACAGTTTGAGCGTAATGGCGCAGCACCTCGCCGCGCACCACCACACCGTAGATCGAAAACTGCGCCGGCGTGAGCAGCTCGAACTCCACGTTGCCGGGCCGCACGGCGAACGCCTGCGCGCCAAACGGCTGCGCGTCGATGCGTGCCTGCTGGTCGCGCGCGGCGGGAATCCCGAACCAGTACGCGTCGCCGCGCACCTCGCACGCCTGGCGCAGCGTGTGGCTCGTGGTTTCGCAGAAGACCTTCATGGTGTCGAGCGGGATCTCGGTGAGCGTGCCGACGAAGCGGCCCGCCGCGAGCTGATCGTAGGTCTGCCGCCAGCCGACGAGATTGCGCGCCTGCTCGTCGGCGTCGTGTGCGACGCTGACCACCGCGCGCCCGGTCGGCGCTTGCGCACCCTGCGCGCTCAGGCGCGTGTCTTCAGCCGTCTGCTCGAACGGCTTGGCCGTGTGATCCATGGGGTGCCTCCTTGCGCAATCTGTCTATCGAAACGATCTGCGAAGGAGACGCAAAATCCGCGCCAGATCGTGCGGCCATGCGAGATGGCCCGCGAGGCGCGTAGCGGCGCATTGCGCGTTCCGCGTCGGGCGACGAGTGCGCAACGGCGGCGCACTGCGCCCGCTTCGATGTTCAACACATGCGCATTATCGGCGCAACGTCACGTGCACACCAATGCGGTGCAACCATAGGTTCACGCACGAGTTTGTGGCGCGAATGAGGGGCACGAACACACGCGCGAGACGCGCGAATCGAGGTGCGTCGCGCCATGGGGTCGGGATCGCGAAAGGCTCGCGTATTCGAGCCTAAACAGACTCGATCCGCTCCGCCGCTTGCGCGTGAGGCAGGAGCGCATCGCTATCGTCCTTGAGGCCCACACCCGTCAACCCGAGCCGCCGCGCGTGCATGAGCAGATAGTGCAGCTTGTGCGCGGCCCCATCGTACGGCAGGCCCTCGGGCCGCACGTTCGAGATGCAGTTGCGCATCGCATCGTGGCAGCCCACCTTCGGCGCCCAGGTGAGATACACGCCCAGGCTGTCGGGCGAGCTCAGGCCCGGCCGCTCGCCGATGAGCATCGCCACGAGCTTCGCGCCGAGCAACTCACCAATCTCGTCGCCGAGCGCGACGCGCGCCTGGCGCGCCACCACCACGGGGCCGACGCGCCAGCCGCGACCCGCCTCGGCATCCGCGTTCAGGCGCTCGCGCACGGCCTGCAACAGCGGCAAGGCCTGCTTGGCGGCGGCAAATGCGGAGAGCCCGTCGCCGATCACGAACACGACGTCGGGGCCCGCGCTTTCCTCTTTGCTGGCCTTGCCCTCGCGGCTCGCGCGGCCCGCATCGGCCAACGCCGCGCGGCTCTCGTCCGAGAGCCGACGGCCGAGATCGGGCCGCCGCAAGTAATGCTCGCGGTCGGGCGCCGCACTCGCCGCAGCGAGCGTCGCGAAGCCCGCGTCCTCGAGCTCGCGCCGCAGTGCCTCGGCGTCGAGAGGCTGATGCACGGCGTCGCGCGCCTGCGCATGCGAGAGATTGAACGCGAGCAGCGGCGCGGTCGGCAAGCCGTTGCCCGCGCGGCCCAGCGCGATGCGCGCGTTCGTGAACGCCTTGAGGCCAGCCCACGGATTCTTTTCGACGGCGTCGCTCATGCGCTCGCTCCCAGCCCGCCGCCCATCCATTCATGCGCGCCCGCGAGCAGCGGCACGCGCAGCGAGGTGGGCAGCAGGGCGCCTTTCGCGTCGGCAATTTCCATCGTCTCCAGCCACTCCTCGAACTCGGGCGCGCGCCGCAGGCCGAGCAGCTCGCGCACGTAGAGCGCGTCGTGAAACGAGGTGCTCTGGTAGTTGAGCATCACGTCGTCGGCGCCCGGAATGCCCATGATGAAGTTGATGCCTGCCGCGCCCAGCAGCGTGAGCAGCGTGTCCATGTCGTCCTGGTCGGCTTCGGCGTGGTTCGTGTAGCAGATATCGCAACCCATCGGCACGCCTAACAACTTGCCGCAGAAATGATCTTCGAGCCCCGCGCGAATGATCTGCTTGCCGTCGTAGAGATATTCCGGGCCGATGAAGCCCACCACCGTATTCACGAGGAACGGCTCGAAGCGGCGCGCGACGGCATAGGCACGCACTTCGCAGGTCTGCTGATCGACGCCGTAGTGCGCGTTGGCAGAGAGCGCGCTGCCCTGCCCCGTCTCGAAGTACATGAGGTTGTTGCCCACGGTGCCGCGCTTGAGCGAAAGCGCCGCCTCGCGCGCCTCGCCCAGCAGCGCGAGCGAGATGCCGAAGCTCGCGTTGGCCTTCTCCGTACCCGCGATCGACTGGAACACGAGATCGACGGGCGCACCCTTCTCGATGGCCGCAATCGTGTTGGTGACGTGCGTGAGCACGCACGATTGCGTCGGCACGCGGTAGCGCTCGCGAAAGCCATCGATCATCGCGAGCAGCTTGACGATGGCGGAAAGACTGTCGGTGGCCGGATTGATGCCGATCATCGCGTCGCCGCAGCCGTACATGAGGCCGTCGAGCATCGAGGCGGCGATGCCCCTCGCGTCGTCGGTGGGATGGTTCGGCTGCAGGCGCACCGACATGCGTCCGGGCAGGCCCACCGTGTTGCGAAAGCGCGTGACCACGGGGCGCTTCTTCGCCACCGCGATAAGGTCCTGGTTGCGCATGAGCTTCGAGACTGCCGCCGCCATCTCCGGCGTGATGCCCGGTCCCACGCGTTCGAGCGTCGCGCTGTCCGCCTCGGGCGAGAGCAGCCAGTTGCGGAAATCGCCCACGGTGAGATGCGAGATGGGCGCGAACGCCTCCTTGTCGTGCGTATCGACGATCAGGCGCGTAACTTCGTCATCCTCATAAGGCACCAGCGCCTCGCTCAGGAAAGTCTTGAGCGGCACGTCGGCGAGCGCCATCTTCGCGGCGACGCGCTCCTCCTCGCTCGCCGCCGCCACGCCCGCGAGCTGGTCGCCGCTGCGCAGCGGGCTCGCCTTGGCGAGCAAGGTCTTGAGGTCCGCAAAACGGTACGTGCGCGGACCGATCGTCTCCGTATAGGACATCGCTTCAACTCCTGCTGTATTGCACCCGCTCACTCTTCGAGCAGCACGCCCGGGGATTCGACCGGCGCATCCGTCTCGAGCTCCGGCTGCGCGCCCGAAGCCGCGTCGCGCTGCGCGCGGGTCGCCAGGAAATAAGCATAGCCCAGTGCGAGAAACACCACGAAGATCAGGGCCACGAGCGCGTTGTAATACACCATGGTGCCCAGGCACACGAGCGCGGCGAGCAGCGCAAAGGCCGGAAAGAGCGGATAGAGCGGCGCGCGGAACGGCCGTTCCATGTTCGGCTTGCTGCGGCGCAACTTGAAGAGCGCCGCCATGCTGATGATGTACATGACGATGGCGCCGAACACCGACATCGTGACGATATTCGCGGTGAGCGTCTGGCCGCCGAACTGGATCAGCTCGTCGCTATAGATGGCCGCGATGCCGACCACGCCGCCCGCAAGGATCGCGCGATAAGGCGTCTTGAAGCGCGGATGCACCTTGGCGAGCCACGCGGGCAGATAGCCTTCGCGGGCGAGCGCGAAGATCTGGCGCGAGTAGCCGAGGATGATGCCGTGGAACGACGCGACGAGGCCGAACAGACCCAGCCACACGAGCATGTGCATCCAGCCGCTGTGCTCGCCCACGATGTACTTCATGGCCTGCGGCAGC
>DATEJU010000150.1:0-5820 GCA_035277805.1 Paraburkholderia sp. | reverse complement strand
GGTTTCCCAAACAGGGTTCAACGAAACCCACCTCTGTTCTCGGAGTTTACAAAGATGAAAAAGACTCTCATGGTCGCTGCCCTCACGGGCGTTTTTGCAACGGCTGCACACGCGCAAAGCAGCGTTACGCTGTACGGCCTGGTCGACGCCGGCATCACCTACGCAAACAACTCCGGTGGCCACAGCCTCTGGAAGGCATCGAGCGGCACGGTCAACGGCAGCCGTTGGGGCCTGCGCGGTGCTGAGGACCTCGGTGGCGGTCTGAAGGCTATCTTCACGTTGGAGAACGGCTTCAACATCATGAACGGCACGGCGAGCCAGTCGGGCCGCATGTTCGGCCGTCAAGCGTTCGTCGGTCTGGCAAGCGACCAGTACGGCGCAGTCACCCTCGGTCGCCAGTACGACTCCGTCGTCGACTACCTGGCGCCGCTGTCGAACACCGGCACGCAATACGGCGGCACGATCGCTGCTCACCCGTTCGACAACGACAACCTGAACAACTCGGTTCGTCTGAACAACACGATCAAGTACTCGAGCGTCAACTACGCTGGCTTCAAGTTCGGCGGCACGTACTCGTTCTCGAACAGCAGCCAGTTCGCGAACAACCGCGCGTACAGCGTCGGCGCGTCGTACAACTGGGGCGGCCTGAACGTTGCGGCTGGCTACCTGCAGATGAACAACGACGTCAACAACCTGCAACTCGGCGTTGGCAACTCGGGCGCGCAAACGGGTGAATGGACGTTCGCAGCAGGCCGTCAGCGCACGTTCGGCGGCGGCGTGAACTACACGTTCGGCCCGGCAACGGCTGGCTTCGTCTACACGCAGACGAACCTGAGCAACGCAGTTGGCATCTCGTCGACGCAATCGGGCCGCGCAGCCGGTCTCCTGTTCAACGCAGACAGCGCACGCTTCCAGAACTTTGAAGGCAACATCCGTTACGCTCTGACCCCGGCCCTGAGCCTGGCTGGCGCGTACACGTACACCCGTGCGAACTTCGGCGGCGGCGTGAACCCGAACTACAACACGGTCGCACTGCAGTCGGACTACGCACTGTCGAAGCGCACCGACGTCTACCTGCAAGGCGACTGGCAGCATGTGTCGTCGAACCAGGAAGGTATCGGCGCTTACCTGAACGGTCTGGGTTCGGCTTCGACCCGTCAAGATCAGGTCGCTGTGACGGTTGGTATGCGTCACCGCTTCTAAGCAGCACTTCGCAGGCCGTATCGGCCTGCTCTGTGCACCTGAAAAGGCGCCGCTCGCGGCGCCTTTTTTCATTTCCGCGCGGTACTCAACCGACCGAACGCCGCAATGCAGCGGGCTATGCGTGCGCGTAGCCCGCTAGCCCCCTCACGCTCCCGGTGCCGGATAGCGCACATCCAGCACGTCGACGGGCTCCGGCCCGGCAGGCGTATGCAACGTCACCTGATCGCCGATCCTGGCCTTCAGGAGCGCGCGCGCAATGGGCGAGATCCAGCTCACGTGGCCTTGGTCGAGATCGACCTCGTCGATGCCCACGATCGTGATCGTGTGAGACTCACCGTCTTCGGTGCCGTAGTCGACGGTCGCGCCGAAGAACACCTGATCCACGCTTTCCTGCCTGCTGCTGTCCACCACCTCCGCCAGATCGAGCCGCTTGGTCAAGAAACGGATGCGCCGGTCGATTTCGCGCAGCCTGCGCTTGCCGTAGATGTAGTCGCCATTCTCGGACCGGTCGCCGTTCGAGGCAGCCCACGAGACGAGCTTGACCACCTCGGGGCGCTCTTCGTCGATCAGATGCAGCAGCTCGCTGCGCATGCGCTCGTAGCCCGCGGGCGTGATGTAGTTCTTGGTCCCGGCAGGAATTTCGGGATGACCGGCCTCGAGATCGTCGTCGTCGTTGTCGGTCGATTCTTTAACAAATGCCTTGTTCATGATGGTTCAGTTCACTACACGTTGCTTATGACTTCGGTCCCAGTGACCCTCCTCTCAGGTTACACGAAGCGCGCCCACAGACAAATCGCGATAAGGGCTTCCCTTTTTTGAAAAGGTTGCTATAATCTCACTTCTGCGTGCGGCTGTAGCTCAGTTGGATAGAGTACTTGGCTACGAACCAAGGGGTCGTGGGTTCGAATCCTGCCAGCCGCACCAATTTTTTCGAGTTTTGCCCAGGCAGCATTGGTGCAAATCTCAGGTAGGACACTGTAATCAGTAGTATCGTTTTAGCGTGCGGCTGTAGCTCAGTTGGATAGAGTACTTGGCTACGAACCAAGGGGTCGTGGGTTCGAATCCTGCCAGCCGCGCCACCTCTCGAAGGGCCTTCCTGAATCAGGAAGGCCCTTTGTCTTTATAGCGTCCGCCTAGCGTGGCTCCGTGCCGATATCGCCGATTTGCGCATCCGGGCGCGGCAAGTCCTCCACGTCGCCAATCGCACCAGGCTCCCCCACCGGCGCCATGTGCGCGCCCAGCACGGCTTGGGGCTGACGCACCATTTCCTCCACCGTGTCACCAAAGCGGCTCTTCACGAACGCGCGCAGCAACGCCTCGCGCGTCGTCGCGCCGTGCGCCTCGACTTTGCGATGGCTGCCCTCGAACTGCGCCACGCAGCGCGCCGGCTCACCAGCATGCCGGTCGTTCAGCTCGAAACGCTGCGCGCGATCGAGCACGACGCCAGCGGCCTCCCACGACGTGGAGGGCTCGAAGCGCCCGTCCCATGGCCGGCCGCGATCGTTGCCACGCACCGCGACGGTCTCGCCGCTATCCGTGAAATAAATCTCCCGCACGAAGTCCGGCAGGTTGCGCGCCACCCAGTAATCGAGCGCGAGGCCGGTCAAGTCAGCTACATTCATTGCGTGCCCTCGTTTCCGGTTAAAGGGGTTCCGTGGGTGTCGTCATGGGCGCGGCGCACAGGGCAGCGCCGGACGGCCGCAGAAGATCGGGCCGAGAAAGAACAACGAAGAACAACAAAGCGAACGACACTGCAACCAGCGGCACAGCCCCGTAGAGCCGATGCGTCGTCACACCAGGCAAGGAGCCGAGGCGCAGGCAGCGACCCGCTCAGGGACCGCGCGCACCGTCAATAATCGGCGCGTTCGCGCTCGATACGCATGCCACCCTCGTGGCGATGGTGCCCTTCGTCGCTCGGACGCTCGCGCGTGATGCGCATGACGTCCGGATTCGTACGCACGCGACGCATGACGTTCGCAAGGTGCACGCGGTCGCTCACCTGGATCACGAAGCGCAGCATGTTCGACTCCTGCGCGAGGTCGTCGTCCATGGCGATGTGCACGATGTTGGCGTCGGCGGATGTGATGTCGGCGGCCACGCGGGCAAACACGCCCTTCGTGTTCTTCACGAGCACCTTCACGGCCACGTCGAACAGACGCCCCGGCTGCGGCGCCCACGCCACGTCGATCCAGCGGCCCGGATCGCGCCGGTGGATGCGCTGCGCCACGCGGCAGTCGGTGGTGTGAATCGCCATGCCGAGGCCGATGCCGATATAGCCCATGATGTCGTCGCCCGGAATCGGGCGGCAGCAGGCCGAGAGCTGCACGGACATGCCCTCGGTGCCGGTGATGACCACGGGCGGCGCTTGCGGTGCGCTCGAGTCGCGTGCCGGTTGCTGATCATCATCGTCGTCCGCGTCCTGGCCGCTCATCAGCACTTCGATGCGCTTGGCCATGACCGCCGCCACGCGCCGGCCGAGGCCGATGTCGGCGAAGATCTCCTGACGATTCTTGTTGCCGGTCCACAGGACCAGCTTCTCCCACACTTCCGGCGTGACATCCGCAAGCTGGTAGCCATAGCCCTTGAGCGCCTGATCGACGAGCCGCTCGCCAAGCTGCACCGACTCCGTGAGCCGCATCGTCTTCAGGTAGTGACGGATGGCCGAGCGCGCCTTGCCGGTGCGCACAAAACCGAGCCACGCGGGATTCGGCTTGGAATACGGCGCGGTGATCACTTCGACGATATCGCCGCTCTTCAATTCCGTACGCAGCGGCAGCAGCTCGTTGTTGATCTTCACGGCGACGCACTGGTTGCCCAGGTCGCTGTGGATCGAGTACGCGAAGTCGAGGGCCGTGGCGCCGCGCGGCAACGCCATGATTTTCGACTTCGGCGTGAAGACGTAGACAGCGTCCGGGAACAGGTCGATCTTGACGTGCTCGAGGAATTCGCTGGAGTCGCCCACCTCGCTCTGAATGTCGAGCAGCGACTTGAGCCACTGGTGCGCGCGCTTCTGGACGTCGTTGAGATCGGCGCCGCCGTTCTTGTAGAGCCAGTGCGCCGCCACGCCCGCCTCGGCGATCTCGTGCATCTTGCGCGTGCGCACCTGGAACTCGATGGGCGCACCGAACGGGCCCACCAGCGTGGTGTGCAGGGACTGATAGCCGTTCACCTTGGGAATGGCGATGTAGTCCTTGAACTTGCCCGGCACGGGCTTGTAGAGCGCATGCAGCGCGCCGATGCAGGTGTAGCACTCGAGCGGCGACTCGACCACCACGCGAAAACCATACACGTCGAGCACCTGCGAGAACGACAACTGCTTGTCGCGCATCTTCTTGTAGATGCTGAAGATGGTTTTCTCGCGGCCGGTGACTTCGGCGTCGAGCTTCGCGTCGGCGATAGCGCGCTGCACCGCTTCCAGAATCTTGCTCACCACCTCACGGCGATTGCCGCGCGCGGCCTTCACCGCCTTTTCGAGCGTAGCGTAGCGATTCGGATTGAAGTTCGCGAAGCTCAGGTCCTGCAGCTCGCGGTAGGTGTTGTTCAGGCCCAGACGGTGCGCGATGGGCGCGTAGATGTCGATGGTCTCGCGCGCCACGCGGCGGCGCTTCTCGGGCGGCACCGCGCCGAGCGTGCGCATGTTGTGCAGCCGGTCGGCGAGCTTCACGAGAATCACGCGCACGTCGCGCGCCATCGCGAGCAGCATCTTGCGGAAGTTCTCCGCCTGCGCTTCCTCGCGATTGCGAAACTCCATCTTGTCGAGTTTCGACAGGCCGTCGACCAGTTCCGCGACCTTCGCGCCGAAGCGCTCGGCGAGCTCGGCCTTGGTCACGCCCTGGTCTTCCATCACGTCGTGCAGGAGCGCGGCCTGGATCGACTGGGCGTCGAGCTTCCAGCCCGCGCAAATCTCCGCAACGGCAACGGGATGGGTGATGTAGGGTTCGCCGCTCTGACGATATTGCCCGAGGTGGGCTTCGTCGCTGAAGTGGAACGCCGCTTTGACTTCCTTGATTTCCTCGGGCGTGAGGTAACCGGAAAGCGCCGCGGTCAGATTGGCGATGGAGACGACACCGTGCTTGCGAGGCTGCTCCGGTGTCGCGGTCGGCCCGAACAGATGGCGAAACGACTGTTCGAGGACCGCGTCGATGTAATTGCGCGCTGGGCTTGCAGTCTCGGCTTCCTGGTCCACCGCGGTGGCCGGCGAGGGCGTGGTACTCATGTTCCCCTCCGTATCAGGTCAGACGTTGACAGTTGGCGCGCGGCGCATGACGCCCAGCACGAATTACACGACAAACGGGTACTACAAGTGTACTGCGGGCACTGCGAGGTCCAGCGTAGTACAACGAGGGCCGTTAGACCGGCACCTTTTTCAGCATTTCCAGACCGACCTGGCCGGCCGCGATCTCGCGCAGCGCGACGACGGTAGGCTTGTCGCGGCTTTCGATCTTCGGCGTGTGACCTTGGGCGAGCTGGCGTGCGCGATACGTTGCTGCGAGCGCCAGTTCGAAGCGGTTCGGAATTTGTTTCAGACAATCTTCGACGGTGATGCGGGCCATGTCGGGTTCCTTCTCATTCTCAGCAGGTTCTTATTCTACCTTATGTGCCCGATGCGCCGGGCTG
>DATEJU010000149.1:0-10156 GCA_035277805.1 Paraburkholderia sp. | reverse complement strand
CGTCGCCCGCCCGGGCTCCTCGCAACGACCGCATCGCCGGCTCCCGCGCCGCGCTCCGTGCGCGGCGCGCGGCTGACATGAAAGCGCCTTGTCAGCGTCACATGTGTGCCCCGCAGGCGCCGGGTCAACGTGCTAGCATGGAACTTCCTTCCACGAGGAGCCCGCTATGGAAGACGTCACCTACACCAAGGGGATCTACACGGCAGTCGCCTCCGTGCGGCCCATGAACGCCGGCCAGTACCAGGGCCTGGTCTCCCTGGCGCGCGACGACGGCGAGGAACTCGAGAACGCGATCTACGAAGTGGACGGCGCCTCGGGCACGCCGGAAGAAGCTCTGGAAGAAGCCAAGGCGCTCGCGCACCGCCTCCTTGGCGAGCTCGAACTGTAAGGTGCAGGAGAGGCAAGCGAGAACCGCGCGAGACGGCGATCCCGTCCTCGACGCCCCTCTCCGGGCGCGCCCCCGCTGCGGGTCGGCGCTCACGCACGAACGGGTTTGACCCGGGGCCTGTTCACACCAGTAACGGGCCCTAACCGGCTGGAGATGAACATGGCCGAACAGCTCTTTCTCTATGGCGTCTACGCCATCCACGTGCATCCGCTCGAACTGCAAGGCGCGCGCTGGGACGCCGAATATCAGATCACGCACCGCGACAAGCCTGTGCAGCCATGGGTCACGATTGGCGGCAACGCGGGCTTCGGGGCACCGACCGAAGCCGTCGATGCGGCGCACCGCCAGGCCATCGCCGACATCGAACACGGCGCGGGCATTCCGAAGCCGCACGCGTTTCCGTGACCGGCGCGGGCACACTGCCCGCACACGAGACGCTCGCTTGATCGCGCGCAGCGCTGCTGCGCGCGTGGCCGCTTGTCCGGTTTCTCCGGGATTGCTACGCTTGCCTCCTCATTTCGCCTCTCGAGGAAGGGCTCGCCATGACACCCGAAATGCCGGAGCGCAACGCCCACGAGAACGCCAGCGGGCCGGCCGCGCAACACGCCGGCCCGGCACACCCGCCGCACGCGGGCACCAAGGACGAGCGCCCCGAGGAAACCTCGACTGACGCACTGTGCGCGGCAGTCTCCCCTGCGGGAGCGTCCAGCGCAACGAAAGCCGCCGCGCCTGTGCCCGAAGATCATCACGGCATGCCGCGCAAGCTGCATTTCGGCTCGCGCGAGATTCTCGTCTACGGCATGCCCGTGCAGACGTGGCGCGACTTCTATCACTACGCGCTGCAGATGCGCTGGCCCACATTCTTCGCCTCGCTCGCCGGCCTCTTCATCCTGCTCAACGGCATCTTCGCGTGCCTCTATCAGCTTGGCGACGCGCCCATCGCCAACCAGTATCCGCACGGCTTCCTCGGCGCGTTCTTCTTCAGTGTGGAAACGCTCGCGACGGTCGGCTACGGCGACATGCATCCTCAATCCCTCTACGCGCACCTCGTCGCGACGCTCGAAATCTTCGTGGGCATGTCGAGCATCGCGTTGGCCACCGGGCTCGTGTTCGCGCGCTTCTCGCGCCCGCGCGCCAAAATCCTGTTTGCCAACAAGGTGGTCGTACATCCGATCGAAGGCCGCATGACGCTGATGGCGCGCGCCGCCAATGCGCGTCAGAACGTGATCGCCGAAGCGCAGGCCAAGCTGCGCCTGATCCGCGTCGAGACCTCCTCGGACGGCTACACCGCGCGGCGCATCTACGACCTCAAGCTCGTGCGCTCGGAGCATCCGCTCTTCACGCTCGGCTGGAACCTCATGCACGTGATCGACGAATCGAGCCCCCTCTTCGGCGCCACGGCCGAGTCGCTCGCGAGCCAGAACGCGGCGCTGCACGTCGTGATCGAGGGCTCGGACGAGTCCACGGCGCAGACCATGCAGGCGCGCCACATCTGGTCGGACACGCAGATCCGCTGGCAGCACCGCTACGTCGATCTGATGAGCGAAGTGGATGGCATGAGCGTCATGGACTACACACACTTTCACGACGTCGTGGCGTTCGACGACGCGCGGCCATATGGGCCGCGCGTGATCTGAATCCGGGCGGCCTCACGAGCCCCCGAAGCCGCGCCAAGGAAATCTTTCTCAAAATTGCCTCGCGACGGGGAGCCTGTCGCGCGATTCGCACCCGCGCCCGGTCAGTTAGCAAAATATTTCCGTCATTGGCGCGAAAAAATAGAGTCTTCTTCGCCGCCCTCCACGGAGGGCGTACGACAGCAATAAATGGAGACTCCCCATGACCGCGCGCCCCGCGTTCGGCGACACGCCTGCCACGCCGCCGCATGTGCCACATCTGGCTGACTACAAGCTCACCGACAACCTCTCCGCCACGCGCGGCCGCATCTTCCTCACCGGCACCCAGGCGCTGATTCGCCTCCCGCTGATGCAGCGCGCGCTCGATCGCGCGCACGGGCTGAACACGGCCGGTTTCATCAGCGGCTATCGCGGCTCGCCGCTCGGCATGGTCGATCAGCAGGCCTGGAAGGCGAAGAAACTGCTCGAGGCCGCCGACGTGCGCTTCCTGCCCGCCATCAACGAGGAACTGGGCGGCACCGCCGTGCTCGGCACGCAGCGCGTGGAAGCGGACCCCGAGCGCACCGTCGAGGGCGTCTTCGCGATGTGGTACGGCAAGGGCCCGGGCGTCGATCGCGCCGGCGACGCGCTCAAGCACGGCAACGCCTACGGCTCGTCGCCGCACGGCGGCGTGCTGGTGGTGGCGGGCGACGATCACGGCTGCGTGTCGTCGTCGATGCCGCACCAGAGCGACTTCGCGATGATGGCGTGGCACATGCCCATCGTGAATCCGTCGAACATCGCCGACATGCTCGAATTCGGCCTGTACGGCTGGGCGCTCTCGCGCTACTCGGGCGCATGGGTGGGCTACAAGGCGATTTCGGAGACGGTGGAGTCGGGCTCGACCGTCGATCTCGACGCGCTCAAGACCGACTGGCAAGCGCCCGATTTGGCCACTGCGGGTTTCACGCCGCCGCCAGGCGGCCTGCACAATCGCTGGCCCGATCTGCCGAGCCTCGCGATCGAGCAGCGTCTCGCCGCCAAGCTCGACGCCGTGCGCCACTTCGCGCGCGCGAACAGCATCGACAAATGGATCGCGCCGAGCCCGCACGCGAACGTGGGCATCGTCACCTGCGGCAAGGCGCATCTGGACCTGATGGAGGCGCTGCGCCGCCTCGATCTCACGCTCGAGGATCTCGATCGCGCGGGCGTGCGCATCTACAAGGTGGGGCTCTCGTTCCCGCTGGAGATGTCGCGCCTCGACGCCTTCGTCTCGGGCCTCACCGACGTGCTCGTGATCGAAGAGAAAGGCCCCGTGATCGAGCAGCAGATCAAGGATCATCTCTACAACCGCAAGGAAGGCGCGCGCCCGACCATCGTCGGCAAGCACGCCGAGGACGGCACGCTGCTGCTCTCCGAGCTCGGCGAGCTGCGCCCCTCGCGCATCCTGCCCGTGTTCGCCGCGTGGCTCGCGAAGCACAAGCCCATGCTCGACCGCCGCGAGCGCGTGGTCGACCTCGTTGCGCCGCAAATTCTTTCGAACGTCGCGGATGCCGTGAAGCGCACGCCCTACTTCTGCTCGGGCTGCCCGCACAATACGTCGACGAAGGTGCCCGAAGGCTCGATCGCGCAGGCCGGCATCGGCTGTCACTTCATGGCCTCGTGGATGGAGCGCGACACCACGGGCTTGATCCAGATGGGCGGCGAAGGCGTGGACTGGGCCTCGCACTCGATGTTCACGAACACGCGTCACGTGTTCCAGAATCTCGGCGACGGCACCTACTTTCATTCAGGCATCCTTGCGATTCGCCAGGCGGTGGCCACGAAGGCCAACATCACCTACAAGATCCTCTACAACGACGCCGTGGCGATGACCGGCGGCCAGCCCGTGGACGGCAGCATCTCCGTGCCGCAGATCGCGCGCCAGGTGGAAGCCGAGGGCGTCTCGCGCTTCGTGGTGGTGAGCGACGAGCCCGAGAAGTACGACGGCCATCACGGCCTGTTCCCGAAGGGTACGACGTTCCATCACCGCAGCGAGCTCGACACCGTGCAGCGCGAATTGCGCGAAACGCAGGGCGTGACCGTGCTGATCTACGACCAGACCTGCGCCGCCGAAAAGCGCCGCCGCCGCAAGAAAGGCGAATTCCCCGACCCGGACAAGCGCCTGTTCATCAACGAGGAAGTGTGCGAAGGCTGCGGCGATTGCGGCGTGCAGTCAAATTGTCTTTCGGTGGAGCCCGTGGAAACGGAGCTGGGCCGCAAGCGCCGCATCGACCAGTCGTCGTGCAACAAGGACTATTCGTGCGTGAACGGCTTCTGCCCGAGCTTCGTGACGATCGAAGGCGGCAAGCTCAGGAAGGCCGCGGGCGCCGCGTTCGATCCGCAGGCGCTCACCGCGCGCGTGAATGCGCTGCCCGTTCCGGCCACGCATCTGGACAACGCGCCCTACGACATCCTCGTGACCGGCGTGGGCGGCACGGGCGTGGTGACGGTAGGCGCGCTCATCAGCATGGCCGCGCATCTGGAAGGCAAGAGCGCATCCGTGCTCGATTTCATGGGCTTCGCGCAGAAGGGCGGCTCGGTGCTTTCGTTCGTGCGCTTCGCGGCGACCGACGCCCTGCTCAACCAGGTGCGCATCGACACGCAGCAAGCCGACTTGCTGCTCGCCTGCGACATGGTGGTGGGCGCGAGCGCCGACGCGCTGCAGACCGTTCGCCACGACCGCACGCGCATCGTCGTGAACACGCACGAGATTCCGAACGCGGCGTTCGTGCAGAACCCCGAGGCGAATCTGCACGCCGACGCGCTGCTCGCGAAGATGCGCCATGCGGCGACCAACGGCGCGACGCCCGCGCAAGATCCGCTTTCGACCTGCGATGCGCAAGCGCTCGCGCAACGCTTCCTGGGCGACACGATCGGCGCGAACATCGTGATGCTTGGCTTCGCATGGCAGCTCGGCCTCGTGCCGGTTTCGCTCGCGGCGCTCACGCGTGCGATCGAGCTGAACAACGTGGCCGTGCAAGCGAACCTGTTCGCGTTCTCGATCGGACGCCTCGCCGCGGCCGATGCAGCCGCCCTCGAAGCGCTGGACACCCAGCGCGCCGCGGCCGCAAAAGCGACGATGCGCAAGCTCACGCAAACGCTCGACGAGCTGATCGCCGACCGCGAGCAGCGTCTTCTCGCCTACGGCGGCGCGGGCTATGTGAAGCGTTATCGCGCGCTGGTCGATTCAGCATGCAGCGCAGACAAATCCGCCGATCAAGCACTCGCGCGCGCCGTGGCGACCACGTTCTATCGCCTGCTCGCGGTGAAGGACGAATACGAGGTGGCGCGCCTGCACGCCGATCCGGCCTTCCGCGCCGCGCTCGAAGCACAGTTCGAAGGCAAGGCGGGCAGCGATTTCACCGTGAAGTTCAACCTCGCGCCGCCGCTCGTCGCGCGTGAGAAGAACGGCCAGCATCCGCGCAAGATGCAGTTCGGCCAGTGGCTCTGGAGCGCGTTCGGGCTGCTGAAGAAGGGGCGCGGCGTGCGCGGCACGTGGCTCGATCCGTTCGGCAAGACGCTCGAGCGCCGCATGGAACGCGCCCTCGCCGACGACTACGAAGCGACGCTGCGCGGCGCGCTCGCGAGCGTCACCGCCGAGCAGGCCGCCGAGCTCGCAAAGTTCGCGAGCCTGCATCAGCGTGTGCGCGGCTATGGTCACGTGAAGCTCGCGAATCTCGCCTCGGTCAAGCGCAGCGAGCGCGAACTCGGCGCGCGCCTGAACCTCGACGTGAAAACGAGTGCGGCTGTGAACGAGGCGCTTGTGTCGTTCAAGGGCGCGGGCGCATTGCGCGGCATTCCGGTGGTGGTGGCGAAGTAAGCTGCGCGATTAACGCGTCGCAAGGCAAACGAACGGCGCGAGTGCCCCACACTCGCGCCGTTGTCTTTCGTCGATATCGCCGGCTCGCGTGCCTCGCGCTCAGGCCGGCTCTTCGGCGAACCAGTCCACATCGCCGCACAGCACGCACAGTCGATCCCCGACCTGTACCGCCATCGAGAGCGTCACGCACGGCAGCGCCTCGTTGATCGACAGATAGGGCGGGCTCACATGCACGCGCCCCGGTGCCACCAGTGCCGCGCGAAAGTAGGGCCGGCGCAGCCAGTTCGCGCCCTGCGCGTCGTCGAGCGGCAAGAAGCGCGCGTCGTGCTCGGCGCGGTCCACGCGCAGCACCACGTTGCGCCCCGCCTGCCGCCCGGTCGCATCGAGCAAAAAGCAGCGCGCCGCATGATCGAGCGCGAGGAAATTCCAGCACACCTCTTCAAGCGATTCGCCCGCGCCAAGGCGCTCCGCCGCGCGCTCGAACGCGCGCACGTAGGGGGCAAGACGGCTCGCCGTGCCGCGCTCGTGTGCTTCGGTCTGCTGACGAAAGCGCTCCGTGGCCTCGGCGATCACGGCCTGCGCATGCGCTGCGTCGGCAAGTCCAGGCGCGGGCCGTGCAAAGAAGAAGCCCTGCACGAAGTCCGCATTGCACGAGAGCGCGAGTTGCGCCTCCTGCTCCGTCTCCACGCCCTCGATCAGCACCAGCTTGCCGGCCTCGTGCAGCAGCGCGACGAGCGCGGGCAGCGTCGCGGCCATGTCGGCGCGATGCGCGGCGTGCATCAGCATGATGCGGTCGAGCTTCACGATGTCGGGATTCAATTGCCACACGCGGCCGATATCGACATGGCCCGCGCCGAAGTCGTCGAGCGCGACGAGAAAGCCGCGCTCGCGAAACTCGGCCACCGCATGCGCGAGCGTATCGAGATCCGTCGCCTCGGCTTCGAGCACTTCCAGCACGATGCGCCGAGGCGGCAAATCCAGCCGCGCCAGGTTCGCCAGCAACGCCGCCGCATGATACGGCTCGATCAAGGTGGCCGGGTGCACGTTCAGAAACAGCCACTCGCGCTCGGCGCCCAGCAGTGCGAAATTCTCCAGATGCAGCGCCTGCGCGAGCCGGTCCACCTGGAGCACCTCGCCCACGCGCGCGGCTTCGCCGAATACGTCGAGCGGCGAGATGGGCCGATCGAGCGCGTCGTGCGCGCGCAGGAACCCTTCGTAGCCGATCGCGCGCATGTGCGAGAGACTGAAAACCGGCTGAAACACGCTCGTGAGCGTGAGCTCGCCATGTTGCGCGCTATAGCGCTCGAGCCCCGAGGCAACGCTCAGATCGAAGCCGTGCGGCGCCATGGCCGTCTTGTCCTGTTGCTCTGTGATCATGCCTTCCTCTTCGCGCAAGTTGATCGCCGCGGCTCGCGTGCCGGCGGTCCCTGCGTTGCGCCTCCGGTAGCGTTCAAGCAAGGTCCGTGCGCACACGGTCCGCGTTTGCGCCGCGACCCGGCGCGCATCGAGGCCCGCTCCGCCGCCCGAGCGTATGCGCGGCCAGCGGGCACGCGGCTCATCGATACGCACCAAAACCGTGCATGACGCCCGCCCGCTCCCGCACCACAAGACACGCGTCGTCCGGGCGAAGCGCGGCCGCTGCCCGCTTCGCGGCGTCGAGAGCCGCCCTCGGGCTAAACTGTCCGCCAGCCGCCGCCTGCCTCGTCAGGCGTTTTCAGCATCCGTTCGCAACGCTCCCGCCTTAAAGGGACGCACCGCGTCCCCGCCTTACCGCATCGATGGAAACCATTTTCACCGTTCTCATTCTGCTCCTTGCCGTGGCGCTTTCGGGCATCGTCGTGCGTCTTCTGCCCATCAAGCTGCCACTGCCGCTCCTGCAGATCGCTATCGGCGCATTGCTCACGTTTCCGCGCATCAATCCGCACGTGACATTCGACCCCGACATCTTCATGGCGCTGTTCATTCCGCCGCTCCTGTTCGCGGACGGCTGGCGCATGCCCAAGCGCGAGTTCTTCATGCAGCGCCGCGCGATCCTGATGCTCGCGCTCGGCCTCGTGCTGCTCACGGTGGTGGCCGTGGGTTATTTCGTGCACTGGCTCGTGCCGCAGATCTCGCTGCCGGTGGCCTTCGCACTCGCCGCCGTGCTCTCGCCCACCGACGCCGTCGCGCTCTCGGCCATCGCCGGCAAGGACAGGATTCCCGCGCAGCTCATGCACATCCTCGAAGGCGAGGCGCTGATGAACGACGCCTCCGGCCTCGTCGCGCTCAAGTTCGCCGTGGCCGCCGCGCTCACGGGCTACTTCTCGCTGCGCGAGGCGACGCTCAGCTTCTTCCTGATCGCGGCGGGCGGGCTCGCCGTGGGCGCGGCGATCGGCTGGGTCTTCAGCTTCGTTTCCGCGCGCTTCATGAACTACACCGAAGAAGGCGACCCCGCGCCCGGCGTGGTGATGACCCTGCTGATTCCGTTCGCGGCCTATCTGTTCGCGGAGCATCTCGAAGTCTCGGGCGTGCTCGCCGCCGTAGCGGCCGGGATGATGATGAACTACACGAGCGTCGCGCATACCGGGCCGGTTTCCGCGCGCGTGCGCGCGAGCAGCACGTGGTCGATGATCGAATTCGTCTTCAACGGCATGGTGTTCACGCTGCTCGGGCTGCAGTTCCCGGGCATTCTCGGCAAGGCGCTGCTCGACGCGCACCACACGAGCAACGCGCAGATGCTGCGTCTGATCGGCTATATCGCCGCCGTGCTGGTGGCGCTCTACGCGATGCGCTTCGGCTGGGTGTGGCTGCTGCGCTGGTTCGCGAGCCGCAGCGCCGCGCGTCACGGCGTGGCCAATGCGGTGCCGGGCCTGCGCACCGTGGCGATCACGACGGTGGCCGGCGTGCGCGGCGCGGTCACGCTCGCGGGCGTGCTCTCTCTGCCGGTGGCGCTCGAGAGCGGCGCACCGCTGCCGGGCCGCGACAGCGCTATTTTCATCGCCTCGGGGGTGATTCTGGCCTCGCTGCTGGTGGCGATCGTCGGGCTGCCGCTGCTGCTGCGCGGCGTGAAGCGCGGCGCGCGCGCAAGCCGCGCAGGCCGCGATCCGCGCCGTGGATGCGCTGCATGAAAAGGCAACCGAGGACATGGACGAATCGCAGGCCGCCTATGCGGCCGATGTCACGGCGCGCGTGATGGACACCTACCGGCGACGCCTCGCGACGCTCGATGCCGATCGCGACCGGGCCAGGCACGCGCGCGAGGCGGAGGCGCTCGACATGCAGATGCGCCTTGCGGCCATGCGCGCCGAGCGCGCGACGCTGCTCGATCTGCGCGACCGGCAGACGATCAACGACGAGACGCTCATGAAGCTGATGCGCGAAGTGGATCTCTCGGAAACCGCGATGACCACGCGTGGACGTGATCGCGGATAGGCGCGGGAACACGGCGCGATCACAAACCCCGCGCACCCAATACAAACGCGACGCCCTTTCGAAAAAAGCGTCGCGTTTTTTCATGTGCGGCGCTCGAATGCGCCGCACCTTAAACCCATCCAAACGACCTTAAACCGCCGCTTCCTGCGCCGGCTTCTTGCGCAGCAGCGCGTAGAGGATGATCGCGCCAAAGGTGGCCGTGCCGATGCCGCCGAGCCCGAAATTGCCGAGCTTGAGCGAGAAGTCGCCCGCGCCGAGCACGAGCGTGACGGCGGCCACGATCAGGTTGCGGTTATCCGAGAAGTCGACTTTGTTGACGACCCAGATGCGCGCGCCCGTCACGGCAATCAGGCCGAACACGACGATGGACACCCCGCCGAGCACCGGCCCCGGAATCGTCTGGATCACGGCGCCGAACTTCGGCGAGAAGCCGAGCACGAGCGCGATCAACGCGGCAATCACGAACACGAGCGTCGAGTAGATCTTGGTGACGGCCATCACGCCGATGTTCTCGGCATAGGTCGTCACGCCCGTGCCGCCCGAGAAACCCGAGACGATGGTGGCAAGACCATCGCCGATGAACGCGCGGCCCACGTAGCGGTCGAGGTTCTGTCCCGTCATCGCGGAGACGGCCTTGATGTGGCCGAGGTTTTCCGCGACCAGGATCACGGCGATGGGCACGAGCATCGTCATCGCGTGCGGATCGAACACGGGCGCGCTGAACTTCGGCAGGCCGAACCAGGCGGCGTTCGCGACGATCGCGAAGTCGATGGGCTTGCCGAAACCCATGCCGTTGGTCACGATCGCATAGATCGCGTAGGCGATGGCGAGACCCACGAGAATCAGCAGACGCTGCAGCATGCCGCGCGTGAAGACGGCCAC
>DATEJU010000148.1:0-4302 GCA_035277805.1 Paraburkholderia sp. | reverse complement strand
AGCTTCAAGCGCTTTTGCGAGCTGGTCGGCACGCGCAGCGTGACCGAGTTCAACTACCGCATCGACGACGCCGAGCGCGCGCACATCTTCGTGGGCGTGCAGATCCGGCGCCGGGGCGAGTCGCAGCAGATCGCGCAGACGTTCGTCGAACACGGTTTTCCGAGCGTCGATCTCACCGGCGACGAGCTGTCGAAGCAGCACATCCGCTACATGGTGGGCGGGCGCTCGCCACTGGCGCATGACGAGCGGCTGTTCCGCTTCGAGTTTCCGGAGCGTCCGGGCGCGCTGATGCGCTTCCTTTCGTCGATGGCGCCGGACTGGAACATCAGCCTGTTCCACTACCGCAACCAGGGCGCGGATTACAGCTCGATTCTCGTGGGCATCCAGGTGCCCACCGCCGACGATGCCGAATTCCGCCGCTTTCTCGCCACGCTCGGCTATCCGCATTGGGAAGAAACGCAGAATCCGGCGTATCGGTTGTTCCTCGCATAAAGCACGACGATCATGGCCGTTTCGCTCTCCGACAAGCTCGTCGTCGCTATCTCGTCGCGCGCGCTCTTCGACTTCGAAGAAGAGAACCGCGTCTTCGAGAACGGCGAGCTGCGCGACTATGAAGCGCTGCAGCGCGAGCGCCTGAACGTGCCCGCCAGGCCAGGCGTCGCGTTCGCATTGATCCGCAAGCTGCTCGCGCTCAACTCATGTGGAAACGGCCACGCGCATCACGTGGAAGTGGTGATCCTCTCGCGCAGCGATCCCATCAGCGGGCTGCGCGCGTTCAGCTCGTGCCGCGAGCATCAGCTCGACATCCAGCGCGGCGTGTTCACGCGCGGGCGCGAGCCGTGGCGCTACCTCAAGCCGCTCAATGCGTCGCTGTTTCTCTCGGCGAATCCCGAGGACGTGCGCGGCGCGCTCGACGCCGGTTTCCCCGCCGCACGCGTGTTCCCGGAATCGGCGACAATGGCGGAGCGCAACGCGCACGAGATTCGCATCGCGTTCGACGGCGATGCGGTGCTGTTTTCCGACGAAGCCGAGCAGATCTTCCAGCGCGAGGGCTTGAGCGCGTTCGTGAGCCACGAGCGCGACAACCGCGAGCTACCGCTCGCGCAAGGCCCGCTCAAGCCGCTGCTCGAAGCGCTCAACCGGCTGCAAAAACTTGCCGATGCCAACGCCACCATGCGCATCCGCACCGCGCTCGTGACCGCCCGCTCCGCGCCTGCACACGAACGTGCGATCCGTACGCTGATGGCCTGGAACATCGAAATCGACGAAGCGATGTTCCTCGGCGGACTCGACAAAGGCCCGTTCCTGCGCGAGTTCGAACCCGACTTTTTCTTCGACGACCAGATCCGCCACTGCGAATCGGCTCGCGCGGTCACGGCAACCGGTCACGTGGCAAGCGGCGTGGCGAACCCCACGAATCCCGCGAATCCGATGGACGCAAACCGCACAGCGCGCGCGAGCGCGACGGACCACGCGAAGACCGACACATCGAACGACGCACCAACTGAAACCAGCGCATCATGACTCCCGAACAATCCCCGCTCGGCAAGGCCGCCAAGTACACCGAGCAGTACGACGCCTCGCTGCTGTTTCCGATCCCGCGCGCGGGAGCGCGCGAGGCGATCGGCATCGGTGCGCAACTGCCCTTCTTCGGCACCGATATCTGGAACGCCTACGAGCTCTCCTGGCTCAACGCGCGCGGCAAGCCGCAGATTGCCATCGCCACGTTCTTCATTCCCGCCGATTCGCCCAATATCGTCGAATCGAAGTCGTTCAAGCTCTATCTGGGCTCGTTCGCGCAAACGCCGTTCGAGTCGGCCGACATCGTGCGCGACACCATCAAGCGCGATGTGTCGGCGGCCTGCGGCGCACCGGTTTCCGTGCGGCTCGATCAGCCGGGCGCGTTCGGCAAGATCCCGTTCGAGGAATTCGACGGCCTCTCGCTCGACCGGCTCGATCTGGACACCGAGGTCTATCACCCGGACCCGACGCTGCTCAAAGCTGCCTTCGACGAATCCCCCGTGGAAGAGACACTGTTCTCCAATCTGCTGAAGTCGAACTGCCCCGTGACGGGCCAGCCCGACTGGGGCAGCGTGCAGATCCATTACGTGGGGCCGCAGATCGACCAGGCGGGCCTCCTGCGCTACATCATCTCGTACCGCAATCACACGGGCTTTCACGAGCAATGCGCCGAGCGCATCTTCATGGACATCCTGCGCGAGTGCAAACCGGACCGGCTCGCGGTGTACGCGCGCTATACGCGGCGCGGCGGCCTCGACATCAATCCGTTTCGCACCAACTTCAACATGCCGATGCCCGACAACGCGCGGCTTGCGCGCCAGTAAGCCGCAATAGACAGAAGTTAATGGAAAAAGTGCCGGTTGGTCCGGCGCTTTTTCGTTTGAGCGGAAATCGCCGCCCATGCCTAGCGAGGCTATTGCGACGACGGCGGAAGTTCCGCGGCGCCCATGCGGCGCGCGATCACCCTGGCGCGCTGGGCGAGATACGGCGAGTTGCGATGCTCGTCGAAGTACTTGGGCTGCGGCAGCATCACCGCCAGCCGCGCCGACTGCCAGGGCGTGAGCTTCGCGGCCGTCGTGCGGTAGTAGTAGCGCGCCGCGGCCTGCGCACCGTAGACGCCGTTGCCCCACTCCACCGAATTCAGATAGATCTCGAAGATGCGCTCCTTGTCGAGCAGTGTCTCCAGCATCCACGTGATGATGAGTTCCTGGCCCTTGCGGATATAGCTTTTCTCGCGCGATAGAAACAGGTTGCGCGCGAGTTGCTGCGTGATCGTCGATCCGCCGCGCACGATGTGGCCACGCTTCTTGTTCTTTTCCCACGCCTGCAGGATGGCGTCGGTCTCGTAGCCGTTGTTGTTGACGAAGTTGGCATCCTCGGACGCGATGATCGCGCGTTTCAGGTTGCGCGAGATCTGGTCGTACGGCACCCACTGATGCTGGATGTCGAGGTCGGGACGATCGGCGGAAAGACGCGCCTCGTCGGTGCGCATGAAGGCCGTGGATTGCGGATCGGCAAAATTCCAGACGGCGATCTGCGCGAAGTAGAAAAGCTGCGTCGCCAGCCACGCGACGCCGAACACGAGCACCGCGTAGCCGAGCCAGCGCAGCACGCCGGGGCGCTTTGCAGTCAGCGCGCCGACGCCGGGGGCGAATGGCTCGTGGTGTTGTCCGTTGCGCTGCGCGCTACTCAGCCCTGTGGTGCGCGGCTCCGAGGCTTCTCTACGCATGGCGTCGCGACTCCCCTGTTGGTGTGGTTCCGTGCCGGCGTCGGGCCTGGGCGGCGCGCGTCAGGCTTGCGTCGCCAGCTGTTTGCGCAACGCGGCCAGCACGGGCGCGCCGTCGGGACGCACGCCGCGCCACACGAAGAACGACTCGGCGGCCTGCTCGACCAGCATCCCGAGCCCATCCGCTGCGCGCGCACCCAGCGATTCGGCGTAGCGCATGAACACGGTAGGTTCGGCGCCGTACATCATGTCGTAGGCGAGCGAGCCCGTGCCGAATGCGCGTGCGTCGCACTCGGGCAGCGCGGCGTCGAGACTGCCGGCCGTCGCGTTGACGATCACGTCGTAGGGCTTAGGATCGACCGGGTCGCGATCGACCGGGTCGCGATAGAGCGCATCCGGACCACCGCCATTGATGAGGCAACCGAACTCGCGCGCGGCGCCTTCGAACTGCTCGACGAGCGCATGCGCCTTTTGCGCGGTGCGGTTCACGATGATGATCCCGGCGGGATGGCGCTCGAGCATCGGCAGCACGACGCCGCGCGCCGCACCGCCCGCGCCCAGTAGCAGCACGCGTGCGCCCTTGAGCGAGACACCCAGATTCACTTCGATGTCGCGAACGAGGCCGAAACCGTCGGTGTTGTCGCCGAAAATGCCGTCTTCGTCGAAGCGCAGCGTGTTCACGGCGCCCGCCGCCGCCGCGCGAGGCGACAGTCTGGTCGCAAGCGCGTGTGCCTCCAGCTTGAACGGGACGGTCACGTTCAGGCCGCGGCCGCCCGCCGCGCGGAACGCCTGCACGTGCTCGACGAAGCCGTCGAGCGGCGCGAGCAAGCGGTCATATTCGACGGGCTCGCCAGTCGCGGCGGCAAACTGCGCGTGAATATACGGCGACTTGCTATGCGCGACCGGATTGCCGATCACGGCATAGCGGTCACGTCGAGTATCGCGCTCGGCAGGCTCGACGCTCATGCGCGCGGCTCCGTGGCGTGTTGTTCGGATGAATGCGCTGATTGCTGCACTTCCTCACCCTCCTGCGCACCGCCCTCGCCTTCGGCCGC
>DATEJU010000147.1:0-4189 GCA_035277805.1 Paraburkholderia sp. | reverse complement strand
TTCGACGCGCAAGGCCGCGTCGCGCCCGCATGGACGACCCGATGCCCGGCACCGCGCTGACCCTGCGCGCGAACGCGCCGCGTCGCGCGCCCTCGCTCACGCCCCTGCTCGCGCTGCTGATCGCGGCGTTGCCGTGCGGCGCGCGCGCGCAAAACGCACCGGGCGCGCCGAATGCGCAGAACGCCCCGCAACCGGCCGCGAACGCCGCCGCGCCCTCGGCGCAGGCCGCGCAACTGCTTTCGGCGGCGCGCATGTGGATGGCGAAGAACCGCCCCGACGTCGCCAGCGGCCTCGTGCAGAAAGCGCTGCTGTTCGATCCGCAGCAGGTCGACGCGCTCGCGCTCATGGGCCAGATCGAACTGCGCACGAACCACACGGGACAGGCAGCGAAGATCCTCGCGCAACTGAAAAAAATCGCACCCAACGCGAGCGCGACCCAGGAGTTCACCGACGCGTATCGTCTCGCGACGACCGACAAGAGCGAGCTCGCGCAGATCCGCCTGCTCTCCAGCGCGGGCAAAAGCGATGAAGCCGCGGCGCGAATGAAAAAACTGTTTCCGAACGGTGCGCCCAAAGGCGACCTCGCACGCGACTACTACCGCATCATTGCCGGCACCGCCGACGGCCGCGTGCAGGCCATCAACGAGCTGCGCGCGCGCGTGAAGCAGAACCCGGGCGATACGACCGCCGCGCTGACACTCGGCGACCTGCTCACCGACCGCGCCAGCACGCGCATGGAAGGCCTGAACCTGATCTATCGCGTCTATCAACGCCAGGACAGCAACCGCGCGCTCGCGCTCGAATACTGGCGCCGCGCGCTCAACGGCGCGGGCCGCGACGATCCGGCCTACTACGTCTGGTATCAGCGCTACTTGCAGGAAGTGCCCGACGACACCGACACCCAGCAGACCGTTGCCGACCTCGCGAAGAAGCTCGGGCCGAAGGGCGTGGCGCTGGCCAACGCGGCGGCGGCCAGCGGCAAGCGCTACGTACCGCCAGCGAGCCTCGCCTCGGGGCGGGCGCCGACCACGACGCGCGCACGCCCGGCGGGTCCCGGCGCAGCCGCGCTCAACCGCGGCCTCGCGCAACTGCAACGCGGCGATCTCAAGGATGCCGAAGCTTCGCTGCAGACGGCTCAGCGCGCGAACCCGAACGACGGCGCAACGCTTGGCGCGCTCGGCCTCGTGCGCCTGCGCGAAGGCCGTCACGACGAGGCGCGCGAGCTCTTCGCGCGCGCGCTCAGGCTCGACCCCGACAACGCGGGCAAGTGGCGCAGCCTCGAAAAGACGGCCACGATCTGGGGCACCATTGCGAAGGCGCGCGCGGCCAACGCCCAAGGCAAGCCCGCAGAGGGCGAGACGCTCGCCCGCGAAGCGCTCAGGCTCGATCCGGGCAACGCCGACGCCTCGCGCATCCTCGCCGACTCGCTCATCGCGCAGAAGAAGTGGACCGAAGCCGAAGGCGTGCTGCGCCCGCTCGTCGAGGCGAAAACACCCGACATCGACGCGCTGCGCAGCCTCGTGACGGTGCTGCGCGAAACCCATCGCGACAACAAAATCGGCCCGCTCATCACCGCGACGGCGCCGCGCCTCTCGGGCTCCACGGCGCAGCTCAAGCGCCTGCACGCCGAGCTGCTCTCGATCCAGGCCGACCAGTTGCTGGCCGAGAACCGCAAGAGCCCGGCCATCGCGAAGCTCGAAGACGCTGTACGCCTCACGCCCGACGACGCCTGGACGCGCTTCACGCTCGCGCGCCAGTACCGCGACCTCGGGCTGCCCGCGCTCGGCCGCGAAGTGATGGCGGACGGCCTGAAGGTCTCGCAGTCGCCCGACATGCACTACGCCACGGCGCTCTATCTGAATTCGGTGGACGATGTGGATGGCGCCACCGCCCAGCTCGACGCCGTGCCGGCCGCCGAGCGCAGCGCGGGCATGCGCGACCTGATGGGCAACCTCGCGGCGCAAAAGAAGATTGCGCAAGCCCGCCAGTTCATCGCGCAAGGCAAGGAAGACGAGGCGCGCGCCGTGCTCGACTCGGCCGCCGCCGACGCCAACACGGCCAACGACCCGCAAATGCTGGCTTCGGTGGGGCGCGAGTGGATCGCCATCGGCGAAACGGACAAGGGCCTCGCGCTCGTGCAGGACTGGCTCGCGGCGCACCCCGACGATCCGGCGGCCAACGGTGCGCGCGTGCGCTACGGCGAGCTGCTCGCCGCCGCCAATCGCGACGACGACTGGGCCAAATGGATCGACGCCGCGCGCGCGCGTCCCGGCCTCACCGACGAGCAGCGCGCCAACCTCGACGATCAGGAGCTGCGCCTCGCCGTGCGCGCGACCGACCGCCAGATCGAAAGCGGCGACCTCGCGAGCGCGCGGCGCACGCTCGACGCGGTGCCCGAGCGGCTCAAATCGAACCGGCGCTGGCTGCTGGAGCAGGCCGACCTGCTCGAAGCAAAGGGCGACTACAAGGGCGCGATGGCATCCGCGCAACAGGTGCTCGTGCAACAGCCCGGCGATGCCGACGCGCGTCTGACGGTGGCGCGGATGCTGGAGCGCATGGGCCGCGACCGCGAGGCTGCCGCGACGGTGCGCGACGTATTGGCCGACACCCCCGCCGACGACGTGGATACGCGCCTGTCCATCGCGCGGCGCTTCACGGCGCAGGGGCTCGACCAGGAGGCGCAGGACGTGGTCGACCCGTTGCGCGCGCGCTACCCCGAGCGCTCGGACGTCACCACCCAGGCCGGGCGCGTGGCGCAGTCGCGCGGCAACTACGACGAAGCCGCGAGCCTCTATCGCAGCTCGCTCGCGCAGGAGCAAGCCGAAGGCGAGCAGCCCGGCCCCGGCGGCCTCACCTCCGCGGGCCGCGCGCTGCAGGGGCTCCAGGACCGCCGCCAGGGGCAGGTCGCGACCGAGTGGTATCAGTCGAATCTCTCGGGCGACTCCGGCATCTCGGAGCTGCACGCCACGGAGATTCCGCTCTATGTGCGCATTCCGGATGGCTACACGGGCCATTACTTCTTCCACGCCGACACGGTCTACCTGAACGCCGGCACGCTGCCCGAGGGCAACCAGGGCGTCTACGACTACGGCAAGGCCCCGGCGCTCGGCAATGCGAATATTCCCGCGATCAACGAAACCGCCACGGGCGTCGCGCTCGCGGCGGGCTACGAGTACAACCGCGCGAACACCAGCTGGCGCGCCGACATCGGCTCCACGCCGCTCGGTTTCCCGATCACCAGCGTGCTGGGCGGCTTGCTGTACCGCTACGACTTCCCGCGCGCTTCGGTGTCCGTCGACGTCTCGCGCCGCGCCATGACGAGCAGCCTCGTGTCGTACGCGGGCGGGCGCGATCCGGTCACCGGCGAGACGTGGGGCGGCGTGGTGCGCAACGGCATCACGGTACGCGGCGCGCACGACTTCGGGCCCGGCACGCTGTTCACGAGCCTCGGCTTCGGCCTCTTGACCGGCTCCGACGTGCCGACCAACCAGGAGTTCAAGGTGCGCAGCGGTTACGGCTGGACGGTCTGGAAGCGGCCCGACCAGGACGTGTCGAGCGGCCTCACGATCAATTACTGGCAATACTCGAAGAACGAGCACTTCTACACGTTCGGCAACGGCGGCTATTACAGCCCGCAGAGCTATTTCTCGATCGGCATCCCGCTCGACTGGAAAGGCCGCTATCGGAAGCTCTCGTGGGAAATCGACGGCTCGGTCGGCATGTCGTTCACGAACGAGGACCGCGCGCCGTTCTTCCCCACGCGCCCGGACCTGCAGGCGCTCGCCGGCAACCCGCACTTCGGCGGCGGCTCGGGCGGCGGCTTCAGCTATGCCGTCGAAGCGGCGCTCGAGTACCGCATCACGCCGCATTTCGTGGCGGGCGGCCGCTTCCGGCTCGACCGCTCGCGCGACTACGCGCCGAACGTGGGCCTCGTGTATCTGCGCTACTTCTTCTCGCCGCAGCATGGCCCGGTACCTTACCCGCCGACGCCAGTGAGGCCATACTCGGATTATTGAGACATCGTATGAAGATTCCGACGCAAACCGCGCTGCCCAAGACACGACGATGAACGAGCCCGCACGCGATCCCGCCTCCGAACCGGCACGGCCCACGCGGGCCGCGGCTGGCGCCCACGCGGCTGCGCCGGGCGGCGCTACGTCTATCGTCGCGACGCCGGGCACGGCCGCCG
>DATEJU010000146.1:0-7653 GCA_035277805.1 Paraburkholderia sp. | reverse complement strand
GCTTTTGCTGGCGCTTGCGATCGGCTTGTCGCTGTATTTCCGTTTTTCGTGGCTGAACGTGGCCGAACGGGTGGGCGAGTCGATCATCAACGCCGTGACGATGGCGAGGCTGCACCGCGAAGCGGGCCGCGACCGCAAGCTCGGCGAGGCCGCCGCGGTCAAGCGCGAAGGCAAGGTCGAGCGCGGCCGCGTGAAGATCGAGGAGCACGAGCCGGTCACGATCGTGCCGCCCGTGGTCACGCCGCAGCGCTCCGAGCGCGTGGAGAAGGAGCGCCAGGTGCCGCTCTTCACCGACCTGCCGGGCGACTCCACCTTGCCGCCCATTTCGCTGCTCGACCCGGCGCCCAAGACCCAGGAAACGATTTCCGACGACACGCTCGAGTTCACCTCGCGCTTGATCGAGAAAAAGCTCAAGGACTTCGGCGTGGACGTGGCCGTGGTGGCCGCGTATCCGGGCCCCGTCGTCACGCGCTACGAGATCGAGCCTGCCACTGGCGTGAAGGGTAGCCAGATCGTGAATCTCGCGAAGGACCTCGCGCGTTCGCTCTCGCTCGTCTCGATCCGCGTGGTGGAGACGATCCCCGGCAAGAACTACATGGCGCTCGAGCTGCCGAACCAGCGTCGCCAGACCGTGCGCCTTTCCGAAATCCTCGGCTCGGCGGTCTACGCGGACGCGCCTTCGGCGCTCACCATGGGTCTCGGCAAGGACATCGGCGGCAAGTCCGTTTGCGCCGATCTCGCGAAGATGCCGCACCTGCTCGTGGCCGGCACGACCGGCTCGGGCAAGTCGGTGGGCATCAACGCGATGATCCTGTCGCTGCTCTACAAGGCAAGCGCCGAACAGGTCCGCATGATCCTGATCGACCCGAAGATGCTCGAAATGAGCGTCTACGAGGGCATTCCGCATCTGCTGTGTCCGGTCGTGACCGACATGCGCCAGGCCGGCAACGCGCTGAACTGGACCGTCGCCGAAATGGAGCGCCGCTACAAGCTCATGAGCAAGCTGGGCGTGCGCAACCTCGCGGGCTACAACAACAAGATCGAAGAAGCGAACAAGCGCGAGGAAAAGATCCCGAATCCGTTCAGCCTCACGCCGGACGACCCGGAGCCGCTCGCGAAGCTGCCGCACATCGTCGTGGTGATCGACGAGCTGGCGGACCTCATGATGGTGGTCGGCAAGAAGGTCGAAGAGCTGATCGCACGCATCGCGCAGAAGGCGCGTGCCGCCGGCATCCACTTGATCCTCGCGACGCAGCGTCCTTCGGTGGACGTCATCACGGGCCTCATCAAGGCTAACGTGCCCACGCGCATTGCGTTCCAGGTGTCCTCGAAGATCGATTCGCGCACGATTCTCGACCAGATGGGCGCCGAGTCGCTGCTCGGCATGGGCGACATGCTCTACCTGCCGCCGGGCACCGGGCTGCCGGTGCGCGTGCACGGCGCGTTCGTCGCCGACGACGAGGTGCATCGCGTGGTCGACAAGCTCAAGGAGCAGGGCGAGCCGAACTATATCGAAGGCATTCTGGAAGGCGGTGTGGCGGGCGAAGGCGACGAAGGCTCGGCGAGCGCTTCCGGTACCGGCGACGAATCCGATCCGCTCTACGACCAGGCGGTCGAGGTGGTGATCAAGAACCGGCGCGCGTCGATCTCGCTCGTGCAGCGGCATCTGCGCATCGGCTACAACCGCGCGGCGCGCCTGCTCGAGCAGATGGAGCAATCGGGGCTCGTCTCGGCGATGTCCTCGAGCGGCAACCGCGAGATTCTCGTGCCTACGCGCGAGGCCGATTAATGTCGATTCGCGTCGATTAACCTCGACTCACGTCGATCCACGGCGCCTCGCCTGCCGGCGCAGGCACACATTGTGGTTATTGGAGAACGATAGATGCAGTTTCCGGCTGGACAACAGACTCGTATGACGCTCGGTCGCGCGGGACGCGCGATCTTCGTGGCGCTTGGCGCGTCGCTCGTCATGGCTTCGCACGCGTATGCGAGCGGCACCGATCAACTGAAGCAGTTCGTCGCGCAGGTGCACGCGGCGCGCGGCAACTTCGTGCAGCGCGAGCTCAAGACGCCCACGAACGCCAGGAACGCGAGCGATGCCATCGCCACGGCCACGGCGAACGCCAGGACGTCGAGCGGCACGTTCGTGTTCGCGCGCCCGGGCAAATTCATCTGGAACTATGAGAAGCCGTATCAGCAGCAGCTCCAGTCCGACGGCGACAATCTCTACGTCTACGACAAGGACCTGAACCAGGTCACCGAGCGCAAGCTTGGCGGCGCGCTCGGCGCGAGCCCGGCCGCCATCCTGTTCGGCAGCAACGATCTGGAGAAGAACTTCACGCTCTCCGACGCGGGCGTGAAGAATGGCATCGACTGGCTGGAGCTGATTCCGAAGTCGAAGGACACGCAGTTCAAGAGCGTGGGCATCGGCTTTCGCGACGGCAATCTCGAAGCGATGGAGCTGCACGACGTGTTCGGCAACGTGACGCTGCTCACGTTCTCCAACATCGAGAAGAATCCGTCGCTGCCGGCCTCGACCTTCAAGTTCGTGCGGCCCAAGGGCGCCGACCTGATCACGGGCGGCGGGAACTGATTCGCGCGGCGTGACGTAGCAAAAAAGGGGGCGGCTCGATTGGGCCGCCCCCTTTTGTTTATGGGTGCCATTTTGGGCGATTGGCGCCGCGCGCTCGCGTATCAGACCGAGAAGCGCACCACGCCCTTCTCGTCGATCGTGCGCTTGAGCTTGCCCGTGAACCACAACAGGTGCAGGTGCGCGAGCGCTTCGCCCATCGCGAACGTCAACTGATGCATGTCGAGCGCGCGCTTGAACATGAGCGGCACGATGTCGGCGGCGCTTTGCGGCCCGTGCTCGCAGGCTTGCGTCACCTCGGCGAGGCGTGCGTCGTGGTGCTCGCGCAATTGCCCGATGCGCGTGCGTACGCCGCGGAACGGCTTGCCGTGCGAGGGCAGCACGAGTGTGTCCTCCGGCATGGCTTCATAACGCCCGAGCGATTCGAGGTAGAGACTGAGCGGATTGCCTTCCGGCTCCATGTCGAACACGGAGACGTTGGTCGAGATGCGCGGCAGCACCATGTCGCCCGAAATCAGCACGCCGAGCGATTCGCACAGCAGTGCGCAATGCTCAGGCGAATGGCCGTAGCCGGTGACGACGCGCCAGTCGCGGCCGCCGATCGCCACCGTGTCGGCTTCGCGCAGGCGCCGGTATTGCGGCGGCAGCGCGGGCACGAGATTCGAGTAGTAGCTGCGGCGTTTGCGCAGTTGATCGAGCGAAGCCTCGTCGGTCACGCCATGGCGCGCGAAATGGCGCGCCGCGCCTTCGCCGCCCGCGTTCGAACCATTGCCCGAGGCCAGCACGCACGCGCTCATGTATTCGCCGAGCGTCGTCCACAGGCGCACGTCCCAGCGCTTTTTGTCGCCGCCCGCGCAGATCCAGTGCGCAAGGCCGATATGGTCCGGGTGGCAGTGCGTGACGAGCACGCGCAGCACCGGCAGACCTTCGAGCTGGTTCTCGAACACCTGCTCCCAGTGCGCCTTGATGGTGTCGTTGGTAATGCCGCAGTCCACCACGGTCCAGCCTTGCTGGCCGTCGATCTCGTCGCGCAGCAGCCAGAGGTTGATGTGATCGAGCGCGAAGGGCAGCGGCATGCGCAGCCATTTCACGCCGGGCGCGACTTCGAAGGCGAGGCCGGGTTCCGGCAGGGTATCGGCGAAGGGGTAGTCGAGCTGGTGTTCGAGGGCGTTCATTGGGGTGTCGTCTCGCATCGTTATGGTGGGCTGAAGACGGCCAGCGCCGCCATCTGATGCCATTGTCGCTGCATTGCGCCATTCCTGCAGGGAAATCGGGAGAGTGTTCCGATATGCGGAACAAACAAGCCGTTGCGCAACCCTCGAGTTGACGATAACGTAAACGTCGATTCCAACGATAGTCCCGCCGCCGGGCCGACCCGGCTCGCGCGAGGCGCGCTTTCCGACATGACCCAGTACACGATTACCGAGCTCGCCCGCGAATTCGACGTGACGCCGCGCGCGATCCGTTTCTACGAGGATCAGGGCCTGCTTGCGCCCAGCCGCGAAGGGGCGAGCGGCCTCAAGCGCGTGTTTTCGGGGCGCGATCGCACGCGATTGAAGCTCACGCTGCGAGGCAAGCGCCTTGGCTTCACGCTCAACGAGATCCGCGCGCTGCTCGATCTTTATGATTCGCCCACGGATACGCTGCCGCAGCTCCAGGCGTTTCTCGACACCGTCGTGCGCCACCGCGAGATACTGGAGCGTCAGCGCGCCGATCTCGACGCCACGCTCGAAGACCTCGCCCAATACGAGTCGCAGGCGCGCGCGCTGCTCGCGAAGAACGCGGCGGGCGAGCGGATCGCGCCGCTCGCGATGCCCGACGATCAGTAGCCGGCGCTGGCCTGTCTTCGCGTCACGCCGTCGAGCCGAGGTGAATGCGTCATGAGACATTTCCCGAAACTGCTTTCATCGCAGATCGGCTTCGACGTTGCGCAGACGATGCTCGAAGGCTTCAATCGCCACTACCGCAACTTCTGCGCGGCGGCCGTGCGTGCGCGCGAATGCTTCGAGGCGCGCGACTGGCGCAGCCTGCAGCAGCTCGCGCGCGAGCGCATCGCCTCTTACGACGACCGCGTGCGCGAGTGCGTGATGGCGCTCGAAGACGAATACGACGCCGAAAGCATCGACGGCGAAGTTTGGGAGCAGATCAAGCTCCATTACATCGGTTTGCTAACGACGCACCGGCAGCCCGAATGCGCCGAGACCTTCTTCAACTCGGTGTGCTGCAAGATCCTGCATCGTTCGTACTTCAACAACGACTTCATCTTCGTGCGGCCCGCGATCTCGACCGAATACATCGAGAACGACGAGCCCGCCGCCAAGCCCACCTATCGCGCGTACTACCCGGGCAAGGACGGGCTTGCGGCCACGCTCGCGCGCATCGTCACGAATTTTCAGCTCGACACGCCATTCGAGGACCTCGAGCGCGACGTGGACTGCGTGATGCGCGCCATGCTCGACACCTTCGGCGTGGTCGAGCCCAAGCCCAATTTCCAGATCCATGCGCTCGCGTCGCTGTTCTTTCGCAACAAGTCGGCGTATATCGTCGGGCGCATCATCAACGGCGACATGCTGGTGCCGTTCGTCGTGCCGATCCGCCATACGAAGGAAGGCGATGACGGCAAGCTCGCGCTCGACACCGTGCTCCTGCGCCTCGACCAGTTGCTCATCCTGTTCAGCTTCTCGCACTCGTACTTTCTCGTGGACATGGAAGTGCCGTCCGCGTATGTCGAGTTCCTGCGCACGATCATGCCGCGCAAGGCGAAGGGCGAGATCTACACGTCGCTCGGGCTGCAGAAGCAGGGCAAGAATCTCTTCTATCGCGATCTGCTGCATCACCTCTCGCATTCGAGCGACCAGTTCATCTCCGCGCCCGGCATCCGCGGCATGGTGATGATCGTGTTCACGCTGCCGTCGTTTCCGTACGTGTTCAAGGTGATCAAGGACAGCTTTCCCGCGCCGAAGGAGACCACGCGCGAGCAGGTGGAGGCGAAGTATCAGCTCGTGAAGCGCCACGACCGTCTCGGGCGTCTCGCCGATACGCTCGAATATTCGAGCGTCGCGCTGCCCATTGCGCGGCTTTCCGAGGCGCTCGTGCACGAGCTCGAAACGCTCGCGCCTTCGATGATCGAGTACGAGGGCGACAACCTCGTGATCCGGCATCTCTACATCGAGCGCCGCATGGTGCCGCTCAACATCTGGCTGCAAAGCGGCAGCGACGAAGAAGTCGAGCACGGCATTCGCGAATACGGCAACGCGGTGAAGGACCTGATGCGCGCGAACATCTTCCCGGGCGACATGCTCTACAAGAATTTCGGCGTGACGCGCCATGGCCGCGTGGTGTTCTACGACTACGACGAAATCGAATATCTGACCGAGTGCAACGTGCGCGCGGTGCCCGAGCCAGTTCATGAGGAAGACGAACTATCGGGCGAGCCTTGGTACGGAGTCGGTCCTCGCGATATTTTCCCGGAGACGTATCGCACGTTCCTGCTCGGCGACCCGCGTGTGCGGCGCTATTTCCTCGAGCATCACGCCGACTTCTTCGAACCGGCACTGTGGCAGGAAAGCAAGGCGCGCCTGCTCGCGGGCGAGGTGCCCGACTGCCTGCCGTACGACGTGGAGGTGCGCTTTCGCACGCGTTATCCCGAGCGTTTTGCGCAGGACGGCGAGGGCGATGACGCTGACGAGGCTGACGTGCGCGCGGCATGAGAAACGCGAAGGATAACGAACAGGGCATCATCGATTGATTGAAAAAGGAGGGTGGACATGAGTGAGACGCAGAAGGATCCGATTGTGATCGTGGCGGCGACGCGCACGCCGATGGCCGGTTTTCAGGGCGATTTCGCCACGCTGGCTGCGCCGCAACTGGGTGCGGTGGCGATTGCCGCGGCGGTCGAGCGCGCGGGCTTGAAACCCGCGCAGGTCGACGAAGTGGTGATGGGCTGCGTGCTGCCCGCGGGCCAGGGCCAGGCGCCGGCGCGCCAGGCGGCGCTGGGTGCGGGCCTGCCGCTCGCAGCGGGCGCGACCACCGTGAACAAGATGTGCGGCTCGGGCATGCGCGCGGCGATGTTCGCGCACGACATGCTGCTGGCCGGTTCCGCCGACGTGATCGTCGCGGGCGGCATGGAGAGCATGTCGAACGCGCCGTATCTGCTGCCCAAGGCGCGCGCGGGGATGCGCATGGGGCACGGTCAGGTGCTCGATCACATGTTCCTCGACGGCCTCGAAGACGCCTACGACAAGGGCCGCCTCATGGGCACGTTCGCCGAGGAATGCGCGGGCGAGTTCGACTTCTCGCGCGAGAGCCAGGATGCCTTTGCGATCGAGTCGCTCAAGCGCGCGAAACGCGCCAACGAGGACGGTTCGTTCGCCTGGGAGATCGCGCCGGTGAAGGTGGCCTCGCGCGCGGGCGAGACGACGATCGAGCGCGACGAGCAGCCGTTCAAGGCCAATCTCGACAAGATCCCGACGCTCAAGCCGGCCTTCAGCAAGACGGGCACGGTGACGGCCGCGAATTCGTCGTCGATTTCGGACGGCGCGGCGGCACTCGTGATGATGCGCGAATCCACGGCGAAACGCCTGGGCGTCAAGCCGCTCGCGCGCGTGAGCGGCCATTCGACCTTCGCGCAGCAGCCCGCGAAGTTCACGACCGCACCGGTTGGCGCGATCGCGAAGCTCTTCGAAAAGACCGGCTGGAAGGCTTCCGACGTCGATCTCTACGAGGTCAACGAGGCGTTCGCCGTGGTCACGATGGCCGCGATGAAGGAGCACGATCTGCCGCACGAGAAGGTCAACGTGAACGGCGGCGCGTGCGCGCTGGGCCACCCGATCGGTGCGTCGGGCGCGCGCATTCTCGTCACGCTGATCGGCGCGTTGCGTGCACGCGGTCTGAAGCGCGGCGTGGCGACCTTGTGCATCGGCGGCGGCGAGGCGACCGCAATGGGCGTCGAACTCATGTAGGCTTGTGCCTGAAAGGCGCCGCAGGGAGGCGGCGCCTCGAATGACAGGCACATGACAGGCACGCGGCGCAGCAAAAAAGCCGCGGCACCCAGACAAGGTGGC
>DATEJU010000145.1:0-6096 GCA_035277805.1 Paraburkholderia sp. | reverse complement strand
GTCGCCGCGCCGATGCCGCTGCCGCCGCCCGTGACGACGGCGTGGGTCCCTTCAAGCGTATCGTCGCTCATGCTCACACCGTTCCTTCGGCGCGTTGCGCGCGTTCGAGCGGGGAGAGACCCGCGGCAGCGGCCGCCGCCGCGCGCTCGCGCTCGATGTTGCGCTCGAGCTGGGTCTTCGCCGCCGTGTACTGATTGGGCCATTTCACGTCGAAGTAGCCGATCTTCGCGGCTTCGTTGAGCGTCCACGACGGATTCGCGAGATGCGGACGCGCCACCGCGCACAGGTCGGCGCGGCCCGCCGCGATGATGCCGTTCACGTGGTCGGCCTCGGAGATCGCACCCACCGCGATCGTCGCGATGCCGGCTTCGTTGCGGATGCGGTCCGCGAACGGCGTCTGGAACATGCGGCCGTACACGGGCTTTTCGTCCTTGCTCACCTGGCCCGACGAAACGTCGATCATGTCCGCGCCCGCCGCCTTGAAGGCGTGCGCGATCTGCACGGCGTCGTCGGGCGTGATGCCGCCTTCGACCCAGTCGTGCGCGGAAATACGCACGGAGATGGGCTTGTCTTCGGGCCACACCGCGCGGATCGCATTGAACACCTGCAGCGGAAAACGCAGGCGGTTTTCGAGCGAGCCGCCATATTCGTCGGTGCGCTGGTTCGTGAGCGGCGAGAGGAAGCTCGAGAGCAGATAGCCGTGTGCGCAGTGCAGTTCGAGCCAGTCGAAGCCGGCCTCGGCGGCCATCTGCGTGGAGCGCACGAATTGCGCCTCGATTTCGCGCAGCTCGTCGGCGCTTGCCGCGTGCGACCACTGGCTCACGCCGCGCAAATATTGCTGCGGCGAAGCCGAAACGAGCGGCCAGTTGCCGTCGTCGAGCGGCTGGTCGATGCCTTCCCACGCCACGCGCGTCGAGCCCTTCGCGCCCGAGTGGCCGAGCTGGATGCCGATCTTCGCGTCCGAACTCGTATGCACGAAGTCGACGATGCGCTTCCATGCCTGCAGATGCTCGGGCGCGTACATGCCGGGGCAGCCGGGCGTGATGCGCGCTTCGGGCGACACGCAGGTCATTTCGGTCATCACGAGCGCCGCGCCGCCCATTGCGCGCGCGCCCAGATGCATGAGGTGGTAGTCGCCGGCCACGCCGTCATGTGCGGAGTACTGCGCCATCGGCGAGACCACCACGCGGTTCTTGAGCGTGACGCCGCGCACCGTGTACGGGGTGAACATCGGCGGCGCGGCGCGCTGGCCCGCTACTGCGCCCGAGCCCGCGCGTTCGGCGAGCCACGACTCGAAGCCGCCGAGATAATGCGCGTCGCGCTCGCGCAGGTTCTCGTGCGAGATGCGCTGCGAGCGCGTGAGCAGCGAGTAGGCGAACTGCTCGGCCTCGAACTGCGCATAGCGGTCCACGTGCTCGAACCATTCCGTCGAATTGCGCGCGGCGTTCTGAATGCGCAGTACGTCCACGCTACGCACGCTCGTATAGTGATGGAGCGCGGCGCGAAGGTCGCCCGGATGCGTGTCCATGCTGTTCGCAAGCTCGATGGCGTCTTCGAGCGCGAGCTTGGTGCCCGAGCCGATCGAGAAGTGCGCGGTATGGGCCGCGTCGCCCATCAGCACGACCGGCGTTTGCTTGCCGTCCGCAGCGCTCTTCCAGTGCACCCACTCGCGGTTCACGACGCGTGGGAAGCGAATCCATTGCGACGAACCGCGCAAATGCGCTGCGTTCGAACGCAGCGCGTGGCCGTCGAGATAGCGTGCGAACAGCTTCTCGCAGAACGCGATGCTGTCTTCCTTGCTCATTTCGTCGAGGCCCGCGGCACGCCAGACGTGCTCGGGCGTTTCGACGATGAACGTCGAGGTGTTGTCGTCGAAGCGGTAGGCGTGCGCCTGGAACCAGCCGAATTCGGTTTGCTCGAACGCGAACGTGAAAGCATCGAACAGCTTCGAAGTGCCGAGCCACACGAAGCGGCAATCGCGCATGTCGATGTCCGGCTGATAAGTCGCCGCGTACTTCTGGCGTATCGCGCTGTTCAGGCCGTCGCTGGCGATGATGAGGTCGGCGTTCTGCACGTCCTCGTCGCTCATCTGGGTCTCGAACACGAGCTTCACGCCGAGCTGCTCGCAGCGTGCCTGCAGGATGTTCAACAGACGCTTGCGGCCGATGCCGCAGAAGCCGTGGCCCGATGAGCGAATCGAGCGCCCGCGGAAATGGATCTCGATGTCGTCCCAGTGATTGAACGCGTCGAGGATCTCGTCCGCGCTTTCCGGATCGGCCGCGCGCAGGTTACCGAGCGTCTGGTCCGAAAACACCACGCCCCAGCCGAACGTGTCGTATGGGCGGTTTCGTTCGATCACCGTGATTTCGTAGTCCGGGTGACGCCGCTTCATCAACAGGCCGAAGTACAGTCCGGCTGGCCCACCACCGATGCAAACAATGCGCATGCTCGCTCCCTTGTTCAATCTGCAAGGTCAATGTAGGCGGATTTACTTTAGGTGTCAAGTAATTTCCGGGGAGGCCGGGAAACCCCTGACGCGGGCGGGCGAAGGGGGGAAGCCGCCGCCGCTGTGAGCGTCAACCCATCGGGGCCACGGGGGAGCGGCGCGCGCGATCCTTACGCGCATCTTTCCGCCTGGTGCAGAAGCTGCAGGCACGCCGCGGAGTGTGCGATGCTGCAAGCGATGTGAGTGGAGCGCGTGGTGCTTCGAGCTGGCATCGAATTCGCGTGGTGTAGCGAGGAAGGCGTCGAGTCATTACGAAGCCCTTTCGGACGACAGGCGCCATGCAGCGCAACGCACATGCTCAGTCATCCTGATGAAAGCTCGACCCGGCCTGAACGGGAGTATTGATTGATGATTCAGACCTCGAAGCGATCGATCGAAATCGATTTTTTCCGCGGTTTCGCGCTGATTGCGATCGCCCTCGATCACATGCCTTCCAGTGTGCTTTCGCACGGCATGCTGCATACATTTGCATATTGCGATTCGGCCGAGGTGTTCGTGTTCGTAAGCGGTTACGTGGCGGCGGCGAGCTGGCTCGCGATCTCCGCGAGGAAGGGCGCCGATGCCGCCAACCGGCGCTTCTGGCGGCGCGGGCGCGAAATCTATGCCGCCTATTTATGCACAGCGGCGCTGATGCTGCTTTCCGGTGCGGCCGCCGTGGCGCTGCGCGTGGATTCGCCGCTCGTCGCGGATTCGGGCTTGCTGCGCTTTGTGGCGCACCCGTTCGCGATGCTCGGCAATATCGCGGTCTTTCGCGATCAGCCCTATCTGGCCGGCGTTCTGCCGCTCTATGTGATTCTCGTGCTCGCGCTACCGGTGGTCATGCCGCTCGCGCGGCGCGCGCCCGACGTCGCGCTGCTGGGCAGCTTCGGCATCTGGCTCGGGGGCTGCTGGCTCGTGCGCTATCTGCCGGCCGCGCCGGGGTCGAACTGGCCGTTCAATCCATTCGCGTGGCAGGCGATGTTCATGCTCGGTCTGCTGTGCCGGCTCCATCCGGTCTCCGAGGCCTTTCAGGTCTCGCGGCTCGGCCGCACGCTGACGGTGCTCGCGTGCGCGCTCGTCGTCCTGTTTGCCTTCCTGCGGCTCTTCGTCGAAGTCGAGCCGCAGCCGGGCTACATGAAGCAGAACCTCGCGAGCCTACGCATCGTGAGCTTCACCGCGGTGGCCTGGCTCGCCGCGCAGGCCGTGCGTCTCGGCTGGGTCGGCAAGCTCGCGCGGCGTCTGCCGGGTGTCGTCACCGTGGGGCAGCAGGGGCTCGTGTGTTTCGTGGGCGGCGCGCTCGCGTCGAATACGATCGACACGCTGCTGCGCGCCATGCACGCGAGCGCCTTCTTTCCCGCCCGGCTCGCGGGCGATCTGCTCGCTATCGGCGCGTTGCTGATGCTGGCCGGCGGCGCGAGGCGATGGAAAGGAGAGCGGCCACGCATTGTCCTCACGTGAAGGAGCAGCGCGCTCGCATAGGTGAGTATTTGCGGGAGCGTGAGACGATTTTCGTCAGCGCGGTGCGAGTTCGCGCACGTCGGCCGTTGGCGTGGTGCCGAATGCGTCGCTCAGTGCGTAATCGATCAACTGCCGTGCCGCTTGTTCCGGCGAGGCGAGTTGACCGGTTTCCTTCAACTGTTCGAAACGCTCGCGCAGGGGGAACTTGTCGGCGCTGGTGGCGCGGATGGTGGCCTGCATGCCGGTGTCCACCACGCCCGGCGCGACGCTGCAGATGCGCACCGCGGGCGTTGCGTCGAGCGCCACGGCGCGGGCGTGATGGTCGAGCGCGGCCTTGGTCGCGCAGTAGATGCTCCAGCCCGCGTAGGCATTGCGCGCGGCGCCGCTCGAAATGTGCACGATGCGGCGCTCGAGCGCAGCGCCCGACGCTTCGCTCGAGGCGAGGGCGTTGGCGAGCATCAGCGGCGCTGCCACGTTGAGCGAGACCGCGCGTGCGATGGCGTTGGCGTCCTGGGCGCCGAGCGGCGCAATCGGCTCGACGGTGCCCGCATTGTTGAACAGCAGCACGCACTGCGCACCGTGCGCGAACTGGCGCAGCGCGCCGCTCGCGAGCCAGCGCTCGAGCGCGGCGGGATCGGCAAGATCGAGCGCGACTTGCTCGAATTGCGCGGCGGACGGCGAGCGCTCGCGCGCGGCAAGCGTGGGATGCGCGCTGCGGCCGAGGCCGAGAACGTCGATCCGGCGCTCCAGCAGCAAGTCTGCCAGGGCGGCGCCGAGTCCGCGTGACTGGCCAGTCACGATGGCGCGGATCGGAGTAGGCGTTACGGTGGAAGCTGTCATGGTCTGGAAGAAAAAGTGCACGATGCGCGCGTTGGCGCGGGCAGCGGGCGAAGAAAAATGGGCAAGCGCAGCGCGAGGCGCACCAATATCAGCAGGATGCGACGGAGGCAATCCAGGGGCAGTCGGGGCCGATGGAAGCATCGGGCGGGGCGCATTTCAGGGCTCACGCCGGGGAATTACGCCGCGCCCGGCGCTTGCGCGGACTGCCCCGAGCCGGGTGTCTCGTATGCCTGGACAAAAAACCGCTGCGCGAATTCTGTATCATATCGTCCGATCCAATAAGGAAGAGATCTGGACGTGAAAGCCGCATCGCAACAACGCCGTACCCTGAGCTTCAAAGACGGGCTTCTGGAAATCAAGAAGAGCATGGGCCTGGGTACCGAGCAGCCTCCCGAAGAACAGACGCAGTCGCCGCAAGGCCGGCACGCGCCCAAGCAAACCCAGACGGGTGCAAAGACCGGGTCGCAGAAGGGGGCTCAGGGTCAACGGCGCGCACAGGGCGCGCCCGGCCCCAAGGGCCCCAAGGGCCCTCGTCCCGGTGGCGGTTCGGACGAGGCGCGCTCGCGCGCGCGTCCGCAGCAGCGCGGCGAGGCGCAAGGCAAACCGGCTGGCGAGACCGCCGGGACGGGCAAGACGGGTGATCAGCGCCACGGTGCCAAGGGCCAGCAATCGCGTCCGTCGCGCGGCCCGCGCGATGGCGAACGCGGCGCCCAGCGCCAGCGCCCGGCGCGCCCGCAGCCATCGATGGCCAACTTGAGCGAGGCCGAAAAAGCCCGCATCGAGCGCAATCGCCAGCTCAACGCGGTCTGGAACGTATTCGCGAAGCACTATCCGGCGTTCCGCGAGCGTTTGCCGCTGAAGATCGGCGTGGTCGAGGACCTCGTTGCGCGCCATCCCGACTACGAGCGCACGCTGATCGTCGCCGTGCTCAAGCGTCACGTGAATCACCCGCGCTATCACGAGCGCGTGGCCGAAGGCGGCCCGCGTTACGAACTGGACGGCAGCGCCTCGGAAGGCCCGGGCATCGAGCCCTCGCACATCGGCCGCGCCAAGGCCGCGCTCGCGCACCAGAAGGCGAAGGCGGAGGCGCGCGCGAAGGAGCAGGAAGCCGGCAAGGCAGGGCAGGCGCCGGCCGCCGCTCCCGCGGCAGCCGAAACGGCCACGCCCGCGCAGGATCCTGCCGCTGCTCAGCCCGCAGAGCACGCTGCGGCCGCTCCGCAAGAGCAGGCGGAGCCGGCCCAGCCGGAGCAAGCCCCTGCGGCAACCAGCGAGTCGCCTGGCAACGACGGCGGAGCCCCCACGACGCAAGGCTG
>DATEJU010000144.1:0-6488 GCA_035277805.1 Paraburkholderia sp. | reverse complement strand
AGGCACGGGCTCGGCGAGAGCCCGACTGCGTCGGCCAGTTCGACATTCGTGATGCGCCCCCGCTTTTGCAGTTGCGAGAGGATGCGCAGATCGATTCGGTCCAGCTTGCAGTCGTTGCTCATCGTGTTGGGGGCGGCCCTGCATGTCGAGTGATCGAACGATGTTATCACGCGGCAGCACGGTTGCTGGCCCCATTCCGTGTCTTCAGCGCAGCGCGAACCTCGGTTTGGGCGAGCACCTCGTCGAGCGTCGTTTCGAGGCGCTCGAACAGCAGGTCGAGCTCGCTCTGAGTGAACGACAGCGCGGGCGCGAACCCGAGCACGCCGTCGCCGAACGCGCGAAACACGAGGCCGTTGCGGTACGCGGCGGCGGCGATGCGCTCGGGCAGGCCGAGCGACGCGTCGAAGCGCTGCTTGCTCTCCTTGTCCGCGACGAGCTCGAGCGCGCCGAGGAGCCCGCGATGGCGCGCGTCGCCCACCAGCGGATGCGCACGCAGCGCGTCGAGCCCCTGTGCGAAGCGCGGTGCGCGCGCGGCGCCGTTGGCGAGCAGGCCGCCCTCGTGATAGAGGCGCATGACTTCGAGGCCGATCGCGGCGCTCACCGGGTGCGCCGAATACGTATAGCCATGGCCGATCACGGCGGCCGGGTCGCCATCGGCCATGCCCTGATAGACGGCGTCGGACATCAGCACGGCGCCCATCGGCGCATAGCCCGCCGTGAGGCCCTTGGCGATCGTCATCAGGTCCGGCTCGACTTGCTCCGCCTCGCACGCGAAGAGCGGGCCGGTGCGGCCGAAGCCCGTGATGACCTCGTCGGCGACGAACAGGATGTCGAGCTTGCGGCACGCTTCGCGCATGGCTTTCAGCCAGCCGGCGGGCGGCACGATCACGCCGCCCGAACCCTGGATCGGCTCGCAGAAAAACGCCGCGACGCGATCCGCGCCGAGTTCGGCCACCTTGGCTTCGAGCGCCGCGACCGACGCGGCGATCAGCGCGCCATCGCTTGCGTGCGCGCTGCGATACGCGTAGGGCGAGGCAATGTGATGCTGGGTGGGGAGCGGCAGGTCGAAGTTGCGGTGGAACGCGGGCAGGGCAGTGAGCCCCGCGCCGATCGACGACGAGCCGTGATAGCCGCGCTCCAGTGCGATGAAGTGCTTCTTCGCGGGGCGCCCCGTTGCGTTGTAGTAGTGGGTGATAAAGCGCACCGCGGAGTCGACGGCGTCCGAGCCGCCGAGCGTGAAGTAGACGTGCTGCAGCGAGGCCGGCGAGCGCTCGACGAGTTGCGCGGCCAGTTCGATGGCGGGCTCCGAGCCGAAGTGAAAATAGCCGGTGGCGTAGGGCAGCCGCGCCATCTGGCGCGTGGCCGCTGCGACGATGCTGGCGTGGCCGTAGCCGGTGTTCACGCACCAGAGGCCGGAGAAGGCGTCGAGCAGTTCGTGGCCGTTCGCGTCGCGCAGGAACACACCCTGTGCGGATTCGAGCACGGTCGCGCCGCGCGCCTCGTGCGCGCGATAGTTGACGACGGGATGGATCAGATGTTGGCGGTCGGCTTCGATGAGCGAGGCGTTCTTCATGGTTCGGTTTCCGGTTGCGAGGTGGGCTTGAGACCGTTCAGACCGTTTCATGCTACCGGGCGAGGTGTGCGGGACGCTTCGCCAAATAAACCGCGAAATAGCGCGGATATGGCGTTTTGAGCGGGGCGTGCAGCATATTCTGCTGTGGCTTGCGCGCGCGTTTGCAGCGCTCAGGGAAGTGGCCGGACCGCAGCCCGGCGAGGCGCTTGCTCAGTAGCCGCGCGCGCGGTCGATCTGGCCCGCCATCGGCAGACCGTCGCGATGGCGCCGGATGTTCTCGAGCACGACGTCGACCGCCGTTTCGGGCCGCGTCGCGCTCGCGATGTGCGGTGTGAGACGCACGCGCGGATGCGTCCAGAACGGATGCGCCGGCGGCAGCGGCTCGGGGTCCGTGACGTCGAGAATCGCGCCTGCGAGCTGGCCGCGCTCGAGCGCGTCGAGCAGCGCCTGCTGGTGAAGCTGCGGACCGCGCCCGACATTGATGAGCGATGCCCCCTTGGGCAGCTTCGCGAGAAAGGCGGCGTCGATGAGGCCGCGCGTGGCGCCGGTAAGCGGCAACAGACAAACGAGGATATCGGTGCGGGCGAGGAAGGCGTCGAGCGACCCGGCGCCCGCGTAGCAGTCGACGCCCGGCAGCACGTGCGCCGAGCGGCTCCATCCCGCGCACGCAAAGCCGAACAGCTGCAACCGCGCGAGCACGGCGCTGCCGAGCATGCCGAGCCCCAGCACACCCACGCGACGCGAGGCGGCTGCGCGCACCGGCAGTTCGCGCCAGACGCGCTGCTGCTGTTGCGCGGCGTAGTCGAAGAGATCGCGGTGGAGGGTAAGGACCGCCTGCGTGACGTACTCGACCATGCCTTCGACGATGCCGGGCTCGACCATGCGCACGACCGCGATGTGATCGGGCACGCCTGAAAGATCGAACTGGTCGATGCCTGCGCCCACGGAGAAGATCACTTCGAGATTGGGCAGCGTGCGCGCGGGGTCCTCGGGCGGCTGCCACGCCGCGAGATAGCGCACGGCTGCGGGATCGCCGATGTCGGGCCACAGCCGGAACGGTATTGCGGGCGCCTTGTCGGCGAACAGCCGCGCCCATTGCTTGCCGCGGTCGGGATCGGCCTTGTAGAGCAGCGTCATGATGCGGGCTCCCTCGCGATCGATCAGCCGAGTGCCTGATTGACGATGGCGAACTGGAGCACGCCCCGGTCATGCGCGGGCTCGCCGTTGCGCGCCATCTTCACGACGGTGTCGACGCGCGCCAGGCCGATCGATTCGAGCCATGGGCCAAGGCCCTGCTCGTCGGGCGTGTCGATGCGCGTGAACGCGCCGGCATTGGCCGCGAGCCGGTTGGCGATCAGCGCCTGCGCCCGCTGCATTGGCAAGCCGCCGTCGCTCGCGGTGGCGACGGGCCCGATCGCATGGCCACGGCCGAACGGGCGCAGCAGCGCGAAACCGAGCACCTCATCGTGCCGCCCGGCATCGACAAGCGCGACGCCCTGCGAGACATCGAGCAGCGCGTGCAGCAGCGCAGTGCGCTCGAGACCGCTCGCGCGCGACGCGAGCTCGATCACGCGCGGCGTATCCCGCGGCTCCAGCGGGCGCAGGCGCTCGCCGGGCGGCGGCTCGATCTGCGCAGCGCGAAAGTCGGCGCCCTGATGCTGGTGCAACAGGCCGATCGGTCTGAAGCCGAGCTTTTCGTAGAGCGGCTGGCCGGCAGGCGTGGCGTGCAGCACGGTCATGCGCGGGCCGAGCGTATCGAGCAGGCGTTCCATGAGCATGCGGCCGATCCCGCGGCCCTGGCAGTCGGGAGCAACGATCACGAGACCGAGCGTGGCGCCCTGTTCGCCCCAGGGCCAGCACAGCGCCGTGCCCACCACACGCTCGCCTTCCTTGACCACGAAGCCGCGGCCCATGCGGGCGGCAAGACGCCAGTCGTCGGCGCGATGCGGCCAGCGGATGTCGAGAGAAAGCGCGTGGGCGCGCTCGACGTCGGCTGGCGAGAAGGGCAGGCAAACGAGGCTCGAGGACGCGGGCAGAGCGGACATAGGAGGGCTCCCAGGTCGAAGTCAAATGATACTTTGACCGCTGGGGCAGGACGTGGCTAGGACGATCCTGCTGCGCGAGCCTTCTGGACAGGTAACCGGACGTCGCGAAGGCGTCGTTCCACACCCTGCAGGAGCGCTCAGGATTTAATGGCCGCACGCCTGATGAGTGTCGTCTGCTTCAATCCGCGGCGGGTAGATTGTAGGTTTCGCGGCTCGCTGTGCGCAGCGCGTCGAGCATCAGTACCGCAGCCGGCGAGAGTAGTTTTTCGGCGGAGGTAATGAGCCCGAAATCGTCCATCCTGCATTCCATTGGAAGCGGGAGGATGTCGACGAGACCATGCTCGGCATAGTAGTGCGCAACGTCTTCGGCGAGCACGGCAATCATGTCGCTTTTCTCGATGGCGCGCGTGATGAAGAGGAGCGCCGCCGTCTCCACCACATTTGACGGCGGCGCAAGGCTTGCGCGCTGAAACATGAGCTCGAACCGGTGACGCAGAACGCTGCCCGCCGGCGGCACGATCCAGGCGCTGCGCTGGACCTCGGGCAATGCAATCTCGCCTTTGCCGAGAAGTGGATGGCCTCGCCGCACGACTGCCTTGACCGGCTCGCCCGCCAGCGGCTCATAGCGCAACCGCAGCTTGTCATGCTCTGCGGACAGTCGCCCGACCACCACGTCGAGCTTGTCTTGTGCCAGTTGCTCGAGCAAGGCATTGCTCGTGTCGATGTCGACCGTGATGCGTACGTTCGCATGCAGGCGCTTGACAGCGGCTATGGCGACGGGCAGCACGCGCACGCCCGGGGAGGTGATCGCGCCCACGGCAACGTGGCCGAGACGCCCGGCCTTCAGCGCGATCAGCTCCTCCTGTGCCTGATCCAGGCTGCCGAGCACAGCGCGCGCGTGGCGGACCAGTGCATCGCCGTAGAACGTAGGCCGCACGCCGCGCGGCAGACGCTCGAACAGGACCACATCCAGCATTTCCTCCAGCTCGCGCAACATCTTGGATGCAGCGGGCTGTGTCATGTTGAGCACCGCGGCGGCGCGATGGATGTTGCCCTCGTCCGCCAGGGCGACGGCAAGAAAAAGCTGCCTTGTTCTCAGTCGTGTGCGGAGGTAACCGGGATACGTGTCCATCATGGCGGAGATAGGTGTTTATACCAATGCATAAATGTGTATCTGAGAAGACCAATATTTCATTGGTAGGTTATCAATTTTACTCATAGACTGCACGCAAATTTGGCTCATCTGAAGACAGGCAATGTCGGCGACAAAACCCAAACTGCGCTCCCAACAGTGGTTCGGCACCACGGACAAGAACGGCTTCATGTATCGAAGCTGGATGAAGAATCAGGGCATTCCCGATCACGAATTCGATGGTCGCCCGATCATCGGCATCTGCAATACGTGGTCCGAGCTCACGCCCTGCAATGCGCACTTCCGCAAGCTCGCCGAGCACGTGAAGCGCGGCATTTACGAGGCCGGTGGCTTTCCGGTGGAGTTCCCCGTGTTCTCGAACGGCGAATCGAACCTGCGTCCCTCGGCGATGCTCACGCGCAATCTCGCCTCGATGGACGTGGAAGAGGCCATTCGCGGCAATCCCATCGACGCGGTCGTGCTGCTGTGCGGCTGCGACAAGACCACGCCCGCGCTCTTGATGGGCGCGGCGAGCTGCGACGTGCCCGCCATCGTCGTGACCGGCGGCCCGATGCTCAACGGCAAGCTCGAAGGCAAGGACATCGGCTCGGGCACGGCGGTATGGCGCCTGCACGAGTCGCTCAAGGCGGGCGAGATCGACCTGCATCACTTCCTCTCGGCCGAGGCGGGCATGTCGCGCTCGGCGGGCACCTGCAACACCATGGGCACGGCTTCGACGATGGCCTGCATGGCCGAGGCGCTGGGCGTCTCGCTGCCGCACAACGCGGCCATTCCCGCCGTGGATGCGCGCCGCTACGTGCTCGCGCACCTGTCGGGCATGCGCATCGTGCAGATGGCGCTGGAGGATCTCAAGCTCTCGAAGGTGCTCACGCGCGAGGCGTTCGAGAACGCCATTCGCGCCAACGCGGCCATTGGCGGCTCGACCAATGCCGTGATCCATCTGAAGGCGATTGCGGGGCGCCTTGGCGTGCCGCTCGAACTCGAAGACTGGATGCGCATCGGCCGCAATACGCCCACCATCGTCGATTTGCAGCCCTCGGGCCGCTTCCTGATGGAGGAGTTCTATTACGCGGGCGGTCTGCCGGCCGTCCTGCGGCGCCTCGGCGAAGCGAATCTGCTGCCGCATCCCAACGCGCTCACGGTCAACGGCAAGTCGCTCTGGGACAACGTGCGCGAGGCGCCCAACCACAACGACGAGGTGATCCGTCCGCTCGACAAGCCGCTGATCGACGACGGCGGCATCTGCATCCTGCGCGGCAATCTCGCGCCGCGCGGAGCGGTGCTCAAGCCCTCGGCGGCCACGCCGGAATTGCTCAAGCATCGCGGGCGCGCGGTGGTGTTCGAGAACTTCGACCACTACAAAGCGACGATCGCCGACGAGTCGCTCGACGTCGACAAAGACTCGGTGCTCGTGATGAAGAACTGCGGGCCGCGCGGTTATCCGGGGATGGCCGAAGTCGGCAACATGGGGCTGCCGCCGAAGCTGCTGCGCCAGGGCGTGAAGGACATGGTGCGCATCTCGGACGCGCGCATGAGCGGCACGGCCTACGGCACGGTAGTGCTGCACGTGGCGCCGGAGGCGGCGGCGGGCGGGCCGCTCGCGGCGGTGCGCAACGGCGACTGGATCGAGCTCGACTGCGAGGCGGGCCGGCTGCACCTGGACATCAGCGAAGAGGAGCTGAAGCGCCGCTTGAGCGACGTCGATCCGGCCGCTGCG
>DATEJU010000143.1:0-5636 GCA_035277805.1 Paraburkholderia sp. | reverse complement strand
GCCGCAACGCGAATGAAGTGACGAGCCAGGCGCTCACCGATCTGGGCGGCTCGGCCACGTTTTACGACTGTCTCGTGGAAGTCGAACGCGCGTAAACCCTGCAAAAGCGCTCTGGAAAACGTAGACAACCGTTCGAGGGGCCTTTCTAACTCGCTGATTCGCGAAAGAAAAACGCTGATCGCATGCTACGATCAGCGTTTTAGCACGACCATTCTAAAATATTCAGGAGGAGACGCCGCATGGATAAAGTCTGGCTGAAATCGTACCCACCCGGCGTTCCCGCGGAAATCGACGCAAGCCAATATGCGTCTATCACGGCGCTGCTTGCGGAGAGCTTCAGCGCGAATCGGTCGAAGCCCGCGTTCGCGTGCATGGGCAAGGCCATCACCTACGGTCAGCTCGACGAACTCTCGAAGCGGCTTGCCGCCTGGTTCCAGTCGCGCGGCATCGCGCCCGGCGCGCGCATTGCGATCATGATGCCGAACGTGTTGCAGTATCCGGTCGCGCTTGCCGCGATCCTGCGCGCGGGCTATGTCGTCGTGAACGTGAACCCTCTCTACACGCCGCGCGAACTCGAGCATCAGCTCAAGGACAGCGGTGCCGAAGCAATCGTCATCCTTGAGAATTTCGCGGTCACGCTGCAGGCAGTCGTCACACAAACGCGCGTGAGGCACATCGTGGTGGCGTCGATGGGCGATCTGCTCGGTGCGGCGAAGGGCTTCATCGTCAACTACGTCGTGCGCCGCGTGAAGAAGATGGTGCCCGCGTGGAGCCTGCCGGATCACGTGAGCTTCAACGACGCGCTCTCGGCCGGCGCGCGCCTGACGTTCAAGCCCGTCGAGCAGAAGCCCGACGACATCGCGTTCCTCCAGTACACGGGCGGCACGACCGGTGTGTCGAAAGGCGCAACGCTCCTGCATCGAAACCTCATCGCGAACGTGCTGCAGTCGGCTGCGTGGACCGAGCCCGCGGTCTCGCGCTTGCCTGCCGGCACCCAGCCGGTGACGGTCGCCGCGCTGCCGCTCTATCACGTGTTCGCGCTCACCGTCTGCGGTCTGCTGACGATGCGCATGGGCGGACTCGCCGTGCTGATCCCGAACCCGCGCGACATCGCCGGCATGATCAAGGACCTGCACGGTTATTCGATCACGACTTTCCCGGCCGTCAACACGCTCTACAACGCGATCCTCAATCACCCCGATTTCGACAAGCTCGACTTCTCGCATCTGCTGGTGGCGAACGGCGGCGGCATGGCGGTGCAGGAAGCCGTGGCGAAGCGCTGGTACGAGCGCACGCAGACGCCGATCGTCGAAGGCTATGGTCTTTCGGAAACCTCGCCGAGCGTGACCTGCAATCCGACCAATGCGACCGAGTACACGGGCACGATCGGCCTGCCGCTGCCGTCGACCGAAATCTCGATTCGCGACGACGACGGCAACGAGCTCGGCATCGGCGAAGCGGGCGAGATCTGCATTCGCGGTCCGCAGGTGATGGCGGGCTACTGGCAGCGTCCGGAAGAAACAGCAAAGGTCATGACCGCCGACGGCTTTTTCAAGTCCGGCGATGTGGGCGTAATGAACGCGCGCGGCTACGTGAAGCTCGTCGATCGCAAGAAGGACATGATTCTCGTCTCGGGCTTCAACGTCTATCCGAACGAGATCGAAGATGTGGTCGCGAAGCTGCCGGGCGTATTCGAAGTGGCGGCGGTGGGCGTTCCCGATCCGCACTCGGGCGAGGCGGTGAAGCTCTATATCGTGAAGAAGGACCCGGCGCTCACCGACAAGGACGTCTTCGAATACTGCAAGACGCAACTGACCGGCTACAAGCGGCCCAAAGCGGTCGAGTTTCGCGCCGATCTGCCCAAGAGCAACGTCGGCAAGATCCTGCGCCGCGAATTGCGCGACGCGCGCGTGTAATTCTCCCCGTCACGCAAGCACCGAAGGCCTGCCCGAAAGGGCGGGCCTTCGTTTTGGCGAGCGAAGAACGTGCGGGGCGCGCCAAAGAAAAAAGGCGCCCGCAGGCGCCTTCGAGACTGAAACGGCTGTTCTTATTAGAACTTGTGACGGATACCGACGCGAGCCGTGAACTGGTTCTGGTTCGACGACGGCGTCAGGCCGTTGATGCCGGCCGTTGCGTTGACGATCTCGCCACCGGCGGTCAGCGTTTCGCCCAGCGCGTGCTGGTACACGCCGATCACGTAGACGTCGGTGCGCTTCGACAGGAAGTAGTCGACGCCGATTGCGCCCTGGTGGTACTGCGCGCGCGATGCGCCGTCGATCGACGCGCCGCGGGTGTAGTCATATGCAGCGCCGAGCAGCAGGGCCGGGGTCAGCTGATACTTGAAGTTCGCTTCGACGTTGTTGAACGTTGCCGACTGGCCACGGAAGGCCGGCATCGCGAAGGTCGAGCCGAGGTTGGCGAAGCGGATGTTCGAATACGTCAGGCCGAAGGTGGCCGCGCCGAACGTGTAGGCACCGCCCGCACCGATGACCTGGTACGTGTTGGCCGACGAGTAGCCTGCGTAGACCGGCGAGGTCACAGCGGCGTTGGGCGCTGCGATCGTGCCGCCGTTGTTGAACAGGCCGCCCGACGCTGCCGGCGAGCGTGCGTTCAAATAACCGACGCCGAGGACCAGGGGACCGTTGTTGTAGCCTGCGCCCAACGACCAGATCTGGTTCTGCGAGACGTTGCCCGCGATGCCGCCGAAGCTGTACGTGCCGCCGAAGCGCAGGCCAGCGTAGTTGGCGCTCGTGAACTTGACCGTGTTGTTCGTGCGGTACGCGTTGTTGAAGTTGTCGATGTCACCCGGGTGAGCGGCAATGTAGCCACCCCATTGGTCGCCCGCTTCGAGCGGACCGACGTAGTCGACGACGGAATCGTACTGGCGACCCAGCGTGACCGTACCGAATTGCTCGGTGGAGAGGCCGACATAGGCTTGACGGCCGAACATCAGGCCGCCCTGACCGAGCTTGCCGTTGTTCACGTCAAAGCCGTTTTCGAGCACGAAGACCGCTTTCAGGCCACCGCCCAGGTCTTCAGCACCGCGCAGACCGAAGCGGCTGCCTTGCATCACGCCGCTCGAGAGGTTGTACAGGTGCTTGCCGCCCGAGTTCGTGTTGATGTTGAAACCTTCGTCGATGATGCCGTACAGCGTGACGCTGCTCTGAGCGTGAGCAACGCCCGCGAACGCGCCCAGCGCAGCAAGCGCGAGAAGCGACTTCTTCATTGAATGATCTCCAGTGTTTTACGACTTTTATGCGTCTTGTCAGCGAGGCCGATTTATTGTCTAGCGGGGGCCAGGCCATCCAACTTCGCGAGAAGTTGCCCGTAATGTAACAAACCGTTTATGTGAGAAAAAGGAAAAGCCGGAGCGTACGTAAGTACCTGTTTCGTTTACACAACATGGTCTAAAATATGCGCTTGAAATCGGCGCAGCCCCGGATTGACGACACGATACGAGTTCCTGTAGTGGTTAGAACGTCCGGTCGGTCGGGCTTTACGCGGTCCGCTGTGCAGTAGGTATGGAGGGAGGTTGGATGACGTTTGACGATTTGATTACCGAGTTCGATCGGGGCCTGCGCTCGATCACCGGGGTGTCGCGCATGTCGCGGCCCATGCCGCAACCTTCAGTCGCCACTGCGGATCTTCCGGCTGCCGACGTGGATTGGTCCGTATCGCCCGAGTCATTCGACGCGTCTGGCTCCGCGCTGGCGGCATCGCAGCCCGGCGAGCTAACGCCTGCCGAACGTGCGCACGCGGCCGGTCTCATGCGCGTGAATCACGTGGGCGAGGTCTGCGCGCAGGCGCTTTATCAGGCGCAGAAGCTGTCGGCGCGATCGCCTACGCTCAAGGCTGCGTTCGAGCAGGCCGCACGCGAGGAAGAAGATCACCTCGCGTGGACCGCGCGCCGCCTCGAAGCGCTCGACTCGCGCCCGAGCCTGCTCAACCCGCTCTGGTATGCGGGTGCGCTCGCCATTGGCCTCGCGGCAGGACGTCTTGGCGACAAGATCAGTCTCGGCTTCATGGCCGAAACTGAGCGCCAGGTGGAGCATCATCTGGACAGTCACCTCGACGCGCTGCCGCCTGCCGACGTCGAGTCGCGCGCGATCGTCGAGCAGATGCGTATCGACGAGATCGCCCACGCGAAATCGGCTACGGATCTGGGCGGTGTTGAATTGCCGCTGCCGGTGCGCTCACTGATGCGCGTCGCATCGAAAATCATGACCCGCACCGCGTACTACGTTTGAGATGCCAGCGCGGGCCGATACACTTGATCGGTCCGCGCAAGTTCTGGTCTTTCACAGCTTTCAGTCGCCCGAATTAATCCCCGCCAAGTCCCCGCACCACCACGGTTTTTTCCACGCATTTCACGTATCACCTTCACAACCTTCGTTAGTTCATTCATTCATAACGGTTTTTAGTTTTTTGTCTGACTTGAACAAGCGCCGCTAAGTCCTTGTTCTAGCGGATAAATTTCGTCAAAAAACGCGCCGCCCACCTTGACCCTCGTGGGGTGTTCCTCTAAAGTGGGAGACAGTGTGAGAAAGTGTATTTTTGTGTGATTTCAGATACGCATTCGGGTAAATTTCCTGAGATTTAGAGGGCGGCGAGCGGCGCCGCGTGAGGGGGAGCAAATTGTTCCAGGGGGCGTCGGCGCTCACACTCGATGCGAAAGGACGGATGTCGATTCCGTCGCGCTATCGGGATGCGCTGCAACAACAGGCAGAAGGCCGGGTGACGATCACCAAGCACCCGGACGGCTGCCTGTTGCTATTTCCGCGCCCTGAATGGGAAGTGTTCCGCGCGAAAGTCGCCGCGTTGCCGATGGACGCGCACTGGTGGCGCCGCATTTTTCTCGGTAACGCCTCGGATGTCGATGTCGACAGTGCGGGTCGTGTGCTCGTCTCGCCTGAATTACGTCTTGCAGCAGGAATGGAAAAGGAAGTCATGCTGCTCGGCATGGGTAGTCATTTTGAGTTGTGGGATGCGCAGACCTACGCCGCCAAGGAACAGGCGGCGATGGCGCAGGGCATGCCCGACGCCTTGAAGAATTTCACGTTCTGATCGCGGTTTAAAACGCTATGGCATCTGCGATGGGACAGGGATTGCAGCATCGCACGGTGCTGCTCGATGAAGCGGTCGATGCGCTCGTGACGCGCGCGGACGGCGTCTATGTGGACGGCACGTTCGGGCGAGGCGGGCATAGTCGCGCGATCCTCGGCCGGCTTTCCGAAGCCGGGCGTCTGATTGCGTTCGACAAGGATCCGCTTGCGATCGCCACTGCGCAGCAGGTGAGCGACGCGCGGTTCTCGATCGTGCATGAGAGTTTTGCGTCACTGCGCGACGCCATCGCGGCGCGCGGGGTAGGGCGTGTGTCGGGCGTGTTGTTGGACCTGGGCGTGTCGTCGCCGCAAATCGACGACCCGGAGCGCGGTTTCAGTTTCCGCGCCAATGGTCCGCTCGACATGCGGATGGACCCGACGCGCGGCGAGTCTGCTGCCGACTGGCTCGCGCGGGCCACGTTGCAGGAACTGACGGAGGTGATTCGAGATTATGGGGAAGAACGGTTTGCTTTTCAGATTGCAAAGGCGCTTGTTGCTCGCCGGGCAGAGTCCGACCGTCTCGGGCCTCTCGAC
>DATEJU010000142.1:0-10656 GCA_035277805.1 Paraburkholderia sp. | reverse complement strand
GGCGATCCCGCCCAGCACGCGCCGGCGGCCAGGATCGTCGGGGCCGCTGCGCTCGAGCGTTTCGTCTTTGCCTTGTGGGTTCGGTACGATCGGGTCGTCTTGCTGCATCGGCTAGCCTCCATTGTCCGGTCGAAGAACGCGCGAATGCTCGCGCTTTGCTTGTCACGGAGGAGGATACCTTGCGCAGGCCGGGATGCGAGCGCCGCTGCGCGCGGGTACGGTTACACCGCTGTCCCGCTCTCCTGAGTCGCGCCGAGGCCGGTGCGCTGCTGCACGCCCCACTTGCGGCGGCCGAGCAGGAAATGCAGCCAGCCGAGCGCGGCGCCGGCGTGGCGCATCAGCTGGAACGAGAACGGCTCGAGAATCGCCGCAAGCAGTGCCATGCCGAAGCTCGAGCTCGTGCGGTCGCCACTCCAGCGCCGGTACAGATGCACCGAAAACAGATGGAACGCGAGGTCGATCGCGATCTTCCCGAGGATCACCGCGAGCACCGGCACGACGACCGTGAAGCGCCCGTCGAAGAGAAAGCCGAGCAACAGCGCGAACGCCGTGAGGCCGTAAATGGGCTGCACGGTATCGAACGCCTTCACCGGCAGCATCATGAGACCGAGCTTGCCGTAGCGCCGATTCCCGGTCATGTCGCGATACCAGTACTGGGTCTGCAAAAAACCCGCGAACCAGCGGCGGCGCTGCCGCAGGAAGCTTGCGAGCGTGCCGGGCGCGTCGGTGCGCGCGCGGGCGGCGCCGATCACGCGCACGTCCCAGCCGAGCGCTTCGCGCGCCGAGTGGCGTCGCAGCCGGTGAATCAGTTCGTAATCCTCTACAAGGCAATGTGGATCGAAGCCGCCCACTGCCATCACCGCGTCGCGCCGGAACGCGGCGAATGCGCCGGAGACGAGCAGCAAACTGTCCGCGCGCATCCACGCGAAGCGCGAAATGAAATTGCGAATGTATTCGTAGGTCTGGAACCACTGAAAAAAGCGCCCGCTCGGCGAAGTGCCGCAGACCGGCGTGAGCAGTCCCGCCGCCGCCACGAGCGCGGGCTCGCGGCCAAACGCGTCGGCCATTGCGGCGCACGCGTCGGGTTCGAGCAGCGTGTCGGCATCGACCGTCATCACCGCGTCGGCCTGAATCGCGCCAAGCGCCGCATTCAGTGCGCGCGCCTTGCCGCCGTGCGGCAGCCTCAGCCAGCGCAGATCCGGATAGTCGGGCGAAGGCAGGCTCAAGCGCCCTTCGCCCGGATCGGTCAGTCCGTAACGCCCTGCGAGCAGCGCCGCGGTGCCGTCGCTCGAGCCGTCGTCGGCGATCACGATTTGCTGCGGGGCGCGTGTTTGCGCGAACAGGGCGTCGAGCGTGATCGGCAGCACAGCCGCTTCGTTGTGCGCGGCGACGATCACGCCGAGCGTCGGCTGCGAATCCGGCTGCGAACCCGGTTGCGAAGCCGGCGCCGCCGAAGCAGTCGCAGCAGCCGGAATCGCCGCCGCGCCGGCAGGGCGCAGCAGCACGCGCGCCTGCCATGCCACGAACACGAGCAGGAGCGTGTCGTAGATCACATAGGCAATCCCGGTCGACCACGCAACCACGCCTTGCAGGAAAAATGCGCGTGCAAACAACACGCCCCAGAGCACCATGACACTCAGGTGAATTGCGATACTGGCAATGGGCGTTCGCGTCGGCGCGAAGCGCGGCGACGTGCGTGCGAGCACCTGCTCGAGCGAGTCGTTCAAGACAATCCTTTTTCTGTGTTCACGGCATCATCCGGCGCAGCACCGAATGACGATCGATCCATTGATGCTTCAGCGCGCCCGCGACATGCAGCGCGAGCACGCCATAGAGCGCGTAACTGCACGCCGTGTGCAGCAGGCCGAACTGATCGTGCAGCTGGTTCTTGGTCGCGGCATCGAGATTCATGATGAAGCCGATGCGCGGCCACTGAAAGAGGCCGAACCAGTACATCGGATGCGAAGCCGCGGCCACCCAGGCGGAGTCGTGCAGCCAGCCGGACAGCGGCATCGCGAAGATGAGCACGTACAGCGCGACGTGCGCAGCGTGCGCCGACGTACGCTCCCATGAAGGGAACTCGGCGGGCAGCGGCGGCGGCCGGTGCGTGAAGCGCCATAGCACGCGCAGGAGCGCGAGACCCAGCACGGTAATGCCGATGGATTTGTGCGTGTCGATGACAAGGCGGATCGACTCGTCGGAAAGCGTACCGTCTGGCAACAGCGCGGCAGTCAGGCCGAGCGCGACATTGGCGAGGATCAGCAAGGCGATCGACCAGTGCAATAGCACAGCAACGCGCGTGTATTTCTGCGCAGCGGCCGTAGCCTCGAAACCGGGTTCAGGGGAAAGGGAAGTTTTCACGTGAGCGTGCCGTAACGTTTCAGTCTGGAATAACGCGCCGCGCGACAGATTTATTCCCTCGCGCGCAATGCGGATTGCACAGGCCACCTGGGATCGGCATTGCATCCGCATTGCACCGGCATTACATCCGCATGACGCCAGGCACTGCCCGCATGGCAATCCGCGCATTATGCGCCCTTGCCTTGCAGCGCGCAGAAGCCACCCATAGCGAGCCCTCCGCGCAGGCACGCAAAAAGCCGGAACGGTGCATATGCATCGCTCCGGCTCGCCAACTACATCTGTGCGCCGCCTGGCACAATCCGCGCGATCAGCGCAACGACGGCGCGGCAAACGCGGCCCTTACTTGCCGCTGCCCGCCTTGTCCTCGATCTGGCGTCCGATGTCGGCGTCGACATTTTTCCAGTACTCGAACACGCGCTCGCGCACCGGGCTGCCCACACCGTTCATGCTCGCCACCACCTGCTCGACGAGCGACGTGCGCTGCCTGTCGTTGAACACGTTGCGCACGAGATTACCCGCCTGGCCGAAATCGTCGTCTTCGGCGTGCAGCGTATAGGCACTGCGCACCATGTCGCCATCGGATTCCCAGTTGTCTTCGGCGGGACCGGTCTGGTCGGCCCACGGACGCCCACCGCTATTCGGCGCGTAGGTCGGCGCGCTGCCGGTATGCTCGTACGTCATGTTGCCGTCGAACATATAGGTCTGCACCGGCACTTTCGGGCGGTTCACCGGCAACTGGTGGAAGTTCGTGCCGATGCGCGCGCGCTGCGCATCGTTATAGGCGAACGCGCGGCCCAGCAGCATCTTGTCCGGCGACAGGCCGATGCCCGGCACCGTGTTGCCCGGCGAGAACGCAGCCTGCTCGATCTGCGCGAAGAAGTTCTCCGGGTTGCGATTGAGCGTCATCGTGCCGACCTTGATGAGCGGATAGTCCTTGTGCGACCACGTCTTGGTGAGATCGAACGGATTGAAGCGATAGGTCTTTGCATCGGCGTAGGGCATGACCTGCACGGAAACCGTCCATGCCGGATGTTCGCCGCGCCGGATCGCCTCGAAGAGATCGCGCCGGTGGAAGTCGGCGTCGCGGCCGGCCATGGCCTCGGCTTCGGCGTTCGTGAAGAACTGCATGCCCTGGTTCGTGTGGAAGTGGTACTTGACCCAGAACTTCTCGCCCTTCGCGTTCACCCACATAAACGTATGCGAGCCGTAGCCGTTCATGTGACGCCATGTCTTGGGCAAACCGCGCTCACCCATCAGATACGTCACCTGGTGCGCCGTCTCCGGATTGCTGGTCCAGAAGTCCCATTGCATGTTGCCGTCGCGCAAGCCCGAATCGGCGAGGCGCTTCTGGCTGCGGATGAAGTGCGGGAATTTCATCGGGTCGCGCACGAAGAACACCGGCGTATTGTTGCCGACCAGATCGTAATTGCCTTCGCTCGTATAGAACTTCAGCGAAAAGCCGCGCACGTCGCGCCACGTGTCGGGGCTGCCCATCTCGCCCGCGACGGTGGAAAAACGTGCGAGCACTTCGGTGCTCGCCCCCTTCTGGAACAGAGCCGCCTTCGTGTACTTCGAGACGTCCTCAGTGACCTTGAGCTCGCCAAACGCACCTGCGCCCTTCGCATGCGGTTGCCGCTCCGGCACTTTCTCGCGGTTGAAATGCGCCATCTGCTCGAGAAAATGCACATCGTGCAACAGGATCGGGCCATCTGGACCGACGGTCAGCGAATTGCGGTCGCTGACGGCCGGCGCACCGGTGCTCATCGTGGATCTGCCGAGAGACTTGCCGCTTGAATCAGCCATTTCATATCTCCTGTGTCGACCGGAGGTAGCGTGTCGACCAGAGTGCGCTCTGACGCCGGGCCCTTGCAGAGCCCCTCCTCTGATTGCGTGACGATGACTCCGGTCCGATGTAAAGCCGCGCTCGCCAGATCCGGCTCGAGCCTTTGCTGAAAAGGCGTCGCAGCTAGATGGGGGACGCCCCGGCGCGCTGCCCGCCGCGCCAGGGAACGCCCATTGTGCACTCAGCGGCAACATGCTGCGCTTGAACGGTTCCGGCCTGGCGCAACGGGTGCACGCGCGACGCGCCGGGTATCGCGCATGTGCGATACCCGGCGCGCAACCTCATGCGTTTCCGATAAGAAAAATCCAGAACCCGGCGGGCAATTCATACGTTTCGCATAGGAAATTCCTCACACAAAAAGGTCTTTTCAGAACGCCTTCGTCGTGGTTCCTTTTTCCAATGCGAATCAAGCGTTTACTGAAATGTTGCGACGCACAAAAATTCTCTTGACACGACTTTCTTTTGAGATATCATGAACTCGATTGCTGCATCGCACCAATGCGCGAACCGGTGATCGATAGAAAGTTTTCTCTTTTTCGTAACGGAACCGACGCGTACCGGTCCACCCTCAGGAACGACGACATGACTCTGCCTACCCCCGAACAATTCGCCGCCACCCAGAAAGCCGGTCTCGAAGCGCTCTTCGGCCTTACGAACAAGGCGTTCGAAGGCGCGGTCAAGCTTGCCGAACTGAACATCGAAACGGCTCGCGCCGCCATCGCCGAAGGCCAGGAACACGCGCAGCGCACGCTCTCGGCAAAGGATCCGCAAGGCTTCTTCGCACTGCAGGCAGGTCTCGCGCAGCCGGCCGCCGACAAGGCGATCGCCTATGGCCGCAATGTCTACGCGATCGTCTCGGCCGCGCAGACCGAGTTCGCGCAAGCCGCACAAAGCCAGTTCGAGCAGCAGCAGCAAGCTGTGCAATCGTTCATCGACAACGCAGCGAAGAACGCACCGGCCGGCTCGGAAACCGCCGTCGCCGCATTCAAGTCGGCGATCACGGCTGCACAAGGTGCTTACGATTCGGTGAACAAGGCCGCCAAGCAAGCCGCCGAAATGGCCGAAAGCAACTTCGAAGCGGTCACCAAGGCTGCGTCGAAGGCTGCTGCTCAAGCCACGCGCGCTGCGAAGCAAACGGCTTAACGAGCCAGACCCACGCCGTCCGGCGTGATCGACCGGGTGCCCAGGCGGGCGTCACGGTCTGCCAGAAAAGAAAGCGGGATCCGCGCAAGCGGGGCCCGCTTTTTTTATTTCACTCTTTCGTTTCGGCACGGTCAGCCGTTGCGGCTCCCGACATCGAGCATCGTCTTGAGCCCGCAGGGCAAAGTGAGCATGCGCGTGCCGCCGGTCGGCCCGCCTTCAGCCCATCAAGAGCCGAACATGCGGCTGACCGCACGTTCGAGGTGATCGCGCATGGCCTGCGACGCGCGCTGTACGTCGCGCGCCTGAATCGCTTCCAGCACTTCGAGGTGCTCCTGCTGCACGATGCGCTGCCGCTCGATGGACTTCACGAGCGAGAGATTGCGCGACAGGTTCATGCTGAACACCATCTGCTCCTGGATGCCCGAGAGCGCGGTGATGAAGAACTGGTTCTTCGAAGCGCGGGCCACAGCCATATGGAACGCGAAGTCGTCCTTCGCGCCAATGCCCGACGTTTCGACGATAGTCTGGAGATTGTCCCATTCGCGGCGGATCGCTGCGATATCGTCGTCATCGGCCTTCTGCGCGGCGAGCGCCGCCGCACCCGATTCGACCACCACGCGATATTCGTAGCAGCGCCGGATGTCCGACAAGGTTTCAAGCGGCGCGAAGCGGCGCACGTCCGGGTCGGGCCGGCGCATGACCGTCGTTCCGGAGCCGTGGCGCGTGGCGATGATGCCATCCGCACGCAATTGAGCAAGCGCTTCGCGCACGGTGGGACGCGAGGTCGCGAAGCGTTCCGCGAGCATGTGCTCGGTCGGCAACCGCTCCCCTTCCTTGTATTCGCCTTCGATGATGCGGTTCAGGATGTCGCTGTAAATCCGCGCCGGCATGTTCGGCGCTTTTTGCTCAGACATGGTGAGATGCTACGCGGTGAGTTGTCAGGTATGTCCTGGATTGTAAGTCATACGGCGCCGGCGTTGAGCGCATCGGCCCTCCCGCGCGGCCTGCAGCGCGCTCGAATGCTCTCGAATCATCCTTCAATCGAGCACGCTCACGCCGATGCGCAACGAAGCCGTCTCCGTCTGCCCCGGCTCCAGCCAGCGCAGGCCGAGTCCATGGTGAATCGCATCAGGCAGGCCGAGCCATGGCTCGACGCAATAGAAGTCCGAATCGGGCGCGAACGTCCACGACGTCACGGCATACCAGGGCACCGAGCCGGGACAACGCAGATCGATTTCGACGGCACGCAGCAACGCGGGCATTTCGATGCGCACCGGGCACGTGGGCTCGCCTTCGAGGCAGTGAAACCGGTCGACGATCCGCGGGTCGCCGAACGTGTAGCGCGCGGCGCCCGCCTTGGGTGCGCTCGTCGTGCTGTCCGCCAGTTGATGCCGGTAGACGTTGCGCGGCAGCGCAAGCGTTGCCTCGGCGCGCTGCGCATGCGGCAGGGCAAAATAGAAATGATGCCCCGCGTAGTACGGCATGCGGGCGGCGCGCATATCGGCTGTATCCGCCGCTGTCGTATTCGTCGTGATCAATTCGACCTCGAGCGTCGCTTCGTCCACGAGTCGATAAACGGCTTCGAAGCGGAATTGGAACGGATAGCCCGCGCGTGTCGCCTCGCTATCGGTCAACGTCATGCGCACGCCATCGCCTTGCGGATCGACTTGCGCCTCGAACGGAAGATCGCGCGCGAAACCGTGCATGGGCACTTCGCGCACCACGCCCTGCGTGTCGCGCCATAGCCCGATGCGCCCGTCCACACGATGACGTGCGATGAAAGGAAACAGCAGCGGATTGCCGCCGCGCACCAGCGCGGGCTGGCTCCAGTCGGCCGCATCGGGCCAGTGGATGATCGGCGCGCCATGCAGATGCCACGAGAGCAGCCGCCCTCCGGCTTGCGGCGCAACCAGCAGGCGCGAGCCGCCGCGCACGATTTCGATAACGTCCTGATCCTGAAATTTCGCCATTTCGTATCGGAAAAAGAGAAAATTTTTGGCGCGGTCTCACGCATCACGGTGCGCTTTACGACATGCTCGATTGCGCGCTTAACTGAGCACTGAACTGAGCACTGAACCGCACACTCAACTACGCGCTCAAGCGCGCGCTTTCTTCCATTCGGCGTAGGCGGCCAGCGTCGTCTCGTTCGGCGGATAGGTGCCGGGCAGCGCCGCGCCCGCCTCGATGCGCTCGGTGATGAAGCGCTCGAGTTCCTCCTGCTCCCACGCCGCCTGCGCCACCGTTTCGGCCAGATGGCGCGGGATCACGACTACGCCATCGGCGTCGCCGACGATGATGTCGCCCGGATACACGGCCACGCCACCGCAACCGATGGGCACGTTCAGATCGACCGTGTGATGCCGGCACAAATTGAGCGGCGCCGAGGCGCCGGCGCAAAAGACCGGCAGGCCCAGCGCGGCGATTGTCGCGCTGTCGCGCACGGGGCCGTCCGACACCATGCCGGCCACGCCGCGCACCCGCATGCGCGTGGCGAGAATCGAGCCCATCGACGCAGCGTCGGTCACGCCGCGGCAGTCCTGCACGAGAACAGCGCCAGCCGGCACGGTCTCGACGCCCTTGCGCTGCGGATGCTCGGGGTTCTGGAACGCGCTCAGCTGATCGAGGTCCTCGCGCGCCGGGATATTGCGCATCGTGAAGGCCGGGCCAACGAGATTGGGCGCGCCGGACGCCAGGGCGGCGAGCGGCTTCACGCCCTGCATGAAGACGTTGCGCAGCCCGTGCTTGAAGAGCTGGGTAGTCAGCGTCGCGGTGGAAACATGGCGCAGTTGTTCGAGGGCTTGTTCGCTGACGGCAATGGCAGGTGAATTCATCGTGTCTCGTCCATTTTTGGGGTGCGCGGGGACCACGCAGGCGGGCAGCTCGAGTACCGTCGAGCGCATGCCGGCATTGTTGTAATACAACACGAAAATTGTCAACCAGCCCGACGCGCCTCGATCGCCGGCCAGTCATCCGATAACCTGCCTCGCCCAGAAGGCGCGAGTGCGATCACGCTTGCGAAGCTCCGCCCATCATGGCTCGACGGGAAACTGGCCCGGGCGACTCGCTGCAGGTCCCAGGGAAATCCCCACCGACGCAATATTTGCTTTACAACTTTGCCGCAAATAGAATGATGTCTTACATGACGAGCCCGGCACGACTCCGTCCCGGCCAGACAAAGCGCGCCGAAAAACGGATGAATGGCGGACGGCAACTCGGCAGTAAGCGGCAGCACGGTTTGCCGAGCGCGCATGAACGCGTCGCCAGCGCGCTGCCGGCGAGCACACGCACACAACTTCCAGGCAGCAACCAACTTGCATGGGACCGGAGTCGGGTCTTCGACTCACTTCGGAACGACAGGAGACGAGCAGTGCAACGCAAGACTATCAAGGGGCTTCGGTGGTGGATCATCGGCCTCATCATGATCGGCACGATTTTCAACTATCTCGCGCGCAGTTCGCTTTCCGTGGCGGCGCCCACGCTCACCGAAACGCTCCACATGTCCACGCAGCAGTACTCGTACGTGGTCACCGCCTTCCAGGCCTGCTATGCCATCGCCCAGCCGATCGCCGGCTTCGTGCTCGACTCCGTGGGCGTGAAAATCGGCTTCGCCATCTTCGCGTTCGGCTGGGCCATCGCCAATATGTTGCACGGCCTCGCCTCCAGCTGGCCCGCGCTCGCATTCTTCCGCGGTCTGCTCGGCATGAGCGAAGCCGCGATCTTCCCGGCCGGCATGAAGGCCATCAGCCAGTGGTTTCCGGCCAGGGAGCGCTCGGTGGCCACCGGCTGGCTGAACACCGGCACGTCGATCGGGGCGATGATCGCCCCGCCGCTCGTGGTCTGGTGCATTCTTAAGTACAACTGGCAATTCGCGTTCGTGCTGACCGGCGGCGTCGCGCTGATCTGGGTGGCGCTGTGGCTGGTGTTTTTCCGCACGCCGGCCGAGCACTCGATGCTCTCGCGGGAAGAAGCCGAGTACATTCGCGCGGGCCAGGACGCGACGCAACAAAGCACTGCGGGCAAGCGTCCGTCGTGGAAGGAGGTGCTCAAGCAGCGCCGCTTCTGGGGCATCGGCATCCCGCGCATGCTCGCGGAGCCGGCATGGCAAACCTTTGGCGCGTGGATTCCGCTCTACATGGTCACCGTGCGCCACATGAACCTCAAGGAGATCGCGCTGTTCGCGTGGATGCCGTTCCTCGCCGCCGACCTCGGCTGCCTCGTCGGCGGCTATCTCGCCCCGCTCTTCATCCGCTGGTTCGGCTGCTCGCTCATCACGTCGCGCAAGCTCGTCATCACGACCGGCGCGCTGCTGATGGTCGGCCCGGCCTGCGTGGGCCTCGTCGCGAGCCCGTATGCCGCCATCGCGCTCTTTTGCGTCGGCACCTTCGCACACCAGACCATTTCGGGCGCCCTCTTCACGCTCGCCTCCGACGTCTTCGGCCAGCACGAAGTCGCCACCGCAACGGGCCTCTCGGGCATGTTCGGCTACCTCGGTGCAACGGTGTTCTCGCTCATCGTCGGTGCGCTGGCGAGTACGATCGGTTATAACCCCCTGTTCGTGTGCCTCATGCTGTTCGACTTGATCGGCGCGGTTGTCGCCTGGCGGTTGATCTCGAACCAGCACAAGGACAACGAACGAACCAGCACGGTTGGCGCTGCGCTCCAGCCGGCGCAGAAAGTGAAAGCCTGACCGGCTCACCGGCCGGTGCTCGAAGAAAACTCGGGCGCCGGCCTTCGGCGTTTTTATGTGAGGTAACTCGACTGTGAAGAAAGTTGCATTGTCCGGCGCGGCCGGCCAGCTCGGCACCGTCTTGCGCAAGGGCCTGCTCGAACGCGGCGTGAACCTGCGCTCGGCGGCAGGATCGAAGCCGCTCGAACCGCTCGTTGCCGGCGAAGATGTCATGCACGGCGATCTGCGCGACCCCGCAGTGGTCGACCGTCTGCTCGAAGGCGTCGACGTGCTGATCCACATGGCCGGCACGAGCGTCGAGCGGGCGCTGCCCGAGATCATCGAGAACAACCTGCGCGGGCTCGTCGAAATCTACGAGGGCGCGCGCCGTCACGGTACGAAACGCATCCTGTTCGCGAGCTCGAATCACGCGATCGGCATGTATCCGGTGGAAGACAAGCTCACGCTCGATTGCGCATTTCGCCCCGACGGCTTCTATGGGCTCAGCAAGGCGTGGGGCGAATCGCTCGCGCGGCTCTACTGGGACAAGCACGGCATCGAGACCGTGAACGTGCGCATCGGCAGTTGCCTGCCGAAGCCCACGGAGTTTCGCCATCTGAGCACGTGGTTCGGCCACGAGGAC
>DATEJU010000141.1:0-8304 GCA_035277805.1 Paraburkholderia sp. | reverse complement strand
TCGGCGCCCGCTGCCTGTCCAGCCTCGGCGGCCTCGGCCCCCGGCTGCGCGCGTGCCGCGCGCGGCTCGGGTTCCGGTGCGCTTTGCGTGCTCGACGGACTCATCTGCGATTGCGCGAACGCGCCGAACGCGCGCAGCGTGGAGAGCGTCGCGCGCTGCACTTCGAGCGCCTGGATCGCCGACTGCAGCATGCTCAGGTTCAGCTTGAGCCACTGCTCGACGGCGCGCAGATCGGTGATGCGCTTGTCGAGTTCCTCGATGTTGGTGAGCGGCGTCATCATGTCGGACATCATCGAAAGCGACGGTCCGAGTCCCTGCCCCACGCCCGGCTCGCTGCCGGGGAACGCGCTGCCGAAGGGCGTGAGGCGCATCATCCCCCACATGCGGTCGAGCATCTCGGCGGGCGGAAAGCCGGGAAAGCCCGGGAACGGCGGCACGGAGCCTGCTGATTCGGTCATGCGGATTCTCCCTCGCAAGGTTGGCCGGCCACGCCGGTCAGCCAGGATAGACGGCTGGTTTGGGCGGGCGCCAGGATGTGGCTTGCGGCGGCTTGCAGTCCGCAGCGAAACATCGCGTCTCGCTACAGACCACGCGCGCACAAGCGCAGATGGTTACGCTTCGATCATACCGCGCAGGCCGCGCCGCCGGGCGCGCGGCGGTCAAGCCCCGCGCACGCGGCCAGCGCGGTGCGCATGCGCTCACAGACGCGCGCGAGCGGCGCGCGCCATCACGGCTTCCTTAGAACGGATCGCCGCCCGGAAATTCCGGCGCGCGCCGCTCGCGCAGCGACTTCACGCCCTCGTGCACGTCGGGTCCGGAAAAGCCCATGAATTCGAGCGCCAGCGACGTATCGAAATTCGGCCCCGCCTGGCGCAGCCAGTTGTTCAGCGCGTACTTGGTCCAGCGCAGCGCGGTCTGCGAACCATTGGCGAGACGCTTCGCGACTTCGAACGCCTTGGGCAGCAAGTCGTTCTCGTCCACCGCGAGCGAAACGAGGCCGATGCGCTCGGCCTCCTCGCCGCTCACCGGCTCGCACAGCAGCAGGTAATACTTCGCCTTTGCCATGCCGCACAGGAGCGGCCAGACGATCGCCGCATGGTCGCCCGCCGCGACGCCGAGGCGCGTGTGACCGTCGATGATGCGCGCCGACTTCGCCGCGATGGAGATGTCGGCGAGCAGCCCCGCCACGAGCCCCGCGCCCACCGCCGGGCCGTGCATCGCCGAAACGATGGGCTTGCTGCAGTTGATGACGTTGTAGACGAGGTCGCGCGCCTCGCGCCAGACGCGCGCGCGCACGTCGAAGTGCGTGGCCATGTCCTCGACGAGCGCGAGGTCGCCGCCCGCCGAAAAGCCCTTGCCCTCGCCGCGGATCACCGCGACGCGCGCGTCGGGATCGCGGTCGACGTCGCGCCAGATTTCGGCGAGCTCGCGGTGCATGCTGGCGTCGGCGGTGGCGAGGCCGCTCTTGTTCGTGCCTTCGCCGCTCATCACGATCTCGATGATGCCGTGCTCGTGCCGCCGCACGCGCAGGGCGTGATAGCGGGCGTAAAAAGGATCGTTCATGGGCGGCTCCTCAATTGCTTCGGATTGCAGAATCATTGAACGGGACATCAAAGCAACATCAATGCGGCTGGTAGACCCATTTGCCGTCCTGGATCTCGACCATCACGCGCGCACGCGCGTCGAGCCCCAGGTGGTCCGTGGCGCTCATGTTGACGATGCCGTTGGTGGTGTGCAGCCCGCGCGTCGACTCGATGGCATCGCGCAGCGCATGACGGAACGCTTTCGTGCCCGGCGCCGCCGACTGGAGCGCAACCGGAATCGCGCTGCCGAGCAGGAGCCCCGCGTCCCACGTATAGGCGCCGAACGCCGACACCGAACCCGCACCATAACGTGCTTCGTAGCGCGCAATATAGTCGAGCGCGAGGCGGCGCTCCGGCTCCCCATCGGGCAGTTGCGAGGCCACCAGCACCGGGCTCGCGGGCAGGAAGGTGCCGTTGCAGTCGGCGCCGCACACGCGCAGGAAGTCGCGGTTGCCTACGCCATGGTTATGATAGATGAGGCCCTTGTAGCCGCGCTCCTTGAGCGCCTTGGGCGGCAACGCGGCGGGCGTGCCGGCCGCGCCCACCACGACGGCGTCGGGCTTCGCGGCGACGATCTTCAGCACCTGGCCCGTCACGCTCGGATCGGTGCGATTGAAGCGCTCGCTCGCAACGATCTTGATGCCGTGCGCCTGGGCGGCCTTCGCGACTTCGGCGTAGAAGGCCTCGCCGAGCGCGTCGGCCTGGCCGATATAGGCGATGGTCTTCACGTTGTGCGCGGCCGCGTGCTCGGCGATCGCGCCGGCCATCATCGCGTCGGTCTGCGGCGTCTTGAACATCCAGTGGCGCTTGTCGTCCACGGGCTCGATGATCTTCGCCGACGACGCCAGCGAGATCGTGGGCGTCTCGCCCTGTGCGACCACGTCGAGCATCGCGAGCGTGTTCGGCGTGATCGACGAGCCGATGATCGCGTCCACGTGCTGCTCGTCGATCAGCTTTCTCGTGTCCTGCACGGCCTGGGTGGTGTCGGAGGCGTCGTCGAGCACGATGTACTGCACCTGCTGACCCGCGATCTGCGTGGGCAGCATGGCCACGGTGTCGCGCGCCGGAATGCCGAGCGACGCGGCCGGGCCGGTGAGCGAGAGCACGAGGCCGATCTTGATCTGCGCAAGGGCGAGCGTGGGCGCGAAAAGGCCGGAAAGTGCCGCACACGGGGCGGCAACTCTGGATGCGAGCGAACCAGCAAAACGGCGTGGGCGAAACGGCTTCACGGTGTCTCCAATCGATTGGTATGTCGAGCGTATTCTGCGTACGGCTTCGAATGCGGTGCCCATGATGCGCGGACCGCTTGCGCGAGGCGGCCCGCGAACGCGCGTTCGCCAGTGTAGCCGCACAAGGCGCATGCGGCATCCGGCGAAACCCTTTCGGATGGCGCGGCGCGATTCAGGGGAGGCGCGTGCGGCCTTGCGTCGTCAACGTCGCGTGAGCGTGAAGACGAGCGACAGCGGATGGGCGACAGCGCGCCCTGCCGCGCCATCGTGCGAATGATTGCGCGCGCCGCTGTCGCTATGCGTTCGCGCCCGGCGCCACGGCCTGATCGATCGCGCCGAAAATCGACTGGCCCGCTTCGTCGAGCATTTCGATCTTCACGCTGTCACCGAACTTCATGAATTCGGTGCGCGCCTCGCCGTGCTCGATCGTCTCGAGGCAGCGCTTCTCGGCGATGCAGCAGTAGCCGCGCTTCGCATCCTTGTTCGAGACCGTGCCCGAGCCGACGATCGCGCCAGCACGCAGATTGCGCGTCTTCGCGGCGTGCGCGATCAACTGGCCGAAGTGGAACACCATGTCGGTGCCCGCGTCGGGCTGGCCGACCTTCTTGCCGTTCCAGTAGACCAGCATCGGCAGATGCACGCGCCCCTCGCGCCAGTGCTCGCCGAGCTCGTCGGGCGTCACGACCACGGGCGCGAACGACGTGGCCGGCTTGCTCTGGAAAAAGCCAAAGCCCTTCGCGAGCTCGGCGGGAATCAGGTTGCGCAGCGAGACGTCGTTCACGAGCGTGACGAGCCGCACGGCCTTGAGTGCGTCCTCGGCGCTCGCGCCCATCGGCACATCGCCGGTAATGACGGCAACTTCGGCCTCGAAATCGATGCCCCAGGCTTCCGATGCGCACACGATGTCGTCGGCCGGGCCGATGAAGTCGTCGCTGCCGCCCTGGTACATGAGCGGATCGGTCCAGAATTCGGGCGGCATTTGCGCGCCGCGCGCGCGCCGCACGAGCTCGACGTGATTCACATACGACGAGCCGTCCGCCCACTGATAGGCGCGCGGCAGCGGCGCCATGCACGCGCGGGCGTCGAAGCTGAAGGCATTGCGCGCGCGGCCGAAATTGAGCGTTTCGTAGAGGTCGAGCAGCTGCGGCGCGTAGAAGCGCCAGTCGTCGAGCACGCGCTGCAATGTGGGCGCGATCGCGTCGGCAATGGCGGCGCTGCGCAGGTCGCGGGAAACGACGATCAATTGGCCGTCGCGGGTGCCGTCCTTCAGCGTGGCGAGTTTCATGGAGTGGGACGTGGATGACGATAGAGGAAATGTATTCTACGATGGTGAATCGGCGCGGCCCAAGGGGACGGCGCGCCGCGCGCGAAGCTTTGCGCGCTGCCGCTCGCGCCCGTACGCGCGCCGAACGCTGAACGCTGACCCCGAACGCCGAATTTCGAACGCCAGAACCTGCACGACTTCATGCCGCCCTCCCGATCCGTCCGCCCTGCCGCTATCCCCTCCGCGTCTGCCGCTCGCGACGCCGACGGCGCTGCCGACCTCGACGACGCCAACGAGGCTCACGAAGCCGCCGACGCCGGCGAAGAAAAGCTGCGCTCGGGCATCCAGTCGATCGAAGTGGGCTTCCGGCTGCTCGAAGTGCTGACGAACGAGCCGCGCGCGATGATGTTGCGCGACCTCGCGCAACGCGCGGGCATGAGCCCGGCGAAGGCGCATCGCTATCTCGTGAGCTTCATGCGGCTCGGCATGGTCGCGCAGGACCCGCTCTCGGGCCGCTACGAGCTGGGCGGCTTCGCATTGCAGCTCGGGCTTGCGCGTCTTGCCCGCGTGGACGGCGTGAAGCTTGCGCGCATCGCGCTCGCCGAATTGCGCGACGCGCTCGACATCACCGTGGGCATCGCCGTATGGGGCAACCAGGGGCCGACCGTCGTGCACTGGATGGAATCGAGCCATCCGGCCAAAGCCTCGCTCAAGCTCGGCGACGTCATGCCGATGCTCGGCTCCGCCACGGGCCTGCTGTTTGCCGCCTACCTGCCGCGCAGCAAGACCGGGCCGATGATCGAGCGCGAGCTCGGCAGCGCGCAGCACTACTCCTCGGGCTCGGCGCCGAGATCCGCGCAGGAACTCGAGCGCGCGCTTGCCGAGGTGCGCGAGCATGGCGCGGCGCGCGTGGAGGGCATGCTGCTGCCGACCATCCACGCGTTCTGCACCCCCGTCTTCGACGCGACGGGCGACCTCGCGCTCGGCCTCATCGCACTCGGCCACGAAGGCGCGTTCGATATCGCCTGGAATGGCGCCGTCGACAGCGCGCTGCGCGCGTGCGCCCAGAAGCTCTCGTATGAATTGGGGTACAGCCCCGTTGAACGCTGACGGGTTGCACTGGTCGAGGCTTTCTGCAGCCCCTTTCCGCAGCCCAGACGCGCGCCGTGTCACAGTAACGATCTCGCGGTCATCGTGCCGCGCAAAGTTCCGAATTCCCCAGTTCCCGAATTTCTTTACGCGCCACTCCTCGAGTCCTGTTTGAACCCGATGTCGACTTCCGCCACCGACCGCCAGGCCGATCGCCCCGCGCCGCCGCGCCGCGCGCGCGCGTGGCGCTGGGTGGCCGTGTTCGTCGCGGTGAGCGCGCTGCACTGGCTCGCGGCAGAATGGTTCGAGCGTCATCATGGCGCGCCGCCGCCACTCGCTCCGCTGCGCGTGCCCGTTCAAGTCGCGCTGCTCAAGCCCGAGCGCATCGAGCAGCAGGCGCGGCCCGCCGTGCCTGCGCCGGCCAAGCCGAAGCCCACGCCACCCGCCAGGCGCAAGCACACGACGAGCGCGCCTCATACGCTGCATGCCGTCGCGCCGTCCGTGCCGCATCCCAGGACTCCCGCCGCGTCTGAAGCACCGCAGGCCGCATCGGCTCCTTCTACGGAAACCGCATCGGCGAGCACCGCGAACGGTGCAAGCGGCACGGCGGCAGCAGCCGCCCCCGGCAACGGCAACAATCCGTCCGCGCAGGCGCAGCAGGCTTCGCACGGCGTGAAATTCTCGGTGCCGCCTTCGGGCGAGCTCCAGTACGACACGTTCTTTAACGGCGCACGCAATCAACCAGGCACGATCCACTGGAAGAGCGACGGCAAGCGTTATGAGATGGTCGTGTCGATACCATTGCCCTTCGTCGGCACGTTCAACTGGACGAGTCGCGGCCATGTGGATGCCTTCGGCCTCGCGCCCGACCAGTACATCGAAAAGCGCGGGCGCCGTCTCGCAGATTTCACGATCTTCAACCGCAATGAGAAGCAGATCGTTTTCACGCGCACGCCGAACTCGCTCGCGCTGCCCGACGGCGCTCAGGACCGCTTCAGCATGGTGATGCAGCTCGCGAGCCTCGTGCGAGGAGATCCCGATGCCTACAAGCCCGGCGTCACGCGCGAGTTCTACGTCGTCGATAACGACAGCGGCGAGACCTGGCCCATCACCACCATCGGCGACGAAACGGTGAGCACGGACCACGGCTTCGTCACCGCGCGCCACTTCATGCGGCTGCCGCGTCATGAAGGCGACAAGCGCCGCATCGACGTGTGGCTCGCGCCTTCGCTCGGCTGGCTGCCGGTACGGCTCGTGCAGACCGAACCGAACGGCACCCAGGTCGAACTGCTGTGGCGCGGCGCGCTCAGCGTGCCCACGGCATCGAACGACATGAGCGATGCCGCGCAGTCCGCGAACGATGCGGCGAGCGGTGTAGCGAGCGATATGACGAACGATGCGACGCAGGGCGCACGAGATAACGCCGCGACATCCTCGCCGGTACAGCAAGGAGCGGCACCAGCCACCACGAACGCGGCACCAGCTGATGCGAATGGCAGCACGCCGCCAGTGGCGTCACCGTCCGTGGCGCCTTCGCTCACGTTGCCGCCGGCGACACGATCGGCACCGTCATCAGCACCACAAACGCAGCCACAACCCGCAGCACAAACGTCACCGCAATCAGCACCGCAACCGGCGACACCAGACGCGCCGCCAGCGCCTCCCGCCGACGCGCCGATGCACCCCTGAGCGCCCTGGCACACACAAGCACCCAACAAAGTCGCTTGCGCGCGACGACGCCGGCCCATCTGCCCGCACGTTTGCGTGAAATAGCGCATACTGAAAATCACCGAAGCGCCCCGTATCGAATGCACTCGAAGGCGGCAATGCACGACTCTTCGAAGCGGGACAGAACGCCTGTAGCCACAGGCTGTGGGTGGCAAAGAACGAGCATACGAATCCACTGAGGAAAAGCTTCGAACGAATCCGCCGCCGCGCCCAGCACGAGACACCGCACGCAGACGGCGAAGCAACACAGACGATGCAACACGGATAGCGCCAGGAACGTCGCCGCGCCCACACACGTGTCACTTTCGGGCGCGCCGTTTGCGACGCAGGAACGACGTTCACGCAGGGACTCGCAATCGGCTGGACTCCCGACCTCAAGGTCAAGGAGGAACGCATGCAAGCGACTGTCAACGGCATCGATACGCGCTACGTCTTCGAAGACCGCAGCGGCGGCCCCGCGTTGACATTCATTCATCAGCTCGGCGGCGACCTCACCGTATGGGACACACTCGCGGGACATTTCCGGCATCGCTATAGCGTGCTGCGCTACGACGTGCGCGGCCATGGCGCGAGCGCCGTCTCGCGCGCGGCGTTCGGCTTTCGCGACCTCGCCGCCGACCTCGCTGCGCTGCTCGACGCACAAGGCATCGAGAAGACACACCTCGTCGGCATGTCGATGGGCGGCATGATCGCGCAACAGTTCGCACTAGACCATGCAACGTCCGATGCAGCGTCGGACGCGAAGGCGGGCACGAACTCGCGCGCGCGCTCGCTCACGCTGTGCGATACCGCGAGCCGCACCGCGCCCGAAACACGCGCGGCCTGGGACGAACGTGCGGCACTGGTTCGCAGCGATGGTCTCGCAGCGCTCGCCGATACGACACTCGCGCGCTGGTTGACCGCCGGCTTCCGTCTTACCCATCGCGATACCGCCGCACAAATATGTGACGTTTTATTACGGACGCCTGCGGAAGGTTACGCGCGCGCATGCGAAGCGCTGCGCGATTTCGACGTTCACGAACGACTCGCGCAGTTGCGCGTGCCCACGCTGGCCGTGGCCGGACGCCATGACAGCGGCACGCCACCCGCGCTCACCGAAGCGTTGGCGCAGGCCATACCCGGCGCACGCTTCGAATTGCTCGACGCCGCACATCTGGCCCCTGTAGAGGAATCTCACAGTTTTGCAGCCCTGCTTGAAACGTTTCTTGGGCAGCATGTCTAAACGATGCACCCGGTTTGTTGCACCCTGAAAAAAGGAGAAAAGCTGAAATAGGGAAGGCATTCGGATAAAGAGGTGATGTGGGACCCACCCCTTGAATTCCAGAACGAACGCTCCATGTATCGGTACAAGCAGTGAGGGAGCACAGGAAAAAGGAGTGTCGCCATGCAAATGATCTACAACAGTCCCAAC
>DATEJU010000140.1:0-5510 GCA_035277805.1 Paraburkholderia sp. | reverse complement strand
CCGGCCCACGGTCGTCTTGCCGGCGCCCATGAGCCCTACGAAAAATACATTGGCGTTTGCGTCCCGCACTTGCAGCGTTTCCTACGAAAGGTTGGTGCCGCAGCTTACTGGCAAAGCGGCGGCATTGTCGAGCCTGCGGCGGCTGCGGTCAGACCCTTTTCAGGGCGCCTCGCGGCGCTGCATTAGTTTGAGGCCAAACCATGCATCTTACGCCGGCGCCCCTCATTCAATCCCCGTTGACCACGCGCGGCGTGATGAACACCACCAGCTCGGTGCGTCTGTCGCGGTGCGCGCGGTGCGAAAACAACGCGCCCAAAAACGGTATTTTGCCCAGGAGCGGGACGCGCGTCACATCGTCCCGGTCGTCGGTCGCATCGATGCCCCCAATCGAGACCGTGCCGCCGTCCTCGATCTCCACGCGCGTCTGCACGTGCTTGGTGTGGATCGCCGGACCAGCGGCGGTTTGCTCGCCCACGCTGTCCTTGGCCACGTCGAGGTCGAGGATCACGCGGCCATCGGGCGTGATCTGCGGCTCGACCTCCAGCTTCAGAGTGGCGCGGCGAAATTGCACGCCTGAAACGCCCTGCCCGACCTTGGCCTGATAAGGCAGCTCGGTACCCTGCTCGACGACGGCCTTGGTGCGATCGGCGGTCACGACGCGCGGACTCGACACCACGCGCCCGCGCCCCTCGGCTTCGAGCGCACTGAGCTCGACGTCGAGCAGGCGCGTCGCGCGCGCGGCCAGCAGCGTGAGGCCGAGCTGCGCGGCATCGAAGCCGGACAGCGGCCCCGCCGGCAAATCGTAGACGGTGCCAACCGCGCCGCCGTGCAGCCCGCGTGGAACGCCGTCCGGGTTGGTCGGATAGAGCCCGAGCCGCACGCCCAGTTCGCGCGACAAGCCTTCGTCCCCTTCGACGATACGCGCCTCGATCAGCACCTGGCGCGCGGGCGCGTCAAGGCGCCGGATGAGCTCGGCAATCTGGTCGAGGCGCGCAGGCAAATCCGTGACGAACAGCAGATTCGTGCGCGCGTCGGCCACGGCGGCGCCCCGTTTCGAAAGCGCGCGCTGCGCGCCGGAGCCGGTGAGGAGCCGACGCAGGTCTTCGGCGCGCGCGTACTGAAGCTCGAACGCGCGGCTCGCGAGCGGCTCCAGCTCGGCGGCGCGCGCGTGCGCTTCGAACAGCTGGCGCTCGCGCGCCGCGAGGTCTGCTGCGGGCGCGACCCAGATCACGCGGCCGGTGCGCTCCATGGCAAGGCCGTTGGACGCGAGCAGCAGGTCGAATGCCGCACGCCATGGCACGCGGTCGAGGCGCAGCGTGACCTGGCCGCGCACGCGCTCGCTCGCAACGATGTTCAGCTTCGTGAACTGCGCAAACGCGTGCAGCACGGCCGTTAGCTCCGCGCGCTGGAAATTCAGCGAGATCGGGCGGTCGGGCGGCAGGCCATCGTCGTCCGGCGCCGCACTGCTCAGGCGTGCGGGCGCGCGCAGCGGCACCGGCGGCCCTTCAAGCGGTGCAGACACTTCGGACGCGGCGGTGCCGGCCGCCGGCGTTGACGCGGGCGCCGCGCGCAATGCTGCTGGATCGATGCCCTCTCCCTCGCCAGTGCCGGGTAGCAAGGCCGTGCCTGCGCCATTTTCGGACACGAACGGATTCACGACCCAGCCCGCCGGGGCATCGGCCTCTCCGCCCGTTCCGCCTGGCGGTAGCGGCGGCATCTCGTAACGCGCAACCGGCGCGGCAGCCTGGCGCCACGCCGGCAGCGGTGGCGGCACGGCGCCTTGTGCAACCGGCACGGCCTGCGCGCTCAATACGAGCACGCCGAGCACGCAATTGAGCAAATGGATCGTGCTGCGCACTGGAGCTGAAGTCCGACGGACACGCCACGCCAAGCCCGCGCCGAAACGCGCCGATTGTCCGGGCTTCATTTGGCGTCCTCCGCCCAGCTCAGGGTGTGCGTCGCGCCGTCGAGCGACAGCACGACGCGCGCCGGATCCACGCTCGACACGTGCGCGCCCGCGAGCGTGGCGCCGGTCTGCACAGCCACGGTGCCCTCGGCGGTTTCGACAAGGGCAACGGCTCGCCCGCGCTCCACGAGCATGCCGGCGAGACGCATGGCAGCGCCGCGCTCGCTCCCCGCAGCCCCCTCGACACCGGTGAATTGGCTCGCGAACGGGTCCGCGAGCGCGCCGCCTTCTTCGTCATTGCGCGTAAAGGCGGCGGCGGGCAGTCCATCGAACACCTGCAGCATGGCCGAGACGGCGAGGCCTGCGCCGCTGCGTCTGACCGTAAGCTCCGCAGGCACGGCAAGCTCGGGCAACGCCGCAAGTCCTTCGAGGAAAGCACGCAGTTGCCCGAAGCTGCCCAGAGCAACCAGCTTCGTTGCCCGGTACGCCTGCGCCCGGGTGCCGCCCGAAGCCGCCGGCTCCAGCGCGATCAGCACGAGCCCGGCCTGCGCCGCAAGCTGCGACACGCTGCGGATGTCACCGGCGGCGCTGCCATCGCGCACACGCTGCGGCCACTCCTGCGCGTCGCGCTGCAAGGCCGGCAGACGCTCCAGCGTTTGCCGCGCGCCCGCGAGCCGCGCTTCGGCATCGGCCAGCGCGGATTGCGCCGCCAGCCCCCCGCCCAGGTCCAGCATCACGCAAGCGCCGCCCGCGAGGCCCGCCGCGAGCAAGCCAAGCGCCGCGGCAAAGGCGGCGCGCCGCCTACCGCTCCACGCGCGCAAGGGCAGCCAGCCGCGGAAGAGTCTTGACACACGGCCGGCCGTGCGTGAGCGCCCGGCGGAGCGCGCACGTATCCCAAGCGCGGCATTCATTTCGCCCCCTTCGCGCCCACGCCATGTATTGCGCCGGCTACCTTTGCCGTCGCGCCCTTCCACGCGAGCCGCACCGCCACACGGATCGGCGCACCACGGGCCGCGCGCTCACGCGTGAGCACGCCCTCCTGCGCACGTTTCAATTCACGTACATCGACCGCCTCGATTCCGGGGAGCGCATGCAGGCGTGCGAGCCACGCAGCCGCCGCGGCCTCGTCGGCTGCGCTCGCCTGCAGTTCGGTTTCTTCGCCACGCTGCGCAAACTGCTCGAGGACGACGCCCTGCGTGCGCACCCGTGACAATGCCTCGACGAGCGCAAAAACCTGCGCGAGCGGTTTTGCCCGCTGCTGTGCCTCGGCGCGCGCGGCGCGCCGCTCGTCGGCTTCGCGTACGAGCTTGCGCGCCAGCGCCAGCGGCACATCGAGGCGCGCGAGCTGTTGCTCCACCGCCTCGCGGCCCGCCTCGGCGCGGGTGCGCTCGAGCAGTTGCCACCCGGCCACCGCGCCACCGCATGCGCCGCCCACGATCAACGCCGCCAGCCATTCGAACACGCGGCGTCTACGCAGGCGCCGCATCGCGCCCTGCCGCCAGGGCAGCAAGTTGAATCCATCGCTCCCCGCTCCCGGCACAGCGGTTCCGTGGCGCGCGTCGGCCGGCGCCGCGTGCCTGCTGCCAGCCCCCCCGCTCATTCGCTCACCCCGCGCATGGCGAGTCCGAATGCGACAGCGCACGACGGGTCGTTCTGCAAACTGGCGTCGAGCGGGCGGTCGGCGTCGGCGAGCGGTGCGCATTCGAATGGCAGCACTGGACAGCCCAGCACATCGCCGATATCGGCGAGCGAGAAATGCGCGCCGTGCAACATGGCGAGGTCGCCGGCCACGAACGCGCAGCCCGTCTGCTCGGTGTCCGCCAGATCGCGCAGCGCCTCTACGAGATCTGCGTGCTCGAGCGCCGGAAAGCGCATGGTCCGCACGACGGACTCTTCGGTGATGAACCAGCCGTGCACGCCGTCCGCGCCGATCCACAGCGCCGCCCAGGCTTCGTGCGGCGGCAACTCGAACGCCGCGGCATGGCGCATCGCGCGCAGCGCGGCATGCGCCTCGTCGTCCACTGCGGACAGCGCGACACCCGCCATCGCGGCGCATTCGATGCGTGCCTCCAGATGGGCGCGCGCCGTAGCCGCGATCGTCACCTGCACCTCGTGCACGGACGCTACGCCACACTCGAGCGCAAGCGGACCGACGCGCCAGTCCACCGCAAGCTCGGTGCGCTCGACGCCGGAGACGCGCTCCGCCTCGGCCAGCACGAGCGGCTCGAGTTCGGTGTAGAAGCCCGAACGGTCCACACGGTCGGCTCGCCGCCCACGGTCCGCAGAGGCCAACCGCGCGAGCGGCATGGACGCAAGGAGCGTCGCGCCGGAGGGCAGCGCCATCGCACAGCGCAGCGAGGCTTGCGCGCAAGTGGGCGGCAGCACGCCGAACACCTCCTGCAGCGCGCCCGCCAGCGCCTGGCGGTCGACGATCTCCGCGCCCGACAGCACTTCGCGCGCAAGCGGCGCGCGCCCCAGCCACTCGATGCGCAGCGGCCCGCCGCCGAACAACCGCTGGCTCAGGATCACCAGCGTGACGCCGCGCGCGCCCACATCGATGCCCGCGCCAAAGCGGCGTGCGCCCAACAACAACGGATTGAGCAAGCTCATCGCATTCCTCCCTTGTGCGTCGCGCCGCGAACCGTTCGTGACGCGCTCAGGGTGAAATTGTGCGAAGCGGCGCTTGCCGCGCACACTCGTCCGGATGGCCAATCCGCGCGTGCCTCACCTTTGCGCAAGCTTCTCGCGCATTCGAGACAGGACTAGAGTGCCTTTATGCGCTCAGGCCGTCCCGCCAGTCCCCCTGTCTCCATCGCCTTCGCCCCGCCACGCGCCCGACGTAAGCATTCCGAAAGCGCACCAGGGCAGGCGGCTATAATCGCGGGACTGTTTTTCCGGTGTCCGTATGCAAGAAGCCCAGCCTCCCTCGTCCGTTCCGCCGTCAGAACCGCGCGCGCCGCACAAGCGCAAGCGGCCCTGGTGGCTCAAGCTGCTCATCGGCTTTTTTGGGCTGATGGTGGGCGCCGCCGCCTGCATGGCGCTCGTGCTCGGCTATGCGCTCATCGTCGCCACGCCGAACCTGCCGTCGCTCGACGCGCTCACCGACTATCGCCCCAAGGTGCCGTTGCGCATCTACACGCGCGACCACGTGCTGATCGGCGAATTCGGCGAGGAGCGGCGCGACATCGTCCATTTCCAGGATGTGCCTGACAATCTCAAGAAGGCGATCCTCGCGATCGAGGACGCGCGCTTCTACGAGCACGGCGGCGTCGACCTCACGGGCATCGCGCGCGCGGGCATCGTCGCGCTCACCAATGGCCATGCCTCGCAGGGCGCGAGCACGATCACCATGCAGGTGGCGCGCAACTTCTTCCTTTCCAGCGAGAAGACCTACACGCGCAAGATTTACGAGATGCTGCTCGCCTACAAGATCGAGTCGAAGCTCTCCAAGGATCAGATTCTTGAGGTGTACATGAATCAGATCTATCTGGGGCAGCGCGCCTACGGCTTCGCGAGCGCGGCGCGCGTGTACTTCGGAAAGGATCTGAAAGATCTCACGCTCGCCGAATGCGCGATGCTCGCCGGCTTGCCGAAGGCGCCCTCG
>DATEJU010000139.1:0-8394 GCA_035277805.1 Paraburkholderia sp. | reverse complement strand
GCCACGCAAACGCTCTTGCAAAAGAAGAGCAAGAACATGCTCGTGAAGGTCGAGGGCCAACTGCCGCGCGGCTGCACCGCGAAGGACATCGTGCTCGCCATCATCGGCAAGATCGGCACGGCGGGCGGCACGGGCTACGCCGTGGAGTTCGGCGGCTCGATGATCCGCGGCCTCTCCATGGAAGGCCGCATGACCGTGTGCAACATGGCGATCGAAGCCGGCGCGCGCGCGGGCATGGTCGCCGTGGACGACACCACGATCGAATACCTCAAGGGCCGCCCGTTCTCGCCGCAGGGCGTGGAGTGGGATCAGGCCGTCGAGTACTGGAAGAACTTCCGCACCGACGACGGCGCGCATTTCGACCGCGTGGTCGAGCTTTCCGCCGCCGACATCGTGCCGCAAGTGACCTGGGGCACCTCGCCGGAAATGGTCACCTCGATCGACGGTCGCGTGCCCGATCCCGAGCGCGAAAAGGACCCGGTCAAGCGCGATGCGATGGAACGCGCGCTGCAGTACATGGCGCTCGAGCCGAACACGCCGATCGAATCGATCAAGCCGGACAAGATCTTTATCGGCTCGTGCACCAACGCGCGCATCGAAGACCTGCGCTCGGCCGCTTACGTCGTGAGGAAGCTCGGCCGCCGCGTCGCGTCGAACGTCCGTCTGGCGATGGTCGTGCCGGGCTCGGGCCTCGTGAAGGCGCAGGCCGAGCGCGAGGGCCTCGACAAGGTGTTCACCGAGGCAGGCTTCGAATGGCGCGAGCCGGGCTGCTCGATGTGCCTCGCGATGAACGCCGACCGGCTGGAGCCGGGCGAGCGCTGCGCGTCCACATCGAACCGCAACTTCGAAGGCCGTCAGGGCGCGGGCGGGCGCACGCACCTCGTGAGCCCGGCCATGGCCGCCGCGGCGGCAATCGAAGGGCATTTCGTCGACATTCGCAAGCTGGCTTGAGTACCGAATCAGGAACAAGGATAAGCGCTATGAAGGCACATGCACTCGCGCGTCGCGTCGCGCTATTCGCCATGGCGGGGTGGCTCCTCGCGCTGGCCGGCTGCAACACCGTGGCAGGCGTCGGCGAAGACATCAGCGGCTCTGCGCGCACGGTGCAGCAAAAGCTCTGACGCACGCGTCGGCGCTTGCCTCGCAACGCAGCTCGAATACAGCTCGAACCCAGCTTGCAGCCGGCGCTTTCGGCAAGGTCCCGAAAGCGCTCGGCCCGATCAGCATCCATCAGGATCACGGATCATGGAAAAATTCATCGTACACACCGGCGTCGTGGCGCCGCTCGATCGCGAGAACGTGGACACCGACGCGATCATCCCGAAGCAATTCCTCAAGTCGATCAAGCGCACCGGCTTCGGCCCGAACGCCTTCGACGAATGGCGCTATCTCGACCATGGCGAGCCCGGCCAGGACAACTCGAAGCGTCCGCTCAACCCGGACTTCGTGCTGAACCAGCCGCGCTACCAGGGCGCGTCCATTCTGCTCACGCGCAAGAACTTCGGCTGCGGCAGCTCGCGCGAGCACGCGCCGTGGGCGCTCGACCAGTACGGCTTTCGCGCGATCATCGCGCCGAGCTTCGCCGACATCTTCTATAACAACTGCTTCAAGAACGGCCTGCTGCCGATCGTCCTCTCCGAGTCGGACGTCGATCATCTGTTCAACGAAACATATGCGTTCAACGGCTTCCAGCTCACCATCGATCTGGACAAGCAGGTCGTGCGCACGACCGACGGCGCGAAGGAATATCCGTTCGAAGTGGCCGCGTTCCGCCGCTACTGCCTCCTGAACGGCTTCGACGACATCGGCCTCACGCTGCGCCACGCCGACAAGATCCGCCAGTACGAAGCCGAGCGCCTCGCGCGCCAGCCGTGGCTGAAGAACCGCGTCATCTGAGCAGGCCCTGCACACGCACTGAACGCGCAGTTTGCGCGAGAACCCTACAGCGAGGAATCACAGGATGAAGATTGCAGTGTTGCCGGGCGACGGCATCGGCCCCGAGATCGTCAAGGAAGCCGTCAAGGTTCTCAACGCGCTCGGCGAGAAGTTCGAGCTGGAAGAAGCGCCCGTTGGCGGCGCGGGCTACGAGGCGAGCGGCCATCCGCTGCCTGAAGCCACGCTCGCGCTGGCGAAGGCCGCAGATGCGATCCTGTTCGGCGCCGTGGGCGACTGGAAGTACGACAAGCTCGAGCGCGCGCTGCGCCCGGAGCAGGCCATTCTGGGCCTGCGCAAGCATCTGGAGCTGTTCGCGAACTTCCGTCCGGCGATCTGCTATCCGCAGTTGACGGGCGCCTCGTCGCTCAAGCCGGAGATCGTCTCGGGCCTCGATATCCTGATCGTGCGCGAGCTGAACGGCGACATCTACTTCGGCCAGCCGCGCGGCACGCGCGAGGCGCCGGACGGCAACTTCAAGGGCGCGCGCGAAGGCTTCGACACGATGCGCTATGCGGAGCCCGAAGTGCGCCGCATCGCGCACGTGGCCTTCCAGGCCGCGCAAAAGCGCCAGAAGAAGCTCACCTCGGTGGACAAGGCCAACGTGCTCGAGACCTCGCAGTTCTGGAAGGACATCATGATCGATGTCTCGAAGGAGTACCCGGACGTCGAGCTCTCGCACATGTATGTCGATAACGCCGCGATGCAGCTCGTGAAGGCGCCCAAGGCGTTCGACGTGGTGGTCACGGGCAATATGTTCGGCGACATCCTCTCGGACGAAGCCGCGATGCTCACGGGCTCGATCGGCATGCTGCCCTCGGCCTCGCTCGACAAGAACAACAAGGGCTTGTACGAGCCGTCGCACGGTTCGGCGCCGGATATCGCGGGCAAGGGCATCGCCAATCCGCTCGCGACCATTCTCTCGGCCGCCATGATGCTGCGCTATTCGCTCGGCCGCGCCGAACAGGCCGACCGCATCGAGGCCGCGGTGAAGAAGGTGCTCGAACAGGGCTATCGCACTGCCGACATCGTCACGCCGGATTGCAAGAAGGTGGGCACGGCCCAGATGGGCGACGCGGTGCTCGCGGCGCTGTAAAGCCGTTGTAAATGGGCATGCCTGGGCGGGTTTCAGGCGTGCCCTTTTTTCGTTGCGCGGGCTTTGAACGACGCTGCCGCGAGGCGCGTCGTAAATAACGGAAAATGCGGGTAGCGCCCGCGCGAAATTACGGTTTTCGTGTATATTATTCCGATGGCGACGATCCCCCAGATCACTTCTGTTTCGAACATCCACGGCACGGCCCGTGTGATGTCGCTCGCCATCACCACGAAAACGACGATTACCAAAACGATCACCATTCGTTGATCGCTCGTCGTGCCCGCTCATCTTCCCCGCGCGGCCACGCCGGGCGAGCGAAGCGGGGAAGTGTCCATTTCAAGGGTTAATCATGAATGTAGGTCTCGTAGGTTGGCGCGGCATGGTCGGCAGCGTGCTGATGCAGCGCATGCAGGAAGAACGCGATTTCGACCTGATCGAACCGGTGTTTTTCAGCACCAGTAACGCAGGCGGCGCGGCGCCGTCGTTCGCCAAAAACGAGACGAAGCTCAAGGACGCGAACAGCGTCGACGAGCTCAAGAAGTGCGACATCATCATCACGTGCCAGGGCGGCGACTACACCAACGAGGTGTACCCGAAGCTGCGCGCGGCGGGCTGGAAGGGCTACTGGATCGACGCGGCATCGGCGCTGCGCATGAAGGACGATGCGGTCATCATCCTCGACCCGGTCAACCTCGACGTCATCAAGGACGCGCTCGTCAAGGGTCAGAAGGATTTCATCGGCGGCAACTGCACGGTCAGCCTGATGCTGATGGCGCTCGGCGGCCTGTTCCGCGAGAACCTCGTCGACTGGATGACGGCGATGACCTACCAGGCCGCCTCGGGCGCGGGCGCGCAGAACATGCGCGAGCTGCTCTCGCAAATGGGCGCGCTCAACGCGGCGGTTGCGAGCGATCTCGCGAATCCGTCGTCGGCGATTCTCGACATCGACCGCAAAGTGCTCGCCACCATGAACAGCGACGCCATGCCGACCGAACATTTCGGCGTGCCGCTCGCGGGCTCGCTGATCCCCTGGATCGACAAGGATCTCGGCAACGGCATGTCGAAGGAAGAGTGGAAGGGCGGCGCCGAAACCAACAAGATTCTCGGCAAGCCGGCCATGGGCCAGCCGGGCTCGATTCCGGTGGACGGTCTGTGCGTGCGCATCGGCGCGATGCGCTGCCACTCGCAGGCGCTCACCATCAAGCTCAACAAGGACGTGCCGCTCGACGAGATCGACGGCATCCTCGCTTCGGCCAACGACTGGGTCAAGGTCGTGCCGAACCAGCGCGAAGTCTCGATGCGCGAACTGTCGCCGGCAGTTGTCACGGGCACGCTCTCGGTGCCGGTCGGCCGTCTGCGCAAGCTGGCGATGGGCGGCGAGTATCTGTCCGCCTTCACGGTCGGCGACCAGTTGCTGTGGGGCGCCGCCGAGCCGCTGCGCCGCATGTTGCGCATTCTGCTCGACAAGTGAATGAATTAAACTACGCGCCTAATGACGCGTAGACAGGGTGACAAAAAGCGCCGCGCCAGTCGCGGCGCTTTTTTATTTCCGGATTGTTTCCCGATTCATGCCGGAAACTGGCTTGCAGCCAGCGAGTCCACCCGCAACGAACCCTCCGTTTCATCGACTGCCGCGCGAGCGGTGTGCCAGGGCATCTGATGATCGTTCGATTTGAATCCGTTCACAAACAAAACATGAATGCGCGGCGGACGCTGCGCGCAGCCGTTGCCGCTTCTGCGGCGGCGCTAGTCGCCATGGCCGGCGCCGTCGGCGTGGTTCATGCGCAAGGCGGCGCTGCGACGGCAGAAGCGGCAAGTAGCGCTGCGGCGGGTGCATCGGGCGCGTCCGCCGCTGCGGCGGCGTTGCCGGTGGTTGGTCAATACACCGTCCGCGCGGGGCAGTCGCTGCACGATGTGGCCGTCGACGTCACGCAGTCGCACGACAAGGCGGTGCTCGCGCGCGCGAGCCAGGCGCTGTTCGACGCGAATCCCGCGGCGTTCATGAAGCACGATCCGAGCCGCCTCAAAGTAGGCGCCGTGCTGAACGTGCCGGGGACGCCGGATATGGCGAGCGCCGCAGCCGGTGCTTCGGCGCCTGCGGCGGGGGCTTCGGCGCCTGTCGCCGCGATGAGCGCACCGGCTGCGGCGGTGGGCGCTGCGCCGGCTTCCGGTGCCACGGGCTCCAGCTCCGCGACCAATGGCGCGGGGGCTGCGGCAACCGCGGCGGCAACTTCAGCAGCAACGACAGCGCCGGCACAGGCCGCCGCAGCCGCAAGCGCCGGCACAGGCGCGAATGCCGGGGCGGTCGCGGCGAGCGGCGCGGCTGGCGCATCGGCGTCTTTGGAGGCTGGCGCAAGCGCTGCGAATGCATCGACGGCGTCCGGCGCTTCCGCCGAAGCGGAGGCGGGGCCCGCATCGGCCAGCGACGCCCATTCGTGGAGCGGCGCCGTCCAGACCGCACCGGTGGCATCGGGTGCGTCGGCGACGCCGGGCGCGGCGGCATCGGCGCCCGTCACGGTGTCGAGTCTGCAACAGTTGCTTGCACTCAAGAATCGCGTGCTGATGGCGTTGCAGCAGCACGGCATCGGCAAGCAGGCGCAAGTGGCCGGCGCGCCGGCCGGGACGGCAGCGCCACATGGCGGCGCCCCGGCGGGCGGCACGGTGCTGGGCGCAAGCGGCGCGCAGCCCGAAGTCTCGCCGGTGACGCTCGGCGTAGTGGCTGCGCTCGTGCTGGCATTCGTCGCGCTGGTCGTGCGCTTGCTCATGCGCAAGCGTCGCAAGCCGGCGGAGCCGGCGGCCAACGAAAACGCGGCAGAGCCGCCGCGCTCGTCTGCCGGGCCGTCTGCCGCGCCTCAGCCTCAACGCGAAGATGCGCCGGCGCCGCGCGCAACGCCGGCGCAGCCTGCTGCGCCACTGGCAGCTGCTGCGGCTGCTGCCGCAGCAGCAACCGAGGCGAAACCCGAGCCGGGCGAGCCGCAATCGCTCGCCGACGCAGCCGATGCCGCGAGCCTGGCCGCCGCGGCGGAGCTGGGCGCGTCCGCGCTGCCGCCCGAGGGGCTGGCCGGGCTGCGCACGGTGGGCGAAATGGAAGAGCCGGCGCGTCAGGCGCAAGCGCAGGGTGAGCCCAGGGCCGACGCAGCGTCCGAGGCAGGCCGTCCTGAGCCGCGCCCGATCGAGCTGACGATGCCAGGCGCTCAGTCCGAGCATCAGGCCGAGGAGCAGGCGCCTGCCGCCCAAGCCCCGGCGCCCGAGGCATCCACCGAACCCGCAGCGCCTGCTCCGGCCGCAGCGCCGCAACTGCACGAACCCCGGATGCCGGGCGACGAGACCGCGCCCGCAGCGCCTCCAGGATCGTTTGCGGTATCCGCTGTCCCACTAGAACAAAAAGTAGAAATGCCCCATCTGGAAGTGCCGAAGCAGGACGTGCCGCAGGAGTTTCCGAAGGCCGCCGTCGACGCCCTCGGCGGCCTCGACATGCCGTTGCCGCCGCGCGTCGAAACACCCCCGCCCATGCCCGGCGTCCCGCTCTCCACGGAGCCGGTCGCGACGCCCGAGACGATCGCGCGTCAGGCGCTGCCGTTCGCCCAGCCGCCCGTGCCGCCGGCCGGCGAGGCCATCGAAGCGGGCACCGCGGGCGCTGGTGCGATCGCGGGCCTGGGCGCGCCGCGCTTCGGTGCGCTCACGCTCGATTTCGATCTGAATCTGCCGGCCGATTCCGCCGAGCCGCTGCCGGTTTTCACGCCTGAGCAGCTCTCGCGCATCGCCCGCAACAAGCTCGACCTCGCGCACGAATACATCGAGCTCGGCGACCTGGCCGGCGCGCGTGCGCTGATCAACGAAGTGATCGAGTCGAACGACCACGCCACGCGCGCCGACGCGCAGGCGCTGCTGTCGACGCTCTCGCCACTGTCCTGACGCCGACGCCTGCCATATGCGTATCGCGCTAGGAATCCAGTACGACGGGGCCGCGTTCTGCGGCTGGCAATCGCAACCGCACGGCAAGACGGTGCAGGACGCGCTCGAGCGCGCGTTGCGCGAATTCGCCACCGTGCCGTTGCCCACCATCGTCGCGGGCCGGACCGACACGGGCGTGCACGGCCTCGGCCAGGTCGTGCACTTCGACACCGATCTCGATCGCGCGCCATTCTCGTGGGTGCGCGGCACCAACGCGTTCCTCCCGCCGACGGTGGCCGTGCAATGGGCCCAGCCGATGCCCGAGGCGTTCCACGCGCGCTTTTCGGCGTTCGAGCGCACGTACTACTACGCGCTCTACGTGAACGCGGTGCGCTCGCCCATGCTGGCGGGCCGTGCGGGCTGGATCCACACGCCGCTCGACGTCGACGCGATGCGCGAGGCGGCCGTCTGCCTGATCGGCGAGCATGATTTTTCGGCGTTCCGCTCGTCCGAATGCCAGTCGAAGACGCCCGTGAAGCACCTGTATCAGATCGACATCCGGCCGCTTGGCGACTTCATCCACTTTCGCTTTCGCGCGAACGCCTTCCTTCACCACATGGTGCGCAACCTGATGGGCTGTCTCGTGGCGGTGGGGCGGGGCCGCTATCCGGCCGCGTGGATGGCCGAGGTGCTGGCGGGGCTCGATCGCACGAAGGCCGCGCCGACCTTCATGCCCGACGGCCTGTATCTCGCGCAAGTAGGCTATCCTGACGCATTCTCAGTACCCGCTGCGCATACGGCGAGCGTGCCATGGAGCACGGTCTGGACCGATCCCAGCAAAACGTGAAGCAGCGAAACAAGCCATCGAGCCTCAAGCCATGACGTCAGCCGAGCAACCCGCCACCGCCCCCACGCATCGCACGCGCATCAAGCTGTGCGGGCTTTCGACGCCCGAAGCGGTCGCGCACGCCATCGACCTCGGCGCCGACGCCATCGGGCTTGTGTTCTACCCGCCGAGCGCGCGTTCGGTGAGCGTGGCCCAGGCCGTCGAGCTTACCCACGACCTCCCGCCGTTCGTCTCGGTGGTGGGGCTCTTCGTGAACGCCACGCCGCAATGGATCAGCGAGGTGGCGAGCAACGTCTCGCTCACGCTGCTGCAGTTTCATGGCGACGAAACGCCCGAGCAGTGCGAGTCGCTGGCCTCGGTTGCCGGTTTGCCCTGGTTGCGCGCGCTGCGGGTGGCGGCCGATACTCGCGAGGCCGATTTGATAAAATCGGCAAACCGTTATTCATCAGCCAGCGGCCTGCTTTTCGACACCCATGTCGAAGGCTACGGCGGCGGCGGGAAGGTCTTCGATTGGTCACTTATCCCCGCAGGGCTCGCGCGTCGGGCCGTTTTGAGTGGTGGCTTGAACGCGCAAAACGTCAGTGATGCGATTCGCCAGGTGCGTCCGTTCGCCGTCGATGTCTCC
>DATEJU010000138.1:0-2628 GCA_035277805.1 Paraburkholderia sp. | reverse complement strand
ATGACCGCGTTCGGCGCGAGCCTTGCGGGCGGCATCATCGGCGGCGTGGCGCTCGTGAAGATCGGCATCGGGCGCGGCCTGTGGATCTTCGGCTTCCTGCAGATGGTCTCGACGCTCGGCTTCGCCTGGCTCGCGCAACTCGGTCCCGGTTCGCCCTCGCTCGCGCTCATCTATGACGCCATCGTGTCGGTGAGCCACGGCGTCGCGCACCTTGCCAGCGCCATCGGACTGAACGCGCAGCTCGCGCTGGACCCGCGCGCCGCCGCGCTCGCGCTCGTCTACGGCCTCGAGACGTTCGCGACCGGCCTCACGCTCGCTGCCTTCACCGCGTATATCGCCAGCACAACCGATCCACGCTATACCGCCACGCAATTCGCGCTGTTCACGAGCCTCGCCTCGGTGCCGCGCACGCTCGCGTCCGCGGCAAGCGGTTACGTGGTCGCGAAGATCGGCTGGTTCGATTACTTCATCGTCTGCACGGTGCTCGCGGTACCGGGTATGCTCCTGCTCATTCGTATCGCCCCGTGGAGAATCCGGTCGTGAAGTCCCCCCAGCATGCCGTGCCCGCCCGCCGTCCGACGCACAGACGTCCGGGATGGAGCGACGCGCACCGAACCGCGGATCAGGGGCTGAACGACGCACGTGCAAACGCGAGCGGCAACGCGCGCGGCGCCGGTTCTTCGGCTTGGCGCATGCGCGCGGCGAGCCGCGCGCTCGCGCTGGCGCTCGCCGCAGCGCTGCCCGTCTGGGGCGCGCTCCACGCCGGGATCGCCGGCGCCGCCGAGAATGCAGCCGCCGCCGCAGCCACCAACGCATCGACTGGCGCGTCCGGCAGCACATCGGCCAGCTCTGCGCCCACGCCGGCGCCGCCCGCCAGCGCCGCGGAAACGCCTGGCGCGGGTACCGCGTCCTCGGGCGGGAGCGCGGCGCAGGGTAACCCTGCCGCCACGTCCGGCAATGCCGGTGCCGGCACACCTGGCAGCCCGAACACGGGCCACGTCGTGCGTTTCGGCAACATCGCCGCGTTTCGCAACCTGATTCCCTCGCCGATGCTCGAGGCGCAGGCCGCCGCCGAATACAACGAGATCGTGCGCGGCGCGGCGCACTCGAAACTGCTCTACCCCGACTCCGATCCGCACGCGCAGCGAGTGCGCCAGTTCGTCGACCGGCTCGCGCCCTACGCGCTCAAGTGGAGCGACCGTGTGAAGAGCTGGAAGTGGGAAGTGGCGGTGATCCGCTCGCCGGACATCCGCATGTACTGTCTGCCGGGCGGCAAGATCGTGGTGTACGGCGGCCTGCTCGACCGCGTGAAGCTCAACGACAACGAGCTCGGCATGCTGCTCGGCCACGAGATCGCGCATGCGGTGCGCGAGCACGTGCGCGAGCGTCTGGGCGAGCAGCAGGCCGCGCAGATCGAGGCGGGCGTGGTGCCGCAGCTCTTCGGCCTCGCGGATCTCGGCATGTTCCCGCTCGGCATCGGCTCGCACCTCGTGGAGATGCACTATGGCCACGACGACGAGACCGAGGCCGACGTGATCGGCAGCGACATCGCCGCGCGCGCGGGCTACGATCCGCGCGCCGCAGTCACACTCTGGGACAAGCTCGCGGTGGCCACACGCGCCGACCGCGATCAGGGCTTCATCTACGTGCATCCGTACACGCCGGCGCGGCGCGCGGACATCGTCAAGCGTCTCGCCGACATGATGCCGCTCTACGCGAAGGCAATCGGCAAGCCGCTTGCGAGTTTGCCCGACTATCAGGGCATTCCGGCGGTGCAAAAGCGCAAGGTGGTGTCCGCGCCTTGATGCTGTGCGCGCCGGGTCGCGCCCGGCATGGCGCCTGAAGCGCGCCAGCATGGCACAGCGGGAACGACGCGGCGCCGGCCGCCGCGTCCAGCACGCTCAGCGCTTCTTGATCTTGTAGTCGTAGTCGATGGTCAGCGGCGCGTGGTCGCTGAACTTGATGTCCTTGAAGATGGACGTGTTTTTCGCCGTGGCCGCGATGCCGGGCGTCGCGATCTCATAGTCGATACGCCACCCCACGTTCTTCGCGTAGGCCTGGCCGCGGTTGCTCCACCACGTGTACTGCTCGGGGCGCGGGTCGAGCTTGCGGAACACGTCCACATAGCCCACGTCGTCGAAGAGCTTCGTGAGCCAGGCGCGCTCTTCGGGCAGGCAGCCGGAGTTCTTCTGGTTGCCCTTCCAGTTCTTGATGTCGATTTCCTTGTGGACGATGTTGACGTCGCCGCACAGGATCACTTCGCGCTCGCGCTTGAGTTCTTCCAGATGCGGCAAGAACGCGTCCATGAAGCGGTACTTCGCCTCCTGGCGCTCCTCGCCGCTCGAGCCCGAAGGCACGTACACCGAAATCACCGAGAGCTTGCCGTAGCGCGTCTCGACGTAACGGCCTTCCGGGTCGAACTCCTCGCTGCCGAAGCCGATGATGACGTCGTCGGGCTCGTGGCGCGTGTAGACGCCCGCGCCGCTGTAGCCCTTCTTCACGGCGTGCTGGAAATAGCCCTTGAAATCGTGTGGCGCGAGAAATTCGGGCGTCATGTCGTCCTGCGAGCACTTGATTTCCTGCACGCAGAGCACGTCGGCGTTCTGCTCGCCGAACCATTCGAAGAAG
>DATEJU010000137.1:0-5944 GCA_035277805.1 Paraburkholderia sp. | reverse complement strand
GTCGCCCGTCCAGCCGATCAGCATCGAGTCGTCCTCGCCCGCGTGCGCGCGCTTGATGTACTCGCCCCACTCGTACGTGACGATCTTCGCCTTCACGCCGATCTTCGCCCAGTCGGCCTGGATCATCTCGGCCATCAGGCGCGCGTTCGGGTTATAGGCGCGCTGCACCGGCATCGCCCAGAGCGTGATGTCGAAGCCGTTGGACAAGCCCGCCTTCGCAAGCAGCGCCTTCGCCTTCGCGGGGTCATACGGGTTCGCCTTCAGGCTCTTGTCGTAGGACCATTGCGTCGGCGGCATCGGGTTGGTCGCCGCCTGGCCCGCGCCCTGGTAGACCGAGTCGATGATCGCCTTCTTGTTGATCGCCATGTCGAGCGCTTCGCGCACTTCGACCTTGTCGAGCGGCTTGTGCGTGACGTTGTACGACAGATAGCCGAGGTTGAAGCCCGGCTGCGAGGGCATCGCAATGTTCGGATCGGCCTTCAGCGGCGCGATGTCCGCGGGACGCGGGTAGGTCATCACCTGGCATTCGTCGCGCTTGAGCTTCTGCACGCGCACGCTCGCGTCCGGCGTGATCGAGAAGATCAGCTTCGAGAGCTTCACCGCGCCCGGCTTCCAGTAATCAGGATTGCCATCGAAACGGATGGTCGCGTCCTTCGTGTAGCTCTTGAAGATGAAGGGGCCCGTGCCGACCGGATACTGGTTGATGTCGGCGGCCTTGCCGGCCTTCATCAGCTGGTCGGCGTATTCAGCCGAGAGAATCGAGGCGAATTCCATCGCCATGTTCTGGATGAACGGCGCGTTCGGCTCGTTCAACGTGAACTTCACGGTGTACGGATCGACCTTCTCGACCTTGGCGATGAGTTTATCCAGGCCCATGTCGGTGAAGTACGGGAACGACACCGGGTATGCCTTGCGGAACGCGTTGTTCGGATCGAGCATGCGATCGAACGTGAACACGACGTCGTCGGCGTTGAATTCGCGCGTGGGCTTGAAGAACGCCGTGGTCTGGAACTTCACGCCATGGCGCAGATGGAACGTGTAGGTCTTGCCGTCGGGGGAGACGTCCCACGATTGCGCGAGACCCGGTTCGACCTTGGTGCCGCCGCGCTCGAACTCGACGAGGCGGTTGTAGACCGTGAAGGTGTTCGCGGTGAAGTCGGTGCCGGTCGTGTACTGGGCCGGGTCGAAGCCGGCGGGGCTGCCTTCCGAGCAGTAGACGAGCGTCTTGTTCGGGATGCTGCCCGCGGCGTGCGCGAGGGAGGCTCCTCCAATCGATGCCGCTGCGAGCGCCACGAGGGACGTCATTCGTGCAGCGCGCAACAGTTTGTTTTCTTTCATGTTTCCTCCAGTTCAGTGCCGGCTTAAGCCAGCGTAGCGCGATCTTACTTGAGCACGGCCCGCGCTCACAAGCCGGCCAAAATGACCATTGCGAGCAGGAAATGCCTGGTTGACAGGCTTGCTGCGAACGGCGTCCCGGGCCGATTCTCGTGTCGCGTCGCATTGCCTGTCAGAACATGCGCCGGCCGCGCTTTGGCCGCTTTTTTGCCGTTCTCCCGCCGATTTTCCACGGCTTTTCACCGATTTCATGACGCGCCACACTTCGGCCCGGGTACCCGGCCGGTATGCGAGCCTGCCGTCAGCCCACCCGACAACGGACCATACCGCGCCGTTATTCCGCTTGCAGTTTCGCGGGCATCCGGCGCTGCGTCCGCCCGTGCGCCGTTTTTTTTGGGCGGCCCCCGGCAACACCAGGTGACACCAGGCAGCACCACGCGGCTCCGCGCGGCCGTGTCAGCCGTTCACCGGCCGCGCGCGCTCGCACCAGTCGCGCCACATGAGCCGGTAAGCGGCTTCCATGTTGCGCGCAAAGCGTGCGCCGTCCATCAGCGGCGAGGCCGCCATGCGCGTGCGCAGGCCCGCGCGCAGCGCGGCAAGGCGCGCCGGATCGCGCGCGAGCGACACCACGATCTCGACGTATGCGGCATCGCTGTGCGCCACGAGTTCTGGCAGGCCCAGATTGGCGAGCAGCGAGAGGCCCGCGCGGCTCGCCGCCGAGCGGCCCGCGCGCGTGGGCACGGGCACGCCCATCCAGAATGCATCGAGGCTCGTGGTGTGGCCGTTGTAGGGAAACGTGTCGAGCGCGATGTCGATTTGCGCCCACGTGCGCAGATAGTCCGCGCGCGGCTGAAAGCCCACGAAGCGCACGCGCGCGGCATCGATGCCACGCGCCGCCAGACGCGCCGCGAGTTGCTCGCGCGCGGCGCCCGGCGGCGCCATCAGCACGAGCCGCGCCGTGGGCAGCGCGGCGAACACGCCCGACCAGAGCGCAAGCGTGGCGTCGGTGAGCTTGCAGGGGTTGTTCAGGCAGCCGAGCGTGAGGTGGCCGTCATCTCCCGCGGCCAGCGCCGGCAGCCCATTGACCTCGATGCCAGGCGCGAGTGCGTCGTAGCACCAGAAGGTGTCGGGCAGGCGCAGCGACCGCTCGGTGTACTGATCGTCCACTTCCGGCGCGCCGGCGGGATCGAGCCACGGATCGGTGAGCCGCCAGCCGATCGCCGCGCTGCCCGTGGTGCCCGGGTAAGCGAGCCACGCGACCTGCACTGGCGCGGGTCGGCGCGCGAACACGAGACGGCGCGCGCCGTCCATGTGCATGGTCAGGTCCACGAGAATGTCGATGCGGTCGTCGACGATCTGCTGCGCAAGGCGCGCATCGTCGAATTCGCGCACGTCGCGCCACAGGTCGGCATGGGCGGCGAGGCGCGCCGTCGTCTCGTCCGGCCGTGCGACGCTCGAATAGCAGACGATCTCGAACGCCGCATGGTCGTGATGCCGGAACAGCGGCGTCGTGAACAGCATTTGGCAGTGGTTGCGAAAGTCCGGCGAGACATAGCCGATGCGCAGCCGGCGTCGCGCATCGGGCACTGTCGCGTATGCCATCGGCTGCGCGAGCAGCGCGCGTTCTTGCTGCACGGAGAATTGCTCGGCGGCGGCGCGGATCGGTTGGCCGTCGTCGGTGGCGAACATCAGCGCATAGACGTAGTTGCTATGCGCGCCGATGCTGCCGGGTTCGCGCGCAAGCGCTTCCCGATAGCACGCGAGCGCGGACCCGAGCGCGCCCGCATGCTTGTGCGCGTTGCCCAGATTGCTCCACGCGTTGGCGAAGCCGGGCTTCAGCTCGAGGGCGCGCGTGAAGCATGCCCGCGCCTCGTCGATGCGCGAGAGATCCACCAGCACGTTGCCAAGGTTGTTCCACGCCGATGCATTGTCCGGCGCAAGTGCGACTGCGCGCTCCAGCGCCGCTTGTGCCTCGGCATGGCGACCGCGTGCGCGCAGCAGGCAGCCGAGATTCGTGAGCACGTTGTCGGACTCGGGTGTGAGCGTTCGGGCGTGTTCGAGCACCGCCTGCGCCTCGTCGCTGCGCCGCAACGCGATCAGCGCGTTCGCAAGATTGTTCCAGGCGTTCACCGACCCCGAGTCGAGCGCCACGGCGCGGCGCAGCGCCGCCTCCGCGCGCGCTGCGTCGCCGCTCACCAGCAGCGCGCTGCCGTAGTTGTAGTGCGCGCCCGCGTAATCGGGCGAAAGCACCAGCACGCGCTCGAATGCGGCCAGCGCGCGGGAGACGTCGCCCTGGGCCGCGTAGAGGTTCGCGAGATTATTCAGCGCGATCGAAAAATCGGGCTTGAGTGCGAGCGCGCGCCCGAGCGCAGCAAGGGCGCTCTGCGTCTCGGTGGCCGAGTCGTAAGTCAGGGCGAGGCTCACGAGGAAGTTCGGGTCCTCGCGCAACGCGAGCGCGCGCTCGATCAGCGCGCGCGCCGCGAGCCGGTCGCGAGCCGTTGCGAGGATGCCGGCGAGGTGCAATGCATCGGCATCCTGTGCATTGGCGGCGATGAGCCGCGCACACCGTGCGCGCGCCTCGTCGAGCGCGCCGGCACGCCAGGCGCCGACGGCATCGGCGAAAGTGCCGGCTTGCAGCGTGATCTCGGGAATGGAATTCGTCATGCGCCAGAGGCCGCGCACGATGCATGCCATGTATTGCGCGCGTCACGCGGATAAGAGAAAAGAACCTTTGATTATCGGCACCTTCTCATCCGCGCCGCTTGACGTAGATCACGGGCACTAGCTGGAATGCCCGCGCAAAAGAAAACCGCGCGGCCCCTCGTGAGAGGCGCCGCGCGGTTTGCATGGCGCCGCGCGGTGGCGGCTTCCCATGGATCTCAGCGTCGCTCAAGCGCTCACAAATCGAGCCGCTCGCAGATCGCCCTGGTCGCACCGGCCGCGTTGAGCGTGTAGAAGTGCAGACCCGGCGCGCCGTTCTCGATAAGGCGGCGGCACAGGTCCGTCACCACATCGAGGCCGAATGCGCGGATCGACTCGCGGTCGTCGCCGAAGCTCTCGAGGCGCCTCGCGACCCAGCGCGGCACTTCGGCGCCGCACATCTCCGAGAAGCGCATGAGCTGCGTGTAGTTCGTGATCGGCATGATGCCGGGCACGATGGGCACATCCACGCCGAGCTTCTTCGCGTCCTCGACGAAGCGGAAGTACGCGTCGCCGTTGAAGAAGTACTGCGTGATGGCCGAATCCGCCCCCGCCTTCACCTTCTTCGCGAACGCCTCGAGGTCGTGGCGCGGCGAGCGCGCCTGCGGGTGGTACTCGGGATAGGCGGCCACTTCGATATGGAACGCGTCGCCGGTTTCCTCGCGAATGAACGCCACGAGCTCCGACGCATAGCGCAGCTCGCCCACTGCGCCCATGCCCGAAGGCAGGTCGCCGCGCAGCGCCACGATGTGGCGAATGCCGTGCGAGCGGTACTGGCGCAGGATCTCGCGCAGGCTTTCCTTGGACGAGCCGATGCACGAGAGGTGCGGCGCCGCGTCGACGCCTTCCTTGGCGATTTCGACGATGGTGTCGAGCGTGCCTTGCTGCGTCGAGCCGCCCGCGCCGAAGGTCACCGAGACGAACCGCGGCTTGAGCGTGAGCAGTTGCGCGCGCGTGGCGCGCAGCTTCTCGACGCCGTCCGGGGTCTTCGGCGGGAAGAATTCAAATGAGAGTTCGATCGGTTTCATGATCGGTTTTCTGATAAGCCGGCCGAAGCCTCGCGCTTCGGCCAGAACATGCGTCAGCCGAGGCTGCGGTTGCCGAAGATCAGCGCCGAGAGCAGCCAGGAGACGATGCTGTAGAGGATCGAGCCGAAGAACGCCGACCAGAAGCCCGATACCTCGAAGCCCTTCAGGAGCGACGCCGCCAGCCAGAAGCACAGCGCGTTCACCACGAGGATGAACAGGCCGAGCGTGACAATGGTCACGGGCAGCGTGAGGATGATGAGCACCGGACGCAAGATAGCGTTGATGAGGCCGAGCACGAGCGCGACGATCAGCGCGGTGCCGAAGCTGCGCACGTGGATCGACGGAACGAGCCAGGTGATGATCAACAGCGCGAGCGCATTGATCAGCCAGGTCAGCAGCACGGTCATGGAAACTCCTTTTTGCGTCGTTGCGATGTGTGCGGCCCGTGCGCGGCCGCGAGGGGCGCGGCGCACGGGCGTTTGCACAGCATCCGGCTGGTCGCTTAAAGCGGGCTTAAGACCTCAGCCCGCCTTGTATCGCGTTATGCAGCGTTGTATCGATTAGTAACGGTAGTGGTTCGGCTTGAACGGACCGCTCTTCTCGACGCCGATGTACGAAGCCTGGTCGTCGGACAGCACGGTCAGGTTCGCGCCGATGCGCGCGAGATGCAGGCGCGCAACCTTCTCGTCCAGGTGCTTGGGCAGCACGTACACCTTGTTCTCGTACTTCTTGCCCTGCGTGAACAGTTCGATCTGCGCGAGCGTCTGGTTCGTGAACGAGTTCGACATCACGAACGACGGGTGGCCCGTGGCGCAGCCGAGGTTCACGAGGCGGCCTTCGGCCAGCAGGATCACGCGCTTGCCGTCCGGGAAGATGATGTG
>DATEJU010000136.1:0-8368 GCA_035277805.1 Paraburkholderia sp. | reverse complement strand
CGCAAGCCGCCGCAACGGCGACGAGGCCGAGCGCCACGCCGCGCGTTTCGCCCAGGCGCCGTGCGAGCACGCCGGTGCCGAACGCGCCCAGCCCCATTGCGACGACCGGCAGGCTCGTGAGCAGCGAGGCGCCGTAGAACGAAAGGCCGGTGGCCTGGCGGATGGTCGCCATGAGCGGGCTGATCGAAGTGAGCAGCGGCCGCAGGTTCAGCCCGATGGCGACGATGACGGCGTACCAGACGAGCGCGCTCGTGCGCTCCGATACGGCCGCGACGTGCTGGCAGGAATCAATGGGGTCGGAAGTCGTGCTCATCTGGTCAACCTTAACTGCATCTATTGGTTGACCATTATATCGAATAATTGTCAACAATTTGGGCGCCGCAGCTATGCCCGGCATAGCGCGAAAAATGATGGTGGCGCAGGCGCTGCGTATATCGTCCGGCCGGGCGCGTCGCTACAATGCCGCCTGGTTCCGTTCGTATGCGCCTTCTTTCATGGCTTCTACAACACGATCCGCCCGCACGGGCGAACCGCCTCACATCGACGAGGCGATCGGCACGCAGACGGGGCACGTCCCCGGCGAAAGCGCCGACGACGTCGAAGCGCTCGTCTACGCCTCGATCAACTCGGCGCTGCTGCAAGGCAAGCTCGCGCCGGGCCAGCAGCTCGTGGAGCGCGAGCTCGCGGCTGCGTTCGGCTGCACGCGCGGCGCGCTGCGCAAGGTGCTCGCGCGTCTCGGCTTCGAAGGCAAGCTCGTGCTCGAGCCCAATCGCGGCGCATTCGTGCCGTCGCCCTCCGAGGAGGACATCCGCGCGACGTACCGGGCGCGTCAGGTAGTGGAGGCGGGTGTGGTCGTGACGCTGTGCGGCGCGCTCGGCGCGGGCATGCGCCGCAAGCTCGCCGCGCACGTGCGCAGCGAAAAGAAAGCGCTGCGCGAGGGCCGCGTGGACGAGGCGGTGCGTCTCGCGGGCCAGTTTCATCTGATTCTGACCGAGCTCGCGGGCGGCGCCGCGCTCGTGGCAGCGCTTGCGCAGCTCGTCACGCGCACGGAGCTCTACAAGGCGTTGTTCGATCCGTCGAAGGCCACCTCGTGTGCGCCTGACGAGCACGCGCAGATCATCGCGGCGCTGGAAGCCGGCGATCAGGCCGCGGCGCTCGCCACCATGCGCGGGCATCTTGCCGAAATCGAGGAGCGCGTGGTGCGGCAGGCCCGCATGCGCACGGGCCGCGATCTAAAGGCTGTGTTCGCCGATCTGGCGACTTGAGCGCGGCGCACCGCTCTCGCGTCGTGACACCATGACGGCGCATCGTTCTCGCGCGTCGTGGCGCGACAACGGCGCGATAACGACGCAACGACGCAACGCGCCTTCGAGGCGGCGAGCGCAACGCGCGCCGGATCGTCCGCTACTTCTGCTTTTCGCGTTCGCGCCTGAACAGTTCGAGTTCTTCCGCCATGGCGCGCGCGACGGCCGGGCGCTCGCGCATGCGCCGTGCGTAATCCGCAACGGCGGGCCAGCGCGCGAGATCGATGCCGGCATACGGCGCCCAGTTGAGCACGGTGACGAGATAGGCGTCGGCGACACTGAACGCATCGAGTAGATACGTACGCCCCGCAAGATGCGCTTCGAGCAGTGCGAAGCGCCTTTCCACCTTGTCGCGCGCGTAGCGCTTCACGGCTTCTTCCACGCCCTGACCCAGCAGTGGCACGAACACGGCCTTGTGCAGTTCCGTGCCGATAAAGCCGAGCCACTGCTGCATGCGCGCACGCTCGCGCGTACCGGCGGGCGGTGCGAGTTGCGCCTGCGGGAAGCGGTCGGCGACCCACGGCAGCACCGCGGTGTTTTCGGTCAGCGTCCAGCCGTCGTCCTCGCGCAGCACCGGCACCTGGCCGAGCGCGTTGACCGCATAAAAGTCGCCGCCTTCGGCAATTAATTTGGACTGCGTATCGACTTGAATGAAGCGCGCGGACCCATTCGCTTCATAGAGTGCGATACGCGTGGCGAGCGAGCAGGCGAGCGGGGCGAAGTACAGTTCCATCGTCATCCTCCTTGGCGAGTTTTTGTACTATAGTGAACAAAAATGGCTGTTTCAATATTTCTATGCAATCTGGTACAAAAAAGGATAGCCGCCCGCGCGGGCGGCCCCGCGCCTACGATCCCGAGCAGGCGCTCGCGCAGGCGCGCGACACGTTCTGGCACAACGGCTATGCGGGCACTTCGCTCGACGACCTGAGCGCGGCAACCGGCATGAACCGGCCGAGCCTGTATGCCGCGTTCGGCGACAAGCATGCGCTCTACCTGCAGACCGTCGAGCGCTACATCGAAGCGGGCCGCGCCGCAATGGAAGCGGCGCTCGACGAGACGCTTCCGCTTGCCGATGCGCTGCTGCGCGTCTTCGATGGCGCGCTCGCGTGGTACTTGCCGCCGCGCGAGGCACAGCGCGGCTGTCTGCTGATCGGCACGGCGGCGGTCGAGGCCGTCGCTGATGCGGCGGTGCGCGAGCGCCTCGCGGCGGGCCTGCGCGCATTCGACAAGGCCTTCGAGCGTCGTTTGCGGCACGCCGTGCGGCAAGGCGAACTGCCGGCGGATGCGGATCCGGCGATGCTTGCGCGCGTGGCATCGGCGCTGTTGCACAGCATTGCCCTGCGCGCACGAGCCGGCGAGCCGCGGGCGGCGCTGCGCGCGACGGCGGTGGCGGGCGTGGCGCTCATCTGTGGCACGGCGGCGCAGACCCATGCTGGCTCGAAGGCCCGCGCGATCCGTTGATACACTACGCCGGTGGCGCAAAACCGATTTGCGCGATCGACGAGGGAAAGGCAATGGTGCGTTATCGGCACTACAAGGGTGGCATCTACGAACTGGTTTGCGAGGCGACGCTCGAATCCGATCCATCGATCACGATGATCGTGTACCGGGCGGCGAACGGCACGATCTGGACGCGGCCCGCTTCCGTCTTCTTCGAGCTGGTCGAATTCGAAGGCGCGCTCGTGCCGCGATTCGCTCCCGTCAACTGATTTTTTTACTTGCGAGGTTTTCCCAGGATGCGTCTGCTGATTGCACTTGTTTTGCCCTGGTTGTTGTTCTTCACGATTGGCCGGCCGATCTCGGGCATCATCTGCCTGATCCTGCAAATCACGTTGATCGGCTGGATTCCCGCCGCTATCTGGGCTGTGTACTCGCTCAGCCAATATCAGACCGATCGGAAGATCGACGACGCGTTTGGCCGCCGCAACTAAGCACGTGAAGCGGCTCGATGATGAATTCGGCCGCCCGCGCCGTTACCGCCGTTACATTCGTAACTCACGCTCACAATTCAGCGAGAACTTGAATCTGACGAAGCTTTCTTACAACTGGAAAGGAGACATCGTCATGTTCAAGTATGCGCTGACGGTCGGCGCTGTTGCCCTGCTCGCGGGGTGCGCCGCGCCGGGCTACGACTACGGCTACGCTCAACCCGGCTATTACGACGATTACGGCTACGCGCCAGGCTATGCCGCGCCTGCGTATGGCGGCGTGAATGTCGGCATTTGGGGCGGTGGCGGCGGCGGTTATTACGGCGACCATGACCGCGATCGCCACGGCTGGCATGACGGCGGTCACGGCGGATGGTGGGGGCGGCCCGGTGGCGGTCACGGTGGCGACTCAGGCGGCTGGCATGGCGGCGGTCGCGGCGGCGACTCGGGCGGCTGGCATGGCGGAGGCGGTCGAGGTGGCGATTCGGCCGGCTGGCATGGCGGTGGCGGACGGGGTGGCGATTCGGCTGGACGGCAGGGCGGTGGAGGCCGTGGCGGACAGTGGCAGTCATCCGGTGGAGGCGGTGGACACGGTGGCAATCGTGGCAGCGCACAGATGCGGGATAGCCTTCACTGAGCGCCATGCCGCCAATGTTTCAACGGTAGAAACGATCAGGCCCGCCGCTCGAGAGAGCGGCGGGCCTGATTGACTTCTTCATTGCCTGCGCTGGCTTTGACCGGATTACTGACCGGACTGCGACGTACCGGACGTCGACGGACCGTAAGCCGTATTGGCCTTCTCAGCGGCGACGCGGGCTTCGGCAGCCTGAATGTTTTCCGGATAGTGCATCCAGTCGCTCGGGTCGTAGCCCGCGGCGCGCAACTGGGCCAGCTCGGCGCGAACTTGTGCGCGCGTGACAGGCTGCTGTTGCGATTGAGCGAACGAAAGAGCCGGAACGGCGACGATGGCGGCCACGACTGCGGCCTTGATAAGCGACTTCATAACTATGACCTCCGAGTTCTTTTAAGGGGTTCGCACGACGGCGTAACCCATGGCGACACTTTAGGTCCTCGGGGCGTCAGGGTAAATACTGATAAAACGAATTCAGTGTTCTCCTGGTGACAACAATCCGGCGTGGCTATCGTCTGATTATTTCGCTGAGGGGGACGGATGAGAGGTCGCCCTTCAATGACTTCTTGTTCGACGTCAGTGTTTCGGTATAATGGACCGACGTTCAAGATGTCGAACAGAAGCAGCAGTAAAGCATCCAGAGTCGGACTATCCGACGCCAACCTGCCCTCCCGGGCAAGGTGGACGCCTTTGAGGCGATGCGGCCGATTCACGGCAACGAAACGGGAGCAGCATAGCTGGCACCGGTTCGATAAACACTCATCCGGAGCCTCTATGCGCCAAGATATCTCTGCCTCCTCCCCAGCAGTCTGTACAGACTGGTCGCACCTCCTTCCCGGTTTCACGTTGACGCATACGGTTCATCTCGTCTCGAGATTGAATCTGGGGATTGTCTCGACGGCAGCCGCCGTACTCGAAGGTGAAACCGCGGCAGTGGACCGTTGGGCCGTCACCCGGTGCGGCGACGTTCTCGAGCAAAAAATCGTTCTCGGCGAAATGACGGAAGGGCAAGCAATTCGATTGCGCGAACAGCTTGCCGCACTCGATGGCGTGCTGCGCACAAGGATGGAGCACCATTTCGTTCGCGCCAGTTCCGCAGCATCGGGGCATGCGTCGGAGAGCGGGCGCTAACGGACTCCCGGGCTCCATCGGCGCCCGGGATTATTGCGAAATTCGCAACTGGAATTCATCACGATCGCCATATATCCGGAGCCCGTACTTGCCTAGAATCCACTCGACGCCTGCGGTGCGCGACGCGATGCAGCATGCCAGGCGATTCGTACAATTCTGGAGGTAATCGTCATGAAGTCGCTCATTCAAGCCGTTGTCATCGCCACTGCCTGCGCTGCGCCGCTGGCCGCTTTCGCCCAGTCCGACCAGGGCCTCACGCGCGACCAGGTGCGCGCGCAGCTCGTCGAGTTCCAGCAGACCCAGCGCAATCAGAACGTCGCTACGACGGCCGTGAACGCGCCCGTGACCCAGGGCGACAGCTCGTATGGCGGCGTGAGCAGCTCGTCGTCGATGGCCGGTGCGCGCTACGTCTCCGAAGCCGCCCGCAAGGGTCCGCAATCGGTGTATTTCGGCGGTCAGTAAAGTCGGTAAATAAAGCTGCGCAGCGGGGCGCTGGACGCCCCGGCTCCGCAAAAACGCCGCAAAAAACAACCGGCCCGCGATGTGAAGTCGCGGGCCGGTTTTGTTTTGATCGGGGTCCGAAGTGGGCCACGAGAGAGGGCCACGAGTGGGCCGCAAGAGGGCTACAAAAGCTCGGCGTCCGGCACGTCGAGCACGAGATCCGTGCGTGCCACCGCGACGCAGGACAGCACATAGCCCTCGGCCTTTTCTTCGCGCGACAGGCCCGGCCATTCGATCGTGAAACGCGTCTCGCCGCTCACGACGCGGCACAGGCAGGTGCGGCACGTGCCGTTGCGGCACAGGCGCGGCAGGCGGATGCCGGCGAATGCGGCGGCCTCGAGCAGCGTGAGTTCGGGCGGCGCTTCGAACGTGCAGCCAAGCGGCTCCACGCGCACGAGCGGCACGGCTGGCGCGGATGGCACAGCAGACCGCGAAGGCGCAGGGGTCATGTCTGCGGCGACGGTCTCGGGCACGTTGGCGCGCTCGCCGCCATTGCCGCTCGGCCCGCTATCGTTGCCCTCGCGTCTTGCGTCGGTTGTGTGCTTGCCGGATTCGTCGGCGTTCATGAAACCGATACCCCGAGCAAGTGGCCCGCACCCGCGGTGAACGCGGCGGCGGCGAGGCCGATGGCGATCTGCCGGAACGCCGAGAACGCCGCGCTGCGCCCGTTGAAAAGCGACGTGAATACGCCGACGGCGGCAAGCCCGAGCGCGCTCAGCACGACGCATTGCACGATGGCCGCCGTGCCGTGCGCCCACAGGAAAGCCGCCGTGGGAAACGCCGCGCCCAGCGCGAACAGGCAGAACGACACGGCTGCGGCCGTCCACGGATTGCCGCCGAGCTCTTTCGGATCGATGCCGAGCTCTTCGCGCGCGAGCGTGTCGAGTGCCTCGTTCTTGTCGCGCATGATCTGCGCCGCCACGCGGCGGGCTTCGTCGGCGTCGATGCCCTTCGCCTGATAGATGAGCGCGAGTTCGTGGCGCTCGGCGTCGGGCGTGTGCTCGAGCTCGTCGGCTTCCTTGGCGAGCTGCGTGCGCGCGAGCTCGCGGGCGTTGGTCACCGAGAGCCATTCGCCGAGCGCCATGGAGCACGCGCCCGCGACCAGCCCGGCGAGGCCGGTCAGCAGGATCGCACGGTTGGCGCTGCCGGCGCCGGCCACACCCATGATCAGGCAGAAGTTCGAGACCAGCCCGTCGTTGGCGCCGAGCACGGCCGCGCGCAGGTCGTTGCCCGAGGTCGCGCCCTTGTGCCAGGATTCGGCGCCCGCGATTTGCGCGCCCCTCGACTGGCCGTGCGCGCGCTTGCTCGCCACGATCGACTGCACGATGGCGGCGTGCTGCTGCTCCTGTGCCGAGAGCGTCTCGGCACCGGGTTCGCGCGCGTAGCGGTCGCGGTCGGCGTACTCGGCGGCGGCGACGGTGGGCAGCACCAGCGACGGACCGAAGGCGCGCGTGAGCGTCTGCAACAGGCGCGTCTTCGCGCTGCGCCGGTGCGGCCGCACGCGCACGCCGTTGGCGGCGAGCTTGTCGTGCCAGACCTGGGCATGCTCGCGCTCCGACGCCGCGAGCCCGGCGAAGATCTGGCGCCGGTCCGCGTCCTTCTCGACGGCGCTGAGCGTGTCGTAGACGGCGGCGCTGTCGAGTTCGTCGGCGAGATTGCGTCGGTAGCGGTGGAGTTCCTGGGCGGAGGCCATGATGCGCGTGGGAGAGGCGTTTGACGCGAAGCTTAACCTGGTGGCACGAATCTGGCGGGGCGGCGTGTGAGAGCGGGCCGCGCGCGTGGGGGCGCTCGGCGCGACCGGTGCGATTCGGTGCGCATGCGTGCGCTTGGGTGCGAATGAGTGCGCCCGGGTGCGATTGCGTCCGTCTCGCGCGCCTCAGCGCCGCCGCAGATGCCGATACACCGTGTTGCGCGCCAGCCCCAGCTCGCGCGCCGTTGCCGAGACGTTGCCATCGTGGCGCGAGAGCGCGTCGTCGATCAGGCGCGCCTGCCAGTCCGAAAGGCGCGCCGGGCGCGAGGCGTGAGCGCTTTCTTTCGGCGCGCAGGTGGCGAAGGGCGTTTGCGGGACAGTGGTGTCGCGGGCGCTTGCGTCATCGTCGCTTTCGACCGGCGCGCAGTCGTGCGCGAGATCCTCGGGCAGATGCACCAGGTCGATGGCGTCCTCGCCTTCGGCCATGATCGCGGCGGTGCGCAGCACGTTCGCGAGCTGACGCAGATTGCCCGGCCAGCGGCAGCGCGCGAAGTAGTCGCGCACTTCGGGCGTGATTCGCGCGGGTGCATCGTGGATTTCGCGCCGCACGTGGGTCAGCACGCGCGCCACGAGCGCGTCGAGATCGGTGCGCTCGGCCAGCGGCGGCAGCGTCACGGCGAGCCCGTTGATGCGGTAGTAGAGGTCCTCGCGGAAGGTGCCTTCGGCGATCATCGCGCGCAGATCGCGGTGCGTCGCGCAGACGATGCGCAAGTCGACCGGCACCGCGCGCGCCCCGCCGAGCGGCACGACGGCACGCTCCTGCAGCACTCGCATGAGCCGGACTTGCTGCGCGAGCGGCATGTCGCCGATCTCGTCGAGAAACAGCGTGCCGCCGTGCGCCTGCACGATCTTGCCCGCGCTGCCGCGGCGCTTGGCGCCCGTGAACGCGCCGTCTTCGTAGCCGAACAGCTCGGCCTCGATCAGCGTGTCGGGCAGCGCCGCACAGTTGAGCGCGACGAACGGCGCATCGCGGCGCGGCGAATCCTGGTGCAGCGCCCGCGCGAGCCATTCCTTGCCGGTGCCGGTGCGGCCGAGCACGAGCACCGGAATGTCGCGCCCGCGCACGCGCGCGACACGCTCGAGCACGGCGGCCATGCGCGCGTCGCCGGTGTCGAGCTCGGCG
>DATEJU010000135.1:0-5537 GCA_035277805.1 Paraburkholderia sp. | reverse complement strand
CGAATCTGCGCATCGAGCACCGGCTCGCGGGCGCGGACGCCAACCCGTATCTCGTGCTTGCTGCCATCCTGGCCGGCATCGAGCACGGCCTGGAAGCGGGCCGCGAACCGATTGCGCCGCTCAACGAGGACCGGGCGAGCGGCGTCGATTTTCCGGTCGACATGCTCTCGGCGGTGGCCGCCATGCGCGGGCATGCGGGGGCGCGCGAGGGGCTCGGCGACGACTTCGTCATGGTTTATTCCGAAAATAAACGGCAGGACCACTTCGATTTTATGAACGCGATTGGTGCACGGGAATATCGCTGGTTTTTGTAAAATGACGCGAAATAGTCACAAAATCGGCGAGAAAATCGCCCGCACGATTCATTCCCGGGACGATGGCGGCCTGTAAGCCCCGTGCGCTTTGCGTTTCCATATGCAACGCGATTTGCCTGTTTGGCCCGCGTGAGGTAGGGTATGCAGGTTTTCTCAACTCAACACAGGTAGCAGATGAACAAACAGGAACTCATTGACGCAGTCGCCGCAAGCACAGGCGAGACCAAGGCAGCCACGGGAGCCGCAATCGACGCGATCCTCGAAGTGGTCACCAAGGCGGTCACGTCGGGCGATTCCGTGCAGCTCGTCGGCTTCGGCTCGTTCTCGACCGGCCAGCGTGCTGCCCGTGTGGGCCGCAACCCGGCTACGGGCGCGGAAATCCAGATCGCTGCGGCGAAGACGGTGAAGTTCACGGCCGGCAAGGCTTTCAAGGACGCCGTCAACGCGTCGTGATGCAGGCCGCCGCTCGCGTGGCGCGCACGGGTGCCAGGCAAGGTAGCGGGAGCGGCGCGTTGCTGTCCTCGTCACCTTGCCGGTCGTGTGCGCGCTTGCGCGGTTGATTGCCGCGCAAGCGCGGCGGCAGGGCACATCACAAGCCGGGAGCAGGGCGCATGGCGCCTCGCTCCCGGCAGTTCTTTTTGCGGCGCCGAATCGCTAAGGTGTCCGTTTGATTATTTCAATTCGTTACGGCGTTTCAAGGCGCAACTACGCCTGCGCGTGAAACGCGCGTGTCGAGCGTGTGCGAAGGCGCCACGCCCGCGTTGAATTCATCCGCCGTCTTTGGCTGCCGGGCTGTGCAGGCCTGCGAGATCCGCGCCGGTGCGATGCAACTCGTTGCGGCGCCGCTTGGCCTCATACATGGCTGCGTCGGCGGCTCGCAACATCGCCTCCACGCTTTCGCCTTCTTCGCAACTTTCCCAGCCCAGCGAGAAGCTCAGGCGCGGTCCGCCGTAGAACTGGTTGTTCAACTCGACGAGTTTCGCGATGCTGTCCGCCACCAGTTCGGCGTCGCGCTGGTCGGCGCCGGGCATCAGCACCACGAATTCGTCGCCGCCGATGCGCGCCGCGTGGTAAGGCTTCTGAATGGCTTTCGCCAGCACTTCGCCAGCGCGGCGTAGCAGTGCGTCGCCGGCGGCGTGGCCCAACTGGTCGTTCACGGCCTTCAGGTTGTCCATGTCCACGACGATCGCGCTCACCGGGAATGGCCCCTTGCGCTGCAGGCGGTTCATTTCGTCCACGTAGAACGAGCGGTTCTTCAGCTTCGTGAGCACGTCGTGCTTGCCGAGGAATTCGAGGTAGGCTTCGGCCTTTTTGCGCGCCGTGATGTCGGTGAGTGCGAGCAGTACGAGGTCCCAGGCCTCTTCGTGGCCCGGAAACACCGAGAACTGCAGATGCACGTTGAGCTCGCTGCCGTCGAGTGCGTAGTTGACGACTTCGCGCTGCTGGAAGAGGCGGCCCTCCCAGAGATCGAGGAGCTGCTCGCGAAAATGCGGACGCATGTCGTCGCGGAACACCTCGGGCAGGCGCGAGAGCAGCGTGGCCTTGTCGGGCGCGCGGTACATGCCCAGCGTGTAGTGATTGACGTCGATCACCTGGATTTCGCTCATGCAGCGCTCGACGAATTCGGGGTGCACATCCGTAAACGTCCTGAAATCGACGATGCCTTGCATGCGCACTTCGTCGAGCAGCTGGCGGATGGCCGCGAAATTCTCGACCCACAGCGATACCGGCGCGTGCTCGAAGATGCCGTGCGCATATTGCTCGCTCAGGGCGGCGCGCTGGCGCGCCTCTTCGAGCGCGGAAACGTCTTCGATCGAGACGAGCACGCGGCTCCAGTCGTCCTCGCGTCCGGGCAGGATCACGCCGCGCAGCAGAATGTCCATGCGCCGGCCGCCGAGCGTGTAGTTCACGCTCTTGCTCTGAAACGTCGTGCGGCCTTCCCACATTTGCTCGAGTTCGCCCACATGCGCCTGAAACATGTCATCGCGCAGCACGTCGGCAAGATGCGCGGTGAGTTCCTCATGGTTGCGCGCGCCGTAGAGCGCGAGCGTGTGCTGGTTGACCTTCAGCACACGGATGCATGCCGAGCACTCGGCCACGCGGCGCGGCTCTTCTTCCAGCCAGGCACGCAGGTTCGTGACGCCCGCCTCACGCCAGCGGTCAAACAAGGCGCGCAGCTGACTATAGTCTTCGAGCCAAAGCGATGTGGGGGTGACGTCGAAGAAGTCGAGCAGGTCGACGCCCATACTGGCAAAGCTGGCGGCGGTTGCCGGAGTGCCTTGTTGCATGTCGGGAGCGGTGAAGTGGGGCGGCGGCGCGGGCGGCGCGGCACATAACCCGCATCCTACCCGAAGACAGGGCGCATGAAACTGCGGTCGTAGCTGACTATGCAACGAGTATCGTTTGCGTATTGAAAGGCGGCCTGGCAGGCGGGATCGCTTTGCGATTGCGTCCGGTAGGTTTCGTATGCGGCGAGACCCGGAAACGAAAACAGCGCGAGCGCAACGTTATTAGCGCCTTCGGAAGGCAGGAAGTAGCCGTGATGTTGGCCGCCGAATTTCTCGACCAGCGGGATCCACATCTTTGCGTAGGCTTCGAATTCGGCCAGGCGGTAGGGGTCGATGATGTAGCGCAGGGAGCAGGTGATCATGGCTTACGAGCTGGAAGTTGAAGGTGGTGGAAGATAGAGTGTAGTGGAGCGGCGCATCGCGCTCACGAGTCCCGCTGCGTATCGCGAGCAATTCGCGCGCGGCGCGCAGGGCGCACGCTCGCGCGGGGCAGGCACAAGGCAGCGGGCTTCCCGGCCCAGGTGATTCGCCCGCACGCCCTGCGCATTGGATCAGTACTCCAGAACAATCTTCCCAAAGTGCCCGCCCGTTTGCTGCAGCCGGAATGCATCGGCGATTCCTTCCAGCGGGAACGAACGGTCGATCACCGGCTTGACGCCGGTCGCGTCGATGGCGCGCACGAGATCGATCTGATGCTGGCGGCTCCCGACGATCAAGCCCTGCAGGCGCTGCTGGCGGCGCATCATCGTGGCGGTAGGCACCGGGCCCGCGAGACCGGTCAGCACGCCGATCAACGCGATATGGCCGCCGACACGCGTGGCCAGAATCGACTGTTCGAGCGTTCCTGGGCCGCCCACCTCGACCACGTGATCGACGCCGCGCCCATTCGTGAATTCCAGCACGTTCTGCGCCCATTGCGGCTCGCGGCGATAGTTGATCGTGTGGTCCGCACCGAGCTGCCGCGCGCGCTCGAGCTTCTCGTCGGATGACGACGTGGCGATCACGCTCGCGCCCATCGCCTTGGCGAACTGCAGCGCGAAGATCGACACGCCACCCGTGCCCAGCACCAAAACCGTTTCGCCGGCCTTGAGCGCGCCGTTCACCACCAGCGCGCGCCACGCGGTCAGGCCCGCTGTCGTAAGCGTGGCCGCTTCGGCGTGGCTGTAGCCGCGCGGGCTGTGCGTGAACGCCGTGGCGGGCGCGACCACGGCTTCGCGGGCGTAGCCGTCCACGCCGTCGCCGGGCGTCGCGGAGAAGTCGGGGATCGAGGGCTCGCCGTCGAGCCACGGCGGAAAGAACGTGGACACCACGCGGTCGCCCACGGCGAATTCGCTCACGCCCGGTCCCACGGCTTGCACCACGCCCGCGCCGTCGGACATGGGAATCCGCCCGTCGGCGGCGCCCATATGCCCGAGCACGACGCCCAGGTCGTGATAGTTCAGCGAACTGGCGTGCAGCCGCACGCGGATCTCTCCCGCCTGCGGCTCGCCCGGTGCGGCGATGTCCGCGAGCTTGAGATTGTCGAGCCCGGCGGGCGCGATCAGCTTGATGGCTTTCATGAAGACCTCCTTGAGACGCCGCCGCGCGGCGCCGTGGGTGTTGGCCGGCTTGCCTCCCTGGGCACCAGACGAAGCATAGACGCGCGCACGCAATCCCGGCGGCGAGGGCGGCTGCCCGGAAGCCGCCATGGCCGCCTGAGCGACTGTCGTCTTCGATTGTTTACTTTGGACGAAATGATTTGCTATTGACAAATAAATTCCTGCACTCCTATGATGCGCCACGGTGATCGCAAGCGGCTCGTTGTCGCGGTGCAGGTATGCTGCGTCGCAGCAATTTTTTGCTCGCAAGCTTGGGGCCGCCGTCGCCGGAATTTTCATCGACTCATTCGCAAGGCGCGCCAGACGCCACTAAACGGAGATCCGCGTGGCGCAGATCTCCCCCAAAGTTTGGAGACAGGCACATGCCGCAATCGATCATCACGGACCGCGCGTCCGACCCCACGCTCGCGCCGAGCGCCGCTGCGTCCCCGACCAGCGACGACCTGCTGTACCGCAAAGTCTCGTGGCACGTCATTCCGTTTCTGTTCGTCTGCTACGTCGTATCGTTCCTCGACCGCATCAACATCGGCTTCGCGCAGTTGCAGATGAAGCACGACCTCGGCTTCAGCGATGCGATGTACGGCCTCGGCGCCGCTATCTTCTACGTGGGTTATGTGCTCTGCGAGGTGCCCAGCAACATGCTGCTCGCACGCTTCGGCGCGCGCCGTACGTTCATGCGCATCATGCTGCTGTGGGGGATCGCATCGACTTGCATGATGTTCGTGCATACGCCCACGCACTTCTACGCGCTGCGTTTCCTGCTGGGCGTGTTCGAGGCGGGTTTCTTTCCGGGCATCGTGCTGTATCTGACCTACTGGTTTCCGCCGCGCCGGCGTGCCGCGGTGTTCTCGATCTTCTTCGCGGGCGTTGCCGTGGCGGGCGTGCTGGGCGGGCTCGTCTCGGGCTGGATCATGCGCGACATGGGCGGCGTGATGGGGCTGGAAGGCTGGCGCTGGATGTTCGCGATCGAGGGCGTGCCCGCCTTGTTGCTCGGCTTGATGGCGGCGTTCTGGCTCGTCGACGGCCCGCAGCAGGCGCGTTGGCTCAGCGATGCGGAAAAGGCCCATTTGCTCGCGCATCGCGAGGGCGAAGCCACGGACACCGGCGGGCACGCCAGGGCACCGGCGTCACATGCCTCGCGCTCGTTCGGCGCGGCGCTCTGCAATCCGCGCGTTTATCTGTTTGCGTTCATCTATTTTTCGCTGACCTGCGCATCGCTCACGCTCAACTTCTGGATGCCGCTGATGATCCGCGACTTCGGCGTGCATGACGTGCTGGCGATCAGCCTCTACACCGTGATTCCGAACGCAGTAGGGGCGGTGGGCCTGATGCTGATC
>DATEJU010000134.1:0-50676 GCA_035277805.1 Paraburkholderia sp. | reverse complement strand
CACGGCAGGCAGCGACTTGTACGTTTCCGACGAGAAGTTATCCCAGACCTGGCCACGCATTGCATTGGTGCCGACCGCGCGCTGCGAATTGGTGCCGACAAGCGTGATCGGCACGCGCACATCCGTAGATAGATAGTTATCCTTCTCAAAGAAGTCCTGCCCCTGGTTCGGCATGCCTCCGATATAGTCCTCGAGCCGGTTCACATAGTTAAGCCATGGTTTGCTCAGCTTGAACGCATTCCAGTCGGCGAAGTCCATGGGCAGCGTGATACCGTTCTTGCCATCCGTTTTCGCGCTGCGCCAATCGCGCGAAAACGTAATCGGCAAATTGGGCGGTTGCTTGCTCGAATGACAGATCGCGCAGTTCTCTATGAATACCTTGCGGCCAGCCTCGCTATCGACCTTGTCGGCGTTGATTCGCACCAGCCCCGCTTCGGTCGAGGCGAGCTTCATCGGCTGCGTCACCGTGGCGCCGGATTGCGTGGCGTAGGTGAAGAAATTCTCCAGTTCTTCCACGCGAAAATGTTCGGTCGTATTCCAGTAAACCGACTTGGCCCTGATGGTCGAAATATCGAACGGCCGCTGCGGCGCGAAGCCGACGATCGTATTCTGCACGCGGCGCCATTGCTCCGAATACGCGCCAATGTTGAGATACACCCGCAATAGCGCGCCTTCAATGCCGACGCTGTCGGCGCCATCGAGCAACACGCGCGGCGTGTGGCGCGGGTCCAGCGTGAACAGCGGCGCGTCCTCGATGCCGCGCAGCATCAGGTTGCTCTTGCTTTGCGCTTCTGGCGGATTGACGACGGCGCGCGCAAGGCGCGCCTTCATTTCAAAGATCGCGTTGATCGTGTTCGGATTGTTGATGTGATCCGTGGCTACGAGCGACGTATCGATGGTGCCGGGCTGCTGGCTCGCGACGAACTGCCAGAGGAAGCTCTCCGGCCGCTTCAGATTCGTGAAGGCGTTCGAGGGCAACCAGTACTGGTTGCCAATCATGCTCGACATATTCCCCCACTCGGGTTGCTCCGTATCCTTTGGTGACGCGAGTGGATGCGGGCCGACATGACAGAACGAGCACGCCATGCTCACGCGAAATGGCCGCACAAGCAAGGGATCGGCGTGAAAGTCGGCGTACTTGGGATCGGTCGAATAGTATCTCTTGCCCTGGTCGCTGACGACCTGCTCGTTCCAGTGCTCGCGCGCTTTCTTCGCGGCCGGCGAATTGCCGAAGAAGTCCGGATTGGGAAATAGACGCAGCCCTACGACGCCGGATGGATAACCATAGACGAGCGGGTCTACGCCATCGTCGCCGAGTTGAGCGATGGCCTCGTCATACAGCGCCTGGTCGCCGACCTCGAAAAATGTCTGGTGCTGGTGCTCCGCGCCCTTGGGCATCTTCACGCGCTCCACAGGCTTCCCGTTGGCGTCGACGTCGTTGGCGGGCGCATGCATTTTGATCTTGTCGCCGTCGGGACCGTCGATATACAGGCCCAGCCCGGTCAAGGGCGTGTCGCGCTCGACCATGCCCGGCTGATTGATCAGCCCGCCATCCCTGAAACGATGCGAGCGGTTCTTCGAATTGAGCAGAACGAGAAAATCCGCGATCCCGTAACCGTTTTCCTGGACCCAGCCCCAGAACGCTTCGTTGCCCTCGCCCCACAGCATCCAGGTGTTCTGCCCCATGATGGCCGAGCGAGCCGTATCCGGAACGGTGTGTCCGTTGAACCAGTCCATTGGGCGCGGCGTGCGATCGTCGCCGACCACGACCTTGTCGACCTCGCTGAAAATGTTGCGCGTCTCGGTGGGAAAGCACTGCTCGTTACGCGGAAACAAGCGTACGCCACCTGCCGTTACCGTGGCGGCGGCCTCATCGGGTGGCGCGTTCTTGTCGACCTCGCCGTCCGGCGGAGCATCTTTCGAGAGCGTTGGTGCGATCGACGCAGCCGGATAGCGCTTGATGGCCTTTTCCAGTTCCGTCGCGTTGGCGTCACAGGCGGCTTTGGCATCCGATGCCAGTTGTTTGCACGCCGCCCGTGTTGGCGTCGCTGATACGCAGCTCGCCGATGCGCATGCAACGCTCGCCGATGCGGCCGCTCCGGCGGCATGCGCGGCGCTCCATGCCAGCAGACATAGAGAGGCCATCAAACCCATTATTACGGATCGGGCAATACGATGCCGACACGCTAGCGCAGGTCGTTCGTTGGGTGAACTGAACGGCAAACGCATGATCGCCCCTCCCCTGAAGGTGCGAAACCCAAGGCGCAATGACTTCTGTGTAGCTGCCGCAAAGCGCGTTGCCGTAGCGAGCGCTACCGGCGCGCTCCGCGCGCGCGCTCGAAGCGCTCAATGCCGGAGTCCGGTAGCGGGCAGTCTAACGGCTCGTGCACTGACGTTGTTTACACACGTTATCCAACGGTGAGGACAATATAGGCGACGCCTGGGGAATGTCAATTTTATTAATAATTTTTAAAAGGAGGACGGCACCCGGCGTGAGAATGTTCGCTAACCGATTTCGCTATTTAATTTGCAAACAATAATGAACCACCGTGCGAAGTCGTTCACGGGCTAGCGGGTCAAATTTGCCGGAGCGCACCCAGCGCCGCTTCAAGCATTCCCTGCACAACCGGCTTCACCTTCGCCGCCAGGTCAGGACGATACTCGAACGGCGCCGCTTCATTCATATAGGTCGACTGGCACATTTCAAGTTGAATCGCATGCACCCCATGCTCGGGCCGGCCGTATTCGCGCGTGATAAAGCCGCCCTTGAAGCGTCCGTTGTGTACCCATGTGAATGGCTGGTCGGCGAGACTCGCTGTTACGGCCTCCATGATGCGCGGGTCGCAGCTGAGTCCCGAGTTCGTGCCCAGATTCAGGTCCGGCAGCTTGCCCTCGAAAAGCCTCGGGAGCATGCTCGCGATCGAGTGCGCCTCCCACAGCAAGACGCGGCCGTGGAGACTTTTCAAACGCGTCAGCTCGGCTTGCAGTTTTTCGTGGTACGGCCGCCAATAGCGCTCGAGCCGTTGCGCTTTGTCTTCGTCCGATGGTCCCGTTCCGTTGCGGTACAGCGGCTCGCCCCGAAAGGTCTCGGCCGGACAAAGTCCCGTCGTCGTCTGCCCAGGGTAGAGGCTCTCTCCCGTGGACGGGCGATTCAAGTCGATCACATACCGGGAAACCCTCGCCCCGAGCACCGACGCACCCGCGCTGCGCGCGAAATCGTAAAGCGTGTCCAAATGCCAGTCGGTGTCGGCCAGCACACCGGCAACATCGGTCAACTGCGCGCGCACCGCGTCTGGAATTTCGGTTCCGAGGTGAGGGATCGATACCAGAAGCGGCAGCGTGCCTTCATGGAATTCGTATACCGCCGTGTTCAATGTCCGTCTCCTTCGAGTTTCCTGAGCAACTCGTCCGGCACGTCGATCTCCGTGATGTTGAGATGGCTGCCGGGAATCCGCACGCCAAGCGCGGCCAGGCGCTCGATCTGCGAAGACAGGCGGGCGCTGAAGTCTTCGACAACGAGTTCCGGCTCGACGGCAAGAACGAACAGGCCCACGCCCGGAGATTCGCTGCCTTCGGCGAAGCTCGGTGCGTCCATCGACCAGTTGCTGCCCGCCAGCCCCGCCACCAGGAATTCGAGCATCATCGCAATGTTGGCGCCGCGCGCCCCGCCAAACGCGAGCAAGAGCCCTTGCACGGCCTTGCGCGCGTCGGTCGTGGGGTTGCCTTGCGCATCGACGGCCCACCCCTCGGGGATGGCTTCGCCGCGCTGCGCTGCCTGCCGTATGTTCACGAACGCCGTTGCGCTCGAAGCCTGGTCGATCACGAACGGCTTCGCGCCCGCGCGCGGCGCGGCGAACGACAGGGGATTGGTGCCGTAGACGGCCTTGCGGCTCTCCAGCGTCGTCATCTGCGCCGTGGCGTTCGTCGTGGCGATGGCAACCAGACCCGCCTCAGCCAGACGGCGCGTGTAATACCCCAGCTCGCCAACCGTGAAGCTGTTTGCCTGCAACAGCACCGTCACGCCGTAAGTCTTTGCGCGCTGCACGAGCTCGTCGAAGGCCAGATCGAAGCCGAGCTGGGCGATGCCGTATTTCGCATCGACAGCGATCGCGGCCGGTGCGGGAAACGTCACCGCGGGCTTCGCGTCTCTCGCGATGCGGCCCTTGACGAAGCCGTCGAGATAGTCGAACAGGTGAGCGAACCCCACCGCGCGGCTGCCGGCCCATTCGGCGGACACTACCGCATTCGCGAGCGCATTGGCGACCTCATCGCTGGCGCCGGCCTTAACGGCGGCCCGGCGTGCGATATCGTGAGCTTCCTGTGTTTCAAGACGCACTGTTTGTTCCTTCGGTTCATTTGCGCGCTGAGGGGCAGCGCCTACCCCCAAGCATGACTTACACCGCGTCTTCGCTCAATACCATCAGCTGCGTGTTGCCGCCCGCGGCGCTTGCGTTCACGGTCGTGACGCGCTCGCGCACGAGCTGCGTCCAGTCGTATTGGCCGTCCACGCCTGGCTGAACCAGCGCCTTCATATGCTCGGCCGCCGCGACACGAAGCCTGGCAAGCGCGGAATGATTCGCCGCCACCATGACTGCGTCGGGCTTCACGCCCACGACTTCGCCTCTGATCGTTGCCGCAACGTCGGCAGCGTTCACCACGCGGCACGTTGCGCCGAGTACCTGCGCGATTTCATCCGAGACCGCGGATTTGAACAACAGCACCGTATTGCCGAACGCGCTGGCAACCATCGCCTGTTCAAGGACAACGGCAGGCGATTCGCCGGTACAGAGCACCTGGCCTCGCGGCAAGAGCTCCACCGTGTTCTCTTCACCGGTGAGTGCCGGCAAGCTGATCGTCGCCGTGCGGCTCACGAGCTCATCGAGGCTCTGCTTGCACTTTCCGGGCGCAGCGCGCTGAGCGGAATCGGTGCTGCGCGCCGTGGCGAGTGCAAACAGTGCGTTCACGTTATGGAGGCGCGCCTTCTTTGCCGCCGCCATTTCAGCGCTGCGGCTCTTGAGCTTTCCGCCGGCCGACTCGATCGGGAATTCAAAGAACTTCTCGCTGACGGCACGCGCCGACTGGGCGAACGGCCCCGCGTCCGCGTTGAAAGCGGGCGCGGACGTGGCGGTGAGCGCGTACAGCGTGAGCGGACCGCCGAGCATCGGCCCCGTTCCGCAAGCGCCCGCACCGCCGAACGGCTGCATGCCGGGCACCGTGCCGTGCATCGAGCGATTCACACAAACGCTGTTGGCGCCCGACGCCGAGAGCAGCTTGCCCGCCGCCTCGTTGATACGCGTATGCAGCCCCTGTGCGCCACACCCGATAGTGTTCAGTGCTGCCAACAATCCATCCATCTCGCCGGTCTTGTAGCGGACGACATGGAGCACCGGGCCCGAGACTTTCGCATCGATCGTCGGGAGTGCGGCCACGTCGCGAATATCGACGATTGCAGGCGCAACGAAATTGCCTTTCGCCTGATCGGCGAAAACCTTGCCGCGCGCCACGGCATAACCCAGGCGGCGCATCTGCTCGATATAGCCTTCGGCGCGATCCTTCGCCTCGCGCGTCGCGAGCGGCCCAATATCCGTGCCGGCGAACAGCGGATTGCCGGTATGGCGCTCGCTCAGCATGCCTTTGAGCATCTTCAGCACTTTCTCCGCCGTCGAGTCTTGCAGGCAGAGCAGCCGCAGCGACGAAGCGCTTTGCCCCGCGCGCGTGAATGCGGAAACCGTGGCGTCCGAGATGACCTGCTCGGGGAGCGCCGAGCTATCGACGATCATGGCGTTGACGCTGCCCACTTGCGCGAGGAACTTCGGCTGGCGCGCCCGTTTCGCGAGCTGCGCGCCGACCGACCTGGCCGACTGAGCCGAACCCGCGAACAGCACGCCCGCAATCTCTTCGAAGGCCAGCAATTCGCGCCCCACCACCGCGCCCGAGCCAAGCAGCAGTTGCAGCACATCCCTCGGCAGACCGCTGCGATAGAAAGCGCGCGTTGCCTCGTGAGCGACGAGCGAAGCCTTCGACGAAGGCGTCGCGACAACCACGTTGCCCGAGGCAAGCGCAGCCGCAACGTGCCCGACAAACGTCGCGAGCGGCGACGACACCGGCGTGACGCTCGCAACGATACCAAGGCCGCTGCGCCCGCGCAGCCGGGCGTCTGTCCTGACCTGCATGGCGTAGAGCCGGCAGAGATTGACGGCGGCACGGACCTCCTCGGCGGCCTCCGCAAGGGTCGCACCGTTCTCGAGGACGAGCAGCGCGCCCAGGTGCCGGCTCGCCGCTTCGAGCTCCGCGGACATCTTCTCGAGAGTGTCCGCGCGCTGCGCGGTGTCCGAGCGCGCCCAGCTCGCCAAGCCCTCCTTTGCTGCGGCAATCGCCTGTGCAACGGCACTCGTGCGGCAGAACGAGACGCTGCCGATCACTTCGGTCGTGTCGGCGGCGCTGTAGACGAGATGCGTCGAATCGGATTCGATCTCGCCGCTACCAGCCACCAACGGGGCCACCGGCGGAACCACCAGCGATTGCGCGGAGATGCGGTTTGCGCGAATGGCGCCCACCGCGGCGTCGAAATCCGCGCAATGGCCGTACGCAATGGCCGCCGCATTCACGCGGCCGGGGAGCACATCGACGGGCGCCGCAATGCCCGCGTGCGGCTTGCCACCGGTGCGCGCGGCCCTGGCGACCGGGTCTTCGACGATATCGGCAATGCTCACGGCCGGATCGACGATCTGATTCACGAACGACGAATTCGCGCCGTTCTCGAGCAGGCGGCGCACCAGATACGCGAGCAGCGTGGCGTGCGGCCCAACCGGCGCATAGATCCGGCAGGGCCGGCCGAGTTTCGACTGGCCGACGACCTGGTCATAGACCGTCTCGCCCATGCCGTGCAGGCACTGGAACTCGTATTCCTTGTTGCCGGCCAGCGTATGCACCGCGGCGATGGTGAAAGCGTTGTGCGACGCGAATTGCGGAAAGATCGCGTCCGGCGCATCCAGTAACACCTTTGCGCACGCGATATAGCTCACATCGGAATGCACTTTACGCGTGAACACCGGATAGCCTTGCAGGCCGGCGTCCTGCGCGAGCTTGATCTCCGTATCCCAGTACGCGCCCTTCACGAGGCGGATGTTGATGCGGCGGCCCGTCGAGCGCGCCAGCGCGACGATCCAGTCCGCGACCGCGTGGCCGCGCTTCTGGTAGGCCTGAAGCGAGATGCCGACGCCATTCCAGCCGCGCAGCGACGGGTCGTTGCACAGCAGTTCGAGCATCTCGAGCGTGAGCTCGAAACGCGCCGACTCTTCCTGGTCCAGGTGAAAACCAATGCCGTACTTCTTCGCCAGTTGCGCCAGTTCGAGCAGCCGCGGGTAAAGCTCGACGATGACCCTTTCGCGTTGCGCGAGTTCGTAGCGCGGATGCAGGCCCGAAATCTTCACGGAAACGCCGGGTCCATCGATGGGGCCGCGGCCTTGCGCGTCCTTGCCGATGGCCTCGATCGCATGGCGGTACGACTCGAAATACGCTTGTGCGTCCTCGTCGGTCAGCGCAGCCTCGCCGAGCATGTCGTACGAGTAGCGATAGCCGCCGCTCTCGCGCCCCTTCGCCGCGCCAATCGCTTCCTCGATGGTCTGGCCGGTCACGAACTGCTTACCGAGCATGCGCATCGCGTACGCGACGCCGGCGCGAACGACGGCCTCGCCGCCTTTGCGCACGACGCGCGTGAGCGCCTCGGCGAGCGCGTTTTCGTCGGGCTGCTTGAGCAGCTTGCCCGTCACGAGCAGGCCCCAGGCCGTCGCATTGACGAACATCGAGGGCGACTTCCCGACGTGGGCACGCCAGTCGGCATCGACGATCTTGTCGCGAATCAGTTGATTGCGGGTCTCCGTGTCGGGAATGCGCAGCATGGCTTCGGCAAGACACATGAGCGCGATGCCTTCGCGGCTGTCCAGCGAAAACTCCTGCGTGAGCAGGTCGACGCCGCCCGCGTCGATGCGTGCGTCGCGTACCCCCTGCGCCAGCCGCCCAGCGAGCGCCTGGGCCTTCGCGAGCGTGGGCGCATCCATTTGCGCGCGGCGCATGAGCGTCTGGACCACGACTTCCTCGGCGAGCGCGGAGGCTTCAGCAATGCGTTGGCGCAGGACGGAAAGATTCGCCGTGCCAGTTTGCGTGACTTTCTTTTCTGACAACATGATTGGATGACCTGGTTTAACCTGGTAACGTGCTGCGGATTGCGAGTTTCAACGTATGCGTTTGAGGCTGCGCGTTGCGATGTCGTCAGATCGCGCCGGCCGTGCCTCTGAGGCGTTCGGTTCTGCGCCGCAGCAGCTCGAGCGTCACGAGAAGGAGCGTCGAAATCACGACCAGAATGGTCGCCACTGCGAGAATCGTCGGGCTGAGCTGTTCGCGGATACCCGCCCACATCTGGCGCGGGATCGTCTTCTGATCCGGGCCGGTCAGAAAGAGCGCGACGACGATTTCGTCGAAGGAAGTCGCGAAAGCGAAGAGCGCCCCCGATATCACGCCCGGCGCGATGATGGGAAGTTTCACCTGCAGGAACACGCGTAGCGGCGAGGCGCCGAGGCTGCGGCCCGCTCGCGAGAGGGTTTCGTTGAAGCCGGCCAGCGTCGCGGTCACGGTAACGACCACGAACGGCACACCGAGCGATGCATGCGCGAGAATCAGGCCCGTGAGGCTGCTCGTGAGACCCAGCGGGCTGAACGCGAAGTACACGCCAACGGCCGTGATGATGAGCGGCACGATCATCGGCGAGACGAGCAGGCCCGTTATCACGGCCTTGCCCTTCAGGCGCGGACTCGTGAGCCCGAGCGAAGCCGTGACGCCAAGCAGCGTTGCAATCGCCGTCGAGGAGCACGCCGTAATCAGCGTGTTCTTCAGCGCCAGCATCCAGTCAGGGCTACTGAGGAAGTCCTGGTACCACCGCAAGCTCAGGCCCGGCAGCGGGTAGGTGAAGTAAGGCTGCGAGCTGAACGAAAGCGGCATCACCACGAGCACGGGCAGCACGAGAAACAGCAGCACGGCGAGCGAGACGCCCAGGTGGGTGAATCGTCCAAGACGGCCCCAGACCGTCACATAGGCTGGAAAATTGAACATGTCATTACCCCAGTTTGATGCCGCCGCCAGTGAGCTTCACGAAGAGGCCATAAATGATGAGCACGCCGATCAGCAGAATGGATGCGAGCGCGCTCGCGAGACCCCAGTTCAAGGTGGTATTCACGTGATTCGCGATGTAGTAGCTCGCGAGCTGGTCATCGGGGCCGCCGACGATGGCCGGCGTGATGTAGTAGCCGACCGCGAGAATGAACGTCAGCATGCCGGCCGCGCCCACGCCCGGCAGCGTCTGGGGGAAATAGGCCTGGAAGAACGAGCGCACCGGACCGGCGCCGAGCGAGCGCGCCGCCTTCATGTAGATATGCGGCACACCCTTCATCACGCTGTAGAGCGAAAGAATCGCGTACGGCAGGAGAATGTGCGTCATCGCCACGAGGACGCCGAAGCGGTTATAGATGAGCGAGACGCCGTGCTTCGAGAGCCCCAGATGAATCAGTATGTCGTTCAGGACGCCATGAGTCTGCAGCACGACGACCCATGCCGTGGTACGCACGAGAATCGACGTCCAGAACGGCAGCAGCACCATGATCATGAAGAGGTTGCTGTATTTGGCGGGAAGGTTTGCCAGAAAATACGCAACCGGGTAGCCGAGCAGAAGACAGAGCAGGCTGACCGCGAGACTCACCCATGCCGTGCGCAGAAACACGCTGACATAAAGCCGTTCGCCATCCGGCTGGCGCACGATGGCGCCGTGCTCGTTGCGCTCGAAATCGAACGCCTTGAGGTAATACCCGAAGGTCCAGGGCGACGAAGCATACTTCAGCGTCGACCACGCCTTCAAATCGTCCCAGCGGGAGTCGATATTCGACAGACGCTGATGCCAGGTCCCTTCGCTGCTCTCGTCGATATGGCGCGCCGTCTTCATGATGAGGCTGCGCATGCCGCTCTCGTCGTAGTTCAGGCGCGAGGCGACGCGGCTCACGGCGTCCGTGCCCTTGGCGGCGGCCAGGTCCTGGCCGAAGGCGTCATAGACCTGCTCGCCCGGCAGTTTCCCGCCAGCGGGATCCCAGGCGCGCAGCAGCACCGCGGCATGCGGCAGTTCCCGGGAGACGGTCGGGTCGCGGAAGCTCTTCGTCAGGAGGCTGCCGATCGGAATGAGAAAGGTGACGAGGAGGAACGCGAACAACGGCAAGACCAGCAACATGGCCTTCGTGCGCTCCGTGCGCTCTGCGCTGCGGAGTTTCGCCTTGAGGCTCTTCGAGTCCGCAACCACAACCTGGGTCGTGTCGGCTGTCGGGATAACCATATCAGTCGGTAAAATCATCGTAGTCCAGCGGTAGCGACCGCGCCCTCCTCGTCAATACAACTGCGGATACGTTTATGCGGGGTTCAGCCGAAATGCGGCCATCATCGAACCCATGAAATCAGTAGACCTGATGAACAAGCCGATTCGCCCGCATCGGCTTGAATCTGGATCTGACCTGTCTACGCCGTGACGACCTACTGCAAGGCCCGGCAAGCGTCGGCCATCCAGCCGATATCGACGGAGTCGCCAATGCGCAACTGACGCGCAACGCCGTCATTGGGCAGCTTCACAATGAAGTCGTTGCGGCCGCATACCTGCATGACGACGCGCAGGTGGTCGCCGTAATAGATGAGATCCTTGACACCGCCGCTGAACACGTTGTCACACGCGCGCGCGTGCTCGCCCACCGCCACCCGCTCGGGCCGCAGCGAAACGCAAGTGGCGCCGGAGGAGCGAATAGCGGCGCTCGCGCTTGCGCGAATGGTCGCCCCGCCTTCGAGCTTGACCGTGCACGCCTTGCTTTCGAGCGATGCCACCGTGCCCTTGAGCTCGTTGCTCTCGCCGATAAAGCGCGCAACGAAGGCGTTTTCGGGCTTCTCGTACAGGTCGGCCGGCGGCGCGAGCTGTTGAATGATGCCGTTGTTGAATACCGCAATGCGGTCCGACATCGTCATGGCCTCGCCCTGGTCGTGCGTCACGTACACGACCGTCAGCCCGCTTTGTTCGTGAATCTGCTTGATTTCATACTGCATTTGCTCGCGCAATTGCTTGTCGAGCGCGCCCAGCGGCTCGTCCATCAACACGAGCGCGGGCTCGAAGACGAGCGCGCGAGCAACGGCAATACGTTGCTGCTGGCCGCCGGAAAGTTGCCCTGGCATGCGGCTCGCGAACTTCTCCATGTTCACCATCGCCAGTGCGCGGCTGACCTTCCTCGCGATTTCGTCCTTGGCGAACTTGCGGACCTTGAGCGGGAACGCCAGGTTCTCCGCCACGGATTTATGCGGAAACAGCGCATAGCTCTGGAACACCATGCCGATATTGCGCCGCTCCGGCGGAATACGGTTGATCGGCTTCCCCTGCAGCAGGATCTCGCCATGTGTCGCCGTCTCGAAGCCGGCCAGCATCATGAGGCACGTGGTCTTGCCCGACCCGGACGGTCCAAGCATGGTGAGAAACTCGCCCTCCCGAATGTCGAGGTTGAGGTTCTTCACCACGAGCGATTCGCCGTCGTAGGTCTTCTGAACGTTCTTGAAAGAGACAATGGTCGACATCACAACTCCTCAGGGGAAGCCACACTCGGTGGTCAGGCGCCGAACTTCCAGTCGCGAGCCGGCAGATACGTTTCCTTCACCACGCGCGGCGAGGCCCAGCGCAGCAGGTTCAAATACGAACCCGCCTTGTCGTTGGTGCCGCTTGCGCGGCCGCCTCCGAACGGCTGCTGGCCGATCATCGCGCCGGTCGGCTTGTCGTTCAGATACAGATTGCCGGCGGCATTGACGAGCACGGCCTCGGCCTGATGCAGCGCGAAGCGGTCCGTGCAGAAGATCGAGCCGGTCAACGCATAAGGGCTCGTCGAATCGATGAGTTCGAGCGTCTCATCCCACTGCGCATCGTCGTAGACGAACACCGAGAGCACCGGGCCGAAGAGCTCTTCCTTCAACAGCGCGTGCTGCGGATCGCTCACTTCGAACACGGTGGGCTCGACGAACCAGCCCGGCTCCGTCCAGGTCTTGCCGCCGAACACGAGCTTCACCGCAGCGTCGTCCTTCGCGGCGGCGATCACACGGCTCAGCTTCTGATGCGAAGCCTGCGAGATGACCGCGCCCATGAAGGTGCCGATGTCGGCGACGTCGCCCACCTTGAGCTCGGCAAGGCGGTCGCGAAGCTGCTGGCTGACCGCCGGCCACAGGCTGCGCGGAATATACGCACGCGATGCCGCGCTGCACTTCTGGCCTTGATATTCGAATGCGCCGCGCACGAGCGCAATCGCCACTTCGGACGCGTTGGCCGACGGATGGGCCAGCACGAAGTCCTTGCCGCCCGTCTCGCCGACGAGACGCGGAATCGTGCGGAACGAATCGACCTTCGAGGCCACGCCCTTCCAGAGCGACTGGAACACCGCGGACGAACCTGTGAAGTGAATACCCGCGAGATCCGGCGAACAGAGCGCGACACGCGTCGTCGTTTCGGCGTCGCCGGGAACGAAGTTGATGACGCCCGGCGGCAGGCCGGCTTCTTCAAGGGCTTCGAAGAAAATGTAGTTCGCGAGCGCCGACTTTTCGGATGGCTTCCACAGCACGGTGTTGCCCATGATGGCCGGCGCCGTGGTCAGGTTCGCGCCGATGGCGGTGAAGTTGAACGGCGACACCGCATACACGAAGCCTTCGAGCGGACGCCAGTCGGCGCGGTTCACGGCGGTCGCGACCGACATCGGCTGCTCCGCGTAGACCCGCTGCGCGTTGTACGCGTTAAAGCGCAGGAAGTCGATCAGCTCGCATGCGCTGTCCGGTTCCGCCTGATCGAGCGTTTTGCTTTGACCGAGCATCGTGGCGGCGTTGATCTTTGCGCGCAGACGCGTCGCAACGATATCGGCTGCGCGATGAAGAATCGTGGCGCGGCTTGCGTGCGTCAGGCTCGCCCATTCGCGCGCAACGCTTTTGGAGCTGGCGATCGCTTCCTTGATCTGCGCTTCCGACGGGCGATGAATGCGTGCGAGCACGCGCTGGGTATCATGAGGAGCCCGAACCTCCGTGACTTCGTTGGAGAAGTACCGCTTGCCGCCAATGACAGTCGGAATCTCGACGATTTCACGCTGCTCGAGCGCGCTGCGCAGCGCGGCGCCGGCCTGAGTGCCTTCGCCAAATTGAACTTCGGCTTCATTCGCCGGCAACGGAAATTGTGGACCTGAAATCACGCTTGCTCCTTACCAAAAAAGTTGGACGAATCGTTGAGGAGCCACCGGGCTCGACCCGGGAGAATCCCTACCGGAAGCTGGATTGCGGGGCTCTTGAAGCATCAGCAACGCTCAGTGTCCAGACTAGAGGCTGCAAAAAGAACAACTGCTTATTTCACTTCGCTTTATGTTGTGGATCGTTGCCCGTTATGAACGACCGCCGGGACGATTGCCACTGAGGCGACGGGGGACGTCACGCTGAACGGATGCCGTCGTATACCCCTCTCCAATACTGAACATTTGTTCAATATATTTTGCGTTGAGAGGACTATATATCCAGGCAAGCGAATGTCAAAAAGGATTTCGTAGGGGTTTTCACGTAAATTTCAGCCAGGAATTGTCCATGCCAGGGTAAACACCGCCCTTTGGCTCAAGAGTATTGATGAACATTCGTTCAGCGTTTACGGATAATGAATGCCGCTATACTGCTATCTCACGTGAACGAATGTTCAGTTTTTTGGGGCACCACGCCGCCCTTTCCCCTGATTGAGGACAGCACCATGCGTCACGACGCGGAACATGCCATCAAGGTAGAGACCCGCAAGGAAGAGCCCGTGGAGTACGACGGCATGCGGCTGAAGCTGGTGGACGCCACGCTGGAGGTGGTGGGTCAGGTCGGCCTGGAGAATCTGACGATCCGGAAGGTGAGCGAACACGCAGGGGTGTCGGTGGGCCTCGTGCATCACCACTTCGAGAACAAGAGCAATCTCGTCTACAAGACGTTCGTCTACATGATCAGAAGCGTCCGCAATCAGTTGATTGCGGGGCGGCGCAATATTGGCGACCCCATCGAGCGCATGAAATTCATGGTCGCCATGTGCTTTAGCGACGAAGTCATGAGCCCGGGCGCCGCCAACGTCTGGCCGCACATGTGGAGTTCTTCGGCGCATGAAGTGGACGTGCAGCGTCTATGCGCGGCGTTTTCGCGGCGCCTGCGCTCGAACTTCATTCACGACTTCCGGCAGGCGGGCTGCGACGCGACCATGGCGAATATCTACGCGATCCAGGCATTGGCGCTCGTTCACGGGCTGTGGATCGAACACCGCGTGGCCGGCACGATTTCAATCGACGAAGTGCTGGGGATTTTCCACGGCGTCATCGACAACGCAACCAACCAGGGGTGGAAAGCGAGCTTTCGAAACCTCGCCACCTCGCGGCATTAATGCAAGCGCGGCGCTATTCGTCTTCGGTATCGCCCACCTCTTCCGGCTTCAGCGACAACGCCCTGGCGATATCGCGGGCAACCTGCCGTTCGAACGCGCGCCGAATCAGGTCGTAGAGGTCGGTGGGAAGGTGTCCGAGCTCGTTCTCCCGGTACGACAGGTAAAACGAACGGGTGAGCCGTCCATAGGGCCGCCCGTGCCGCGAGAATGCCGTCAGCGGCACCACACGCACGTCGGGCACATAGTGACGCGATTGCCACAAGCACAATGGCGTCGTAATGGCGAAACCGAGGCCCGCCGCGACCAGGCTGAGCATGGGATCCGTGGCGTCGAACTCGCAGGTGCGCTCCATGTTTTCGCCGTGCGACGAAAGATACGCGTCGATGTGCTGGCCAATGACCGAGCGCGCGCTATAGCGAATGAACTGCAAATGGTTGCTTAGCTCGGTCAACGTCGTGTAGCGGTCGACTTCGAAGCTGCCGGGAAGAACCACGACATACGGCTCGGAGAACAGCTTCCTTTTGCGGATGCCGGCGGCATGCGACGAACCGCTGGTCGTCACGGCCATGTCGAGTTGCCGGGCCTCGAGCTGACCATCGAGTGCGGGCGTGATGCCGGACCAAAGCCTGATGTGATGCGAGGTGCCGGACAACGCTTTAATCGCGATTGGCCCGATGGTCGCCGCAAAAGAATCGACACACCCGAGGCGCACCACCACCCGCTTTGCGCGCGTCACGTTGCGCACGCTCTCGACCATCTGATCCGCGCCTTGCAGCAGCACCGTGGCGTGCTCGAACAGGCGCTGGCCCGCCGCCGTTGGCCGGGCCGGGCGCGTGGCCCGGTCGAGCAAGGTCGTGTCCAGTAGCGTTTCGAGCGCCTTGATGCGCTGCGAAACGCCCGCTTGCGAGATTGCGAGGCGGTTGGCCGCTTCCGAGATCGAACCGGCCTCCACCACGGCAACCCAGCTGGCAAGGAGGTCCCAATCCGGATATTTTTCTGGCGCGCTGTCTTTCATGGCTATGGACGAATTCTTCCGCGAATCTGGCATGTCTGCGACGCTCTGCTTGCGCCACGGCGATCGTTAATCGGCGCACCGCGCGGCTTCGAGCGCACCGAGCACATCGCCGCAAGCCGCCGGGAGTTTCAAAACCGCTGCGCTCGCGCTATCCAGAAGCGCCGCCATGTCGCTCTGAGGTGAATTGCACACGAGCCCCGCTGCGCCGCTCGCCTCGAGCTCGCTGCGCCATTTGCCGGCAATCTCCACCTCGACCACATGCACACCGCTCTCGGGCACGCCGTAGTGCTGCGCGGCGAACACGCCGCCCAGCTTGCCGTTGACCACCCACGAGCGGCCGTGCTCCTGGGCCGCATCCGTGAGCGTTGCAATGAGCCGACGGTCGCACGCGGCGCCATGGTGGGTTCCCAGATTGAAGTCGGTGCCCCCTGCCTGCTCGCGGTACGGCGAGAGCCACGAACTCGCGTGCGAGAAAATAACCGCAATATTCTCGTGCATTGCCCTGAGGCGGACAATCTCGGCGGTCACCATTCGATGAAACGGAAGCCACCAGGCAGCGATGCGCGCATCGACAACCGCCTCGTCCGGCTCGCTGCCGTGCGGATACAGCGGCTCTGCGCGCGACGTGTGCGTGCGGCACAGTCCCACGCGGTTCAGACGCGGCGATAGCGACCGATTGTTGGTCGCCACGTTGAAGTCGATCACGCAAGGATGAATGCATGCCGAAACCGTCGACATGCCACGCTTGCGCGCAGTGGCCAGCCACGCGACGCCTGCCGGGTCGGACAAGCGCCCATCGATCGGCGCCCAGGCCGGATTTGCCAGCAACTCCGCCGGGACGCGGGTGCCAATGTGGGGCGCCACCACCAGCACCGGCTGGCTGCCTTGGGCGATGGCCCCGAAATCTTCGCTCTGCATGCACTCCCCCCGTCACGATGCGTGGCGATCGCCGCCAGGCGACAGTTCATCGGTGAACGTACCTCGATCGACCGCCACGCGCCCTATCGTAAGCGATGTTTCTATTTTCCATCACCGCGGCTTATTCAAGAACCCGATGCGCCAGGCATGCCAGGCATGCCAGGCATGCCAGGCTTTTCGCACCGGTACAACCAATCGGTTTCCCTCGCCGCCAAGTGCCGGCCGCGCACGAGAACCGCTCGAATAACCTGAAGTCATGCCAGCATGAAAATAATGCGCATTGACGCCGCTTCCGCTCGATCCAATACTCAGCGATCGTCGAGGATTAGCATGCCAAACAAAAATCGTCGGCTAGTCAAACGCCGCTTCTGCTATCTATAAGCAAGATTGAAGAGCGAGTGTGGGGCAATGCCCCTGGCTATGCTGAACGCGCATCTATGCGCCCGTCGCGGGCAGCGCTGAAGGGGCCACGGACACTTTGGCCCCAACCATTCAAGGCAGTCGCGTGAAGCGGGCCTCGTAATGGCGGACAACCCTGTTTGGATCGTACCGTGATACGGACCTATACCGCCTTCGTTCTCCTCGGCCTGTTCTGGGGATCGAATTTCATCTACATGAAATGGGCGGCCGCGCTTATCAGCCCGGGGCAAATATCGCTCTTGCGGGTGCTGTTCGGTTTCATCCCGCTGGCCGCTCTCGCATGGCGCAAAGGCGTACTCGGGATTGGCCAGGTTCGCTATCTGCATCACTTCTCGGTGATGGCCGCGCTCGCCACGGCGTTCTGCTACTTCGCCATGGCGAAGGGCACGGCAGTGCTGCCGTCGGGCATTGCCGGCGTGCTCGGCGGGTCGCCGGCCATCTTCACCTCGCTGGCTTCGACGCTGTTTCTGCGCAACGAGAAGATGAACCCGTTGATGGTATCCGGCGTTGCATTGGGCATGGTGGGCATTACGCTCATTGCGCGCCCGTGGTCCGCCCTGGGCGGCAACGACCCGATCAACCTCGCCGGCGTCGCGTGGATGATGGCAGGATCGATCGTGTTCGGACTCTCGTATATCTACGTCCGGCGCTTTCTCACCCCAATCAAGCTCCCTCCGCTGGCGATCGTGACATGGCAGATGGGGCTCGCGATGCTGATGCTCTTCGTCCTGACCGACCTCCATGGCGCCGGCCAGATCCTGCGGGACTGGCGCGCCACGGCGGGCGTGGTGATCGGTCTGGGCTTGCTGGGCACGGGCTGCGCATTTCTTCTTTACTACTTCCTGCTGCAGGAACTGGGCGCCGTCGCTGCCGCCGGGGCGGTCTATGTCACGCCCGCCATTGCGCTTCTGATAGGCTGGGCGGCCGGCGAGCAGGTTGGAGCGCTGGAAGTCGTGGCGACGCTTTTGATACTCGCCAGCATCGGCATGCTCGAAGTCGGTCGGCAACGCACGGTGCCGAGGGAAGCGGCGCGGGTTCGCAGCGCCGCGAGCGTTGAATGAATCCGGCGATATCATGGCCTTTCGTGACGTTCGCAACGCGCGTGACGAGCGCCACACGCCCATGCCGATCGGCGCCGGCACTTGATCGCACCGCAACCCGCTTTCCGGAGCATCCATGTACCAACGACATGCGGACCTCGAGCAGTTCATCCGTGTTGCCCGAATGCTGTTTCAGACCGCCGCGCTCCCGGACGCCGCCCGCCAGTTAGCCGTGAAAGTGTTCGAGCGTCTGGAGCATCCATCCGACGACGGCAAGCGCAACCGCGAACGGTACCCCGCTTGTGACCTGCTCGATTCGGCGCTCGCACCTATGCTGGGCGACCCATCCAGTTTCGGTGTGCTGGCACGCGCCATCAAAACGCTCGAACCGTCAATCGGCTGGCAGCGGCGCACTTCCGGATCGAATGGCAGCGAAAACTATGTCGAGAACCACGTCAACGGCATGATATGCGGCCCCGGGGGCATGGAAAGCCGCTACGACATCCAGTTGGGCTTCTCCTTGCTGGCGCCGCACACGCGCTACCCGGATCATCGACATCCTCCAGAAGAAGCCTATGTGCTGCTGAGCGCCGGCGAATTCCGGCAGCGCGATGGAGACTGGTTCGATCCCGGCATAGGCGGTGGCCTGCACAACGCCCCCAACAGCCTGCATGCCATGCGCTCGGGCACCACGCCGCTCCTCGCGATGTGGTGCCTCCTCGTTTAAAGGCGCAGCGGCGGCGGCCCGCCAGCGCACCGCTGCGCCCTTCCTTTGCGGGGCGCCGCTAAGGACTTCCCCCAATATCTCGCACCGCGAGACTGTCAATAATTGCAGACATGCGGGCCAGTTGAAAGACTGGCCTCTTTCTTGCAGCGACTCGCGCAGCGCCCGCTGCACCCACCCGGCAGGGGCATCGCGTTTTCGCTCTTCCCGACATTGCAATGCTCACCTCTCACCCTCGTTTCGCGTCGAATGCCGAGCGGCCCAGCCTGAACACCTGGCACCGCGAATTGAGCGGTGCGCGGGATTTCGACCAGGTCACCGAGGTCGTCGGACGCGCTTTCAAGCCGCACGCGATGACGCTGCGCGATCCCGATCGCGCACTCAATACGCACCTCTATTCGAAGAAAATGGGGCGAATTTCGCTGCACATGCTCGAATATGGTGCCGAGGTGAAGGTCGAGCCGGACTGCTTCGAAGGCTTCGTGCTCGTGGAAATTCCGCTGCGCGGCGGCGGCCGCTATCGATGCGGCCGCGAATCGCTCGACGGCGACACCGCGCACGCCGTCGTCATGTCGCCGGGCAAGCCCGTGCATCTCGACCTCGCACCGTCGCTCTCGCAGTTGATCGTGAAAGTGGACCAGCAACTCATCGATCGCACCTGCGCGGCGCACCTCGGCTGCCAGGCGCGCGAGCCCGTCAGCTTCGAGCTCGGCCTCGATCTCGACGGGCGCGCGGGCCGTGCGTGGACGAGCACGCTGCGTCACGTGATCGAAGGCAGCGAGGCATTTCCCGAGCTGCTGGAAAACGCCATTTACTGCACGCACATCGAGCAGATGTTGATCGACGCGCTGCTCTACGCGCATCCGCACAACCTTTCGCACCGCTTTGCGCTCACCCACGCGCTGCCTTCCGTCGCGCCGGCTTACGTGCGGCGCGCCGTGGATTATCTCGAGGCGCATGCGGCCGAACCCGTCACCGTCGAGTCGCTCTCCGAGGCCGTGGGCGTGAGCGCACGCGCGCTCTTCAATGCGTTTCGGAGCACTTACGATCAAACGCCGATGGGCTATCTGCGCGAGCTGCGTCTGCATCGCGTGCGCGAAGCGCTGCTCGAAGGCGCGCCCCACGCCGAGAACCTCACGCAACTTGCCATGCAATGGGGCTTCTTTCACTACGGCCGCTTCGCGCGGTATTACGGCGAGCGCTTCGGCGAGCGCCCGCAGGACACGCTGCGACGCGGCCGCGCCGACACCGGCGCGTCGCCCCGTCGCGCCGTCAAAGCGGACTGACGCTGCGCGCGCGCTCGCCCGTGCCGGTGGGCACGTGGTGTGCCGCGCGATTGATCTGCTCGATCACCCACGGATGGCTCATGGCCGCGCGGATCGTCGCGTTGCGCACGTCGTCGGGCAGGAACGCCACTTCGCCATAGAGCGTCGACCACTTCTGGCAATGATCGACGAGCGGGCGCTCGCGCGCTTCCCACGCTTCGAGCGCGGCCGGAATGGCCTCGGCACTGCCGATGCCTTCGAGCGCGCACGCGAGCGCCAGACCGTTCTGCATCGCCATGCCGCCGCCCTGGCCCAGATTGGGCGGCTGCGCATGCGCGGCATCGCCGAGAATCGCCGTGCGTCCCGCCGACCATGCGCTGCACTGGATGATGCTGTACACGCCCCAGCTCACCTCCGCGCCGATGCGGTCGATGAGGTGGGCCCAGCGTGGAAACGCGCTGCTCCATAGCGCCTTGTCGATGTGCGTGTCGCGCGCCGCGCGATCGCGCTCGGGACAGGTCAGCGCGAGATAGATCTGCGTCTCGTTGATGGGCGTGATGAGAAAACGCCGTTCGCCGTTCCAGTTTTCGATGTACTTGCCCGCATCTTCGGCGGGAAGGTCGCCGGGCCGCCGCTCGATGACCGTGCGCAGCGCGCCTTCGAGCGTCTGCTGGTGAAACGTCTCGAGGCCGAGCGCCTCGCGCACGCGCGACCAGATGCCGTCGATGCCCACCGCGAGATCGGCGCGCACCACGTCGCCGTTGGCGAAGCGCAACTCGCCGCGCGGTGTCGCGCCGATCACCTCCGAAGACGTGACCACCTTCACGCCCGAGCGCAGCGCCGCGTCGCGCAGCGCATCGAGCAACTGACTGCGCTTGACCGTGATGAGCCGCTTGCCGGGCCCGACCGGCGCCGAATCGATCACCACGCCATGCTTGTCGCGCTGCTCGAACGCGCGGCCCTCGAAAGCGCCGCGCACCGCGTCGTCGCAGGCGCCGAGCGCTTCGAGCACGCGCAGCCCGTTCTCCCAGATGTAGATGCCCGAGCCCGACGCGCGCAACGCGGACTGCCGTTCATGGACAGTCACGTCCCAGCCGCGCTGCGCCAGTGCGGCCGCAGTGGCGAGACCGCCGAGACCTCCGCCCGCGATGATGGCCGACAGTGTCTTGCTCATGATTGTGATCTCCGTATCTTTCCTGCGTTGCTTGTGTTGCTTGCGTTGTGTTTGAGCGTTGCCGCGTGAATGCGCGCTTCCGGGTGGTTGCGGCTCACACCAGCCAGGGCGTATCGGCCGCGCCGCGCGGCATGCTCGCGACGCCATCGCGGCGCACGTACCACTCGCTGCACTGGCCGTCGGGATCCACGAGGAAAAACGCGCGCTTCCAGGGCAGGTCGACGACACGCAACGGTGCGATGCCGCGTTCGCGCAGCGCGGCGAGCGCGGCATCGAAGCTCGCCACGCCCGCGAGCTCGAAGGACGCGTGATGGTAGCCGGCCGCCGCGCCTTCGACCAACACGAGGTTGTACGGATAGTCCGCGTGACTCGCGCCGAGCCACACGGCGCCGGGCTCGCGGCGCACCACGTGCAGGCCGCCAATACGCGTATAGAAGTCGAGCATCGCATCGACGTTCGCGGTGACGAGCACCGCGTGCGTAATACGGCGCGGATGCACGGCCGCGCCTTCGACGTGACGCAGCACGGGCGCATCGTCGTAAAGCCCCTTCGTTGAGGGCGCTTGCGCGGCGGGATCCCAAACGCTCGTGAGGAGCGCCATCTCGCCCGTCAACACCGAGCGCCAGTCCTTCACCGTGTCGCAATAGAACTCGTTGTAGTTGTGATCGGGGTCGAATACATAGACGCTGTGCGCGACCTGATGATCCACGGTCAGATCGAGCGGCACGCCGGCCGCCTTCAGCCGCCGCCAGGCGGCAACCAGTTGCGCCTCGTTCTCGAGTTCCCACGCGAGATGATTGAGGCCGGGCGCGAGGCCGATCGTGCCGGGCAATTGCAGCAGACCGTTGCGCCCATAGCGATCCACGCCGCCCGTCGTCTTCATCATGCCGAGATCGTGCGGCGTGTGGCCGGTGCCGAGAAACGTCGCCTGCAGATCCGGCTCCCAGAACTCGATGCTCAGACCGCATACGTCGCGATAGAACGCCTCGGATCGGCCGAGATCGTCGACCCACAAATTGACGTGGCCAAGGCGCCGGGGCGCGAAGTAAGGGCCGTTCGCAACATCCGGCGCCGCAGACGAGGCCGGGGACACAGCGAGGGACAGCGTTGAGGTCATGAATTGCGCTCCTTCTCCGGGGATGGTCGCTCCGGATAAGGCGATCTTATCGACGCGCGAAACCGCCGTGAGCGTGCGGCTGCAATTCGATGCGGGAATCGGATGTCCGCGTCATTTTCCGGACTGCGGCAACCGTTTCGTTGCCCAACAATGCGTTCACCGCACGGCGCTGCTGTGCATCGCGCCGCTTCGGCCGCCCCACCGCTACGACCAGGAGACTCGACATGCTTTGGACGCAAACCAGCCCGGCCGAGCGCCGCGCGATTCGCAAGTGGCAATGCTATGCGCTTGCCATAGGGATTCTGGGCGAGCTGTTCCTCGCCGGCGACTGGTACGGCTTTGCCGCCGTGATGACCTTCGTTTCGCAAACCCTGCATTTGAGCCCGACCGAAGCGGGCTTCGTGCAAGGCGCCTTCGCGATCACCTACTGCGTCGGCATGCTGTTCTGGTCGCCGTTCGCCCGCAAATGGTCCGCGCGCAAGCTGTTCGCCATCGGCCTGCTCGGCACGGGCGTGTTCATGCTCGCCCAGGCCGCGGCGGGCGATTTCGCGCAACTCGTGGGCGCGCGTCTGCTCATCGGCTTTTTCGACGCGGCGGTGTGGGTCGGCACCATGAAGCTGATCGTCGGGTGGTTTCCGACGGAACGCCACGGCGCCACCATGGGCACGCTGCTCGCCGCGTTCAGCCTCGCCATCACGCTCGATTTCGCGGTTGGCATTCCGATGGCCGTTTCGCTTGGCTGGCGCGCGTTCCTCGTCTCGCTCGGCGCTCTCACGCTGCTCGTCGGCGTGATCGGCATGCTGACCATCAAGGGCGGTCCGCAGGAGATCGGCATCGCGGACTTTCGCTGGCAAGCCGGCGCGGAGCCGGCGCATCACGGCGGCAATCCGGCACTCTCGCAGATCTTCCGGGCGCGCTGGATCTATATCGGCTGGCTCGCCATTTTCGGCGACACGTTCGCACTCGCCGCCACCGCCACGTGGGTCGTGCCCGCGTTCATCCAGCAACAGGGCATGCCCGTGCGGAGCGCGGCGCTGATCGGCACGCTGATGGGGCTTTCCCAGGTCGCGTTCCTGCTCGTGGGCGGCTGGCTTTCCGACCGCATGTCGCGCATCACGATGATTCGGCTCGGCGCCGCGCTCTCGGTGCTCTCGGCGTTGAGCTTCGCGGCGGCCACGCACTACGCGATGTCGTGGGGCATGTTGCTGGCCATCGCGGGGGCAAGCGGCGTGGCCGTGCTCTCGGGCGGCGCGATCTTCAGCCTCGTCAGCGAGAACTACGGCGAAAAGCTCGCCGCGACGGCCATCGGCTATGCGGAGCTGGGCGGCATCGTCTCGACCTTCGTCGCCCCCACGCTCATGGGCTGGGTGATCGATTTCGCCCATTCGTTCACGGCGGCGTTCATGGCGTTCGTCGCGCTCGAGGCCGTGATCCTGGTCGCGCTGCTCGTGATCGCCGCGAGGCGCGTTGCCGTGCCGGCCACGGCCATCGCCCACTGACCCGCCGCCATGCATCGAACCGACCCGGAGACGCGCATGCCGCGCCCAACACCACCCGCGCCGCCCACGCCTCATTCGCCTGCGGAATGCGAAGCGAACTACAACCTGCGCGCGCATCACCCCGATGCGCTAACGCTGATGGCCGGCTGGCAGCGCCATGCCGCGAACGCACGCGCGACGCTCGAGTATTGCGCGGACGAGCGCTTCGGCGAGAGCGTCCACGAACGGATCGACGTGTTCCCTGCGGTGCGCCGCGACGCGCCAGCCGTGATGTTCATTCACGGCGGCTACTGGCAGGCGGGCGACAAGCACGACGTATCGTTCGTTGCGCCGCTGCTCGTGCGTCAGGGTATTGCGGTGGCCATCAATAACTACGCGCTCGCGCCGCAGGCGTCGCTCGACACGATGGTCGCGCAAACGCGCAAGGCGCTCCATTGGCTGCACCGTCACGCGGAGCGCTTCGGGATCGACGCGAATCGCCTCTACGTCATGGGCCATTCGGCGGGTGGCCACCTCGCCGCCATGATGCTGACGACGCACGGCGCGGCGAATGGCGTGGCCGCGCCGGTGCGAGGCGCCATCGCGTTGAGCGGCGTATTCGACCTCGTGCCGCTCGTCGACACGAGCATCAACCGCGCACTCGGGCTCGACGCGGCGAACGCGCAGCGTCTGAGCCCCGCGCGCCTCGTACGCCTCGCGCGCCCGAGCGATGCGCCCGTCTATACGCTGGTGGGCGAAGGCGAAACCCGCGGTTTTCACGAACAACGGACGCTGTTGAGCCACCACTGGCAAGGCGTGCATCATCTCGCGCCCGTTGCGGGGCGCCATCACTACGACATCCTCGAGCTCTTTCGCGAGCCGGGCAACGCGTGGCTCGAATCGATCGCGGGTGTCGTGCGCGGAGAAACGAACGCAAGCAGCTGCATGTAGACGCTATTCGAATACCCCCCATTCTGGAGCACACGTGAAAAAGAGCTTGATGGCGCTTGGTGCAATCGCACTCTGTTCGGCAACGCTCGTCCATGCGCAAAGCAGCGTGACGTTGTACGGCAATCTGGATACCAGCGTTTCGTTCTTCAACAACGTCGGCGGCAAACACCTTTATACGACCCAGGACGGCAACTTCATTCCCGACTTCTTCGGCCTCACCGGCGCCGAAGATCTGGGCGGCGGACTCTCCGCCATATTCAAGCTCGAATCCGGCTGGCTGCCCAGCAGCGGCAAATTGACGGTTCCCAACCAGATCTTTCAGCGCGAAGCCACGGTGGGCCTTTCGTCTGACCGGTTCGGGACCTTGAAGCTCGGTCATCAGCCCAGCTTCATGTTCGACGTGCTTTCGCCCATGAGCACGGGCTGGATCGGCGGCGGATTCAACACGTTCCATCAAGGTAATCTGGATGAACTCGCCAACACGTTCGAATTCGATAATTCGGCGAAGTACGTGAGCCCGACGTATTACGGTCTGTCGTTCGGTGCGCAATTCGGCTTTGGCAATCAGCCCGGCAATTTCGCGCAAGGCCGCAATTACGGCTTCACCGTTCAATACAAAGATGGGCCGCTGAAACTGGGTGCGGTTTACACCAATGAAAACAACCGTTTTCTCGAGCTTGTCGACTTCGTAGGGCTCGGATCCTTTCTCGGCACGCCGCTGCCCGCGCAAGGCATGGTTGCCGAGCGCGTCCAGAACTGGGGCGTGGGCGGCACATATGCGCTCGGCGATTGGCTACTGCACGCGATGTTCACGCAAACGCGCATCGACATGCCGAGCGACAGCGCGAATGCCAATACCGTCGACGCCGGCGTGAGCTACACGTTCGGGAAAGTCGATACCGTTGGGTTTGGCGGCTCGGTCGAGAGTCTCGATGGCGGACATTGGGTGACGCTGAGTTTGTCGAACCTCTATGCGTTATCGAAGCGCACCGTGCTGTACCAGCAAGCGATGTATCAGCACGCATCGGGCGCCAATGCCGTGGCTTCGCTGCTGGGTGCGGGTCAAGCGTCCGGAAGCTCGCAAGTGGGCGTGGCAATCGGCATTCAACACTTCTTCTAAACGCTCGCAACAGGCCGAAAACAGGCGGCGCGCTGGGCACGCGGCGGCAGTTGTACCGCTAGCGCGCTCAGTGCCCAATAGCACAGCGACTACGACGCCAGCGTTCCCGTCGAACCTTTCAATGCGTCATACAACGACGACACGGGCGAATCGCCAATCTCGCTCTGGAGGTACGCGGTGAACGCACGATCGTATAGCGCGCGCCCTTCCGAGGTTTCAATCGTCATATCGAAGCCGCCCAGCACCAGTTCGGCAATGAAATCGGCCTCGATAAGAATGTGCTCGGCTCTGTCCCTGTTCATGTTCACTCCCGACATCAGCATGATCGGGAATTTTAGGGGATTCGCACGCGCGATGAGAAGCACAATCGCGCCGCTGGCGACGGATACCTGAAACAGGGTGCGAAAGGCCGTCAGACCCCGTGCGCTTTGAGACGCGCCGAATACCAGTCGACGAATTGATCGACATACGTTTCCGTGAACGGCGAGCAGGCAGCCGGTCTTTCTCCCAATCCTGCTGGCTTGCGGCGTTGCGCTTGTGGTAACCAGTACGTTCGAATCCGGTCACGGCAATCGTGCAAGAGCAGCCGCTCGAGCGTTGCTGAACGTTGCTAAACGATCTCCTCCGCGCCGACGCGTCCCTGTCGAGACGGACGGGCTGGAGCCGTGGTGGACGGCGTGGCCGCCGTCCGCCAATTCTCGGTTGTCAGAACTTATGACGCATTGCTACGCGAAGCACGAGCTGATTTGAAGTTGACGAAACACTGTCTGCGCCCGGGACATAGGCAACGTCGAGCACCGTTTGAGTCTTGTCGCCGCCAACATGCTGCCAGGCCCCCTGCAAATAGACGTCGGTGCGCTTCGACAGATTGTAGTCAGCCATCAAGCCGACCGTCTGATAGTCCGGATGCAACTTCCCGGTCGTCGCGTTGAAGTCGGCACGCGTATAGGTGTACATCGCGCCCACGTAAAACGCCGGCGTGAACTGATATTTCCCGTTCACTTCGAAGTTCTGGAAACGCAGCGACGACAGCGTCGATCCAGCCGGTGGCGTGATCGCCCCCACATAGCCGGAGCTGAGCGGTTGCGTGACGTTGGTGTTCGTGTACGCGAAACCCAGCGTTGCCAAGCCGATCGTGTAGTTGATCCCGGCGCCGAAGATGCGAAGGCGGTTTGCCACGAAGTTCTCGTCGCCGCCGTTATTGATCGCGCCGCTGGCCGTGGAAGACGGATTGTTCGCCTGCAGATACGAAGCCGCGACCAGCAGGCCGCCGTTCGAATACTGCGCACCAACGCTATATTGCCGGTTGTTGGCGAAATTCGTGCTGTTGCTGAAGCTATAGGTGCCGCCGAACTGGAACCCGGCTAACGACGGACTCGCATACTTGATCGTGTTGTTGACCCGGAACGTGTTGTCCGTGTTGTCGTTGTCGTACGGGTGCGAAAAGAGGTAGCCGGCCCAGTTGCCGTTCGCCGTGGTCTGCGCGAGATAATCGACCAGCGAGTCGTATTGGCGCCCCAGGGTGACCGTACCATACTTGTCGCTTGCAATGCCGACGTACGCCTGCCGGCCAAACATCAAGCCGCCTTGCCCCAGCGCTCCATTGTTGACGTTAAAGCCGTTCTCGAGCTGGAATACCGCCTTCAGGCCGCCCCCGAGATCTTCGGCGCCCTTCAAGCCCCATCGGCTGCCTTGAGCGTATCCGCTCTGCAGCTCGTAGACCTTGCTGCCGCCTACGTTATTGGTGTAGTCGAAACCTTCGTCGATCACGCCATAGAGTGTCACCGAGCTTTGCGCCATCGCGGGAATGGCAAACGCCGACAATACCGATGCGGCGATCAAACTGCGTCCTTTCATCCAATCCTCCAAACCTGGTTATCGTTCGATTATCGATTGTTCGTATACAGATACAGGAGCTTCTTCAATACGTAGTAAACCTAAATGCTTCGATATCGATAGCCTCCTTTTTTCGTAGTGAATTCTTATCGTGCGAGAACTACGCGCAAGACGGCCAGGACGCGTCCGGCGACGGCGTATCCGCGTGCGCAATATCGGGCAGCGCCTCGCGGGCATTCGGCAGCCGCGTCGTGCGATATTCGTTGGGCGATTCTCCAAACTCCTTGCGGAACTCGCGTCCGAGGTGCGAGGCATCGGAAAAGCCACACGACGAAGCGATATCCGCCACGGTGCGGTCGGAACTCGTCAACAGCCACGACGCCATGCGGATCCGGATTTGCCTCGCGTAGGCGCCGGGCGAGCGGCCGGTTTCCGTCGTGAACAGGCGCTCGAGCTGTCGAACCGATACTTCGAGCCGGTGCGCAAGCTCCGGCAGGCTCAGTGGCTGCCCGATGTGTTGCTCCATCAGCAAAATGGCGCGCCTGACCTTGGGATGCGTGGCGGGTTCGAGCCCCGGTGGATGCGGCTGAGGCGCGTTGCCTTTCTGCGCATCGTCCACCAGCAGAATCCGCAGCGCCTTGCGGACGATCGTGGCCTCCACGTGGCGCAACAAGATGGCCGCCGCCACATCGATCGACGCACGGCCACCGGAGCAGGTAATGCGCCGTCTGTCGATCACAAAGAGCCGGTCGGCAACGAGATCGCGTTCGTCGAAGTGCGGAAAACGCTCGACAAAATCCCAGTAGTGGAACCAGCTCACGCAAACCCGATAGCTGCTCATCACGCCGGCTCGCACGAGCGCGAATGCACCCGTGCAGATGCCCACGAGCGTGGCGGGCGTATCGGCCATGGCGCGAATGAAGGCGAGCGTCGCGTCGCTGGCCGGCGGTCCCGAATGCAGCAGGCCACCGACGATCACCACATAATCGAACGCCTCCGCTTCACTGAAAGTCGACCACGGCGTGATCTGAATTCCGCAACTGGCCCGCACCGGAACGAGATTTTCGCCGACGATGGTCCACGAGCATCGCACCGGTCTGCTCATGTCGCCTTCGTCGCTCGCAAGCCTGAGCAGGTCCACGAAGCCGGAGAAAGCGGTCAGCGTGAAGTTGGGCAACAGCACGATCCCGAAGCGCAGCCGCCTCGGCGCTCCGGCCTCGCTGTCAATCGAGTGGTGAATCATGGGAGACCGCCTGAGTCAATGCATTCCAACAAATCGAAAACGATGGGAGACAACCGGGTTTCGACGGCCGTGACCGGCCCTTCGCGCGCGGCATCTTCGCTCGCTATCCGGTAACCGCCACACCGGCATCGACCCAGTCGTGCATCATCGCACTCGCTTGCTCGCTTAGCCAGTCCCGGAACTGCATATACTCGGTTCGAGGCCGCGCGTTCCGGTTGGTCACCAGATAGTGATAGCGGTCGCGAAAGACCAGCGCATCCGGAACGGGCCGTATCAGCCGCCCTTGCTCGATCTGCTGATGGAGCAGATGATGCCAGCCCAGCAGCGTGCCCTCGCCCGCTTCGGCCTGCGCAACGAGGAGCCGATAATCGTTGCTCTCCAGATGCTTGTTCTCGGTCAGCATGTCCGTGCCGTCGCCCTGCTGAAACCAGTTGCACCACACGCGCCAGTCGACGTGTTCGCAGACCTGCGCCCGCCCCAACAACGAAAGATTCAACGTGGGATGCGATAGCAGGTCCAGCGGCTTGAGCTTCTTGCCGCGAAAATGCCGGTCATGAAACGACGGGCTGCAGACCGGGTAGACGACGTCGTGGAACAGCGGCTCGACCTCGTATTCCGGCTGGCGCGGCGGAATCTTCGTGATGATGATGTCGGGCTCCATGAGTTCGTCGAGCTCCATGAAGTGCTCGGTGACCATCACGTGCAGGCGGATATCCGGGAAGCGCTCGCGAAACGCCGGCAGCCGGGACGACAACCACAGCGCCGAGAACGTATGCGACACGCAGATCGTCAATGCGTGCCGGTCCGTGCGACGCACCGCCTCCGCCGCTTCGGCGATATTCATGATCGACAGATACGACGCGTTGTACAGGATGCGCCCGGCGTCAGTGAGCGCGATATGTCTGCCGGTGCGCTCGAACAGCGCGACGTCGAGCGAATCTTCGAGCTCTTTTATTTGTCTGCTGATTGCAGCCTGCGTCACGCACAGCACCTCCGCCGCCTGGGTGAAGCTCTCATATCTCGCCGCCGTCACGAAGCATCTTAGTGCCCGGAGTGACGGCATCTGGGCGAGGAGTCGGTCTGCAAATAGCTGCTTCTTCAACATGGCTTGCGCTCTCATAACGGATGCTCGCATGGCGCATCGAAGTGCCGCTCGTGCGGGCAGCCTGCCCGCCGATGACACGCGACTATCGCGCCACGAACTATAAAGTGCCAATAGTTTGCGAGCCCGCCTGCCTGGTGGCAAGTGAGGTGATCCATAATTAGGGTCTTATAAACGCCTTACACCCCGCCGAATGTACCGTACGTGCCACACGCACGAAGGCGAGCCGGGCCTGACCGGCCCGCTCGCGCTTGTTATTGCAGCTAGTTCAACCGAGCTTCAACCAGGTGGTCTTCAGCTCGCAATACTGGTCGTGCGCATAGACCGACTTGTCACGCCCGCCGAATCCCGATTGCTTGAAGCCGCCGAATGGCGTGGAAAGATCCCCCTCGCCGAAGCAGTTCACCGTGACGGTACCGGCACGGATGCGCGCCGCGACCTTATGAGCGCTGTTGACGTTATCCGTCCACAAGGAAGCGGCGAGTCCGTAGCATGTGTCGTTCGCAATCCGGATGGCGTCTTCTACATCCTCGTATTCGATGAAGCAGACGACGGGCCCGAACACCTCTTCTCGCGCGATGGCCATGTCGGGCGTCACCTGATCGAAGATCGTGGGCTCGACGAACCAGCCGCCGCTCTGCGTGAGCGCGGCACTTCCCCCGCAGACCACGCGCGCGCCCTGCTCCTTCGCCTTCTCGATGTGCGCAAGCACTTTCTCATAGTGCTTCTGCTCGATCAGCGCGCCGAGTTTCACCTCCGGGTCGAGCGGATCGCCGATCTTCCAGCCCGCGAGGACGGCCTGGACTTTTTCGACCAGTTCCGCGCGCTTGCTCGAAGGAACGATGACGCGCGAGCCCGCGCTACAGTTCTCGCCCATGTTCCAGAATGCGGCCGCGACGGCCTGTTCGGCCACCGCGTCGAGATTCGCGACATCGGGAAGAATGACCTGCGGATTCTTGCCGCCGCACTCGAGCACCACGCGCTTGAGGTTGGTGTCCGCCGAATAGTGCAGGAAACGCTTGCCGGTCGCCGTCGAGCCCGTGAACGCGACGAGGTCGACGTCGGGATGGCGGCCGAGCGCCTGTCCCGCGCTTTCGCCAAAGCCGGTGACGACGCTGAACACGCCAGCGGGCACGCCGGCCTCGAGCGCGAGATCGGCAATGCGCAGCGTCGACAATGACGTCTGCTCCGCGGGCTTCACGATCACGCTGTTGCCGACCGACAATGCCGGGCCGATCTTCCAGGCGAGCATCAGGGCCGGAAAATTCCACGGCAAGACCGCGCCCACCACGCCAATCGGCTCGCGGGTAATCATGCTGACGACGTCCGCTCCCGAAGGCGAGAGCGCGTCGTAGCGCTTGTCTGTTACTTCGGCATGCCAACGAATGCACGCTGCCGACTCGGGAATATCCAGACCGAGGCATTCGCCGATCGGTTTGCCCGCCTCCAGCGCCTCGAGAAGCGCCAGCTCCTCCGTGTGCTCGTCGATCAACTGTGCGAGGCGAAGCAGGACTGCCTTGCGGTGAGCCGGCGCGGCCTTCGACCATACGCCGGATTCGAATGCGTTGCGTGCCGCCACAACGGCGCGGTCCACGTCCTTGTCGCTGCATTTCGCCACTTCCGCCAGCGCCTTGCCCGATGCGGGATTGAGCGTGGCGAACGTTTCGCCCGATGCCGCCCTGCAGCGCTCGCCGGCAATGAATGCGCGACCGTCCAGCGACAATGCTGCTGCCTTCTGCTTCCACTCCTGATGCGTGGTCATCTCGTGTCCTCAATTGATTAAAGCTCGGCCCCTGCCGACATTTCCTTCGCCCAGATCGTTGCCGACACTGCCACGTCCACGATCGGGCGAACCGGCAGCGAGCGCGGGTGCGGCTGGTTCAGGAGCTGACGCACGAGGTCGTTCGTCTGGCCTAGCGCGTATTCGGCGATCAGCTTGCCAGACGACGACCCTCTGCTCAGCCCGAGGCCATTGCACCCGACCGCTTCCAGGATTCCGTCTTCTCGCCGGCCGAACAGCGCACCATTATTCGCGGAAAGGCACAGCGGGCCGCCCCACGTGTACTCGAGCTCGACGCCCTTGAGCATGGGAAAACGCCGGTCGAACGAGCGCTGATGCAGACTCTTTGCCTTCGCGAGATCGGCATCGGACACCTGCAGGCCCGGTCGAAACGCAAAATGGTTGCGCACGCAAATACGGTCCGTGGCCAGCCGGCGCACGGTCGTGCCCATGGGGTCCGCCGGAATCAGCGACCACGATGGCGTTCCGCCCAGTCGTTCGATCTCGGCCGCATTCATGACGCGCGTCATCGACGCGAACGTATAAACCGGCAACAAGCCATTCGGGTGGATGCCGAACGTCGCCGCGTAAGCGTTCGTGCAAAGAATCACCTGTTTGGCGACGATCTTTCCGCCCGCGAAATGCAGGACTTTCGTGTCGTTGCGATGCTCGATTTCGGTCACCGCGCTCAGCTCGAAGACCTTTACGTTGCCGGGCTGCGTGGCCGCCAGACCGCGCATGAGCGCGGCCGGTTGCACCGTGCTGCAGCCGGGCGTGAACAACGCGCCCTGATAGAAGTCCGTTCCCGTCACCGCGCGAATCGCCGGTTGATCGAGCCACTCGAATGCTTCGTCGATGCGCGTCAATCCCTGCGCGAAATGCTGGAGCGCATCGTGGCCCTTCTTGTTGACCGACGCGTGGAATTTGCCGTCGTCGCGCCAATCGCAGTCGATGTTGTACTGGCGTACGATCGAGCGCACATAGTCGATCCCGTGGCGCTGGAACCGCACGTCGGCCTTGTCCTCTGCCACGCTGCGCGAGTAGCTTTCACTGCTGATGTCGTGCGGCAGATCGACGAAGAATCCGGAATTGCGTCCGGCCGTCGTGCGCCCAATGCGGTCGGCCTCGACGAGCGCGATCGACGCATCGGGCGCGAGCTCGGCGAGCCGGCGCGCGGCGCAAAGCCCGGTGATGCCGCCGCCGACCACGACCCAGTCGTATCGATGCTCGGACGACACGGTGTTGGCAGGCGCCGCAGGCGGAAGACTTTCCCACCATCCATTGACGCCGTCCGGCGCGGGAAACCGCACGAATTCCAGGTTCGAGACCATGTTCTGTTACTGGGCGTTGCGAATCAGAGGTTTCACGAGCTGGGCAAACGCGCTGCGCTCCTGATCCGAGAGCGAGCCGAGCGGCGCACGTGCAGCGCCTACGGGGAGCCCCACCAGTTCGCAACCGTAGCGAACGTATTGAATGAACTTGCCGCTGCGCTCGAGCAGTTCGAGCACCGGCAGCAACTGGGCCATCAACTGGCGGCCCAACACGAAATCGTTCTGCTTGACGCAGGCATCGAAGAGCGCCGTGTGCGCTTCCGGCAGGAAGTTGGATGCCCCGCCCACCCAGCTCTTCGCACCCCACGCGAAAAACTCGAGCGCCTGGTCGTCCATGCCGCAACTGAGCACCAGCCGGTCCTTGAAGTGGGTAATGAGGTGATGCAGATGCGAAATATCGCCGGTGCTCTCCTTCATGGCGATGAAGTTCGGACGCTCCAGCAGCGTCGCCAGCACGCCATCGCCGATTTCCGTTCCTGTGCGGGCCGGGAAGTTGTACAGCATGACGGGCATGTCGAGCGCGTCGTCCACCTTCAGCAGGTGGCTGAGCAGTTCCTCCTGGGTCGGCTGCGCGTAGTACGGCGCTGCCACCAGCAACGCCTGCAAGCCGGCCCGTTTGGCCTCCTGGCCGAGTCGAATCACTTCCTTTGTCGTGGTCGCATTGATGCCCGCGGTCAGATACGTCTTGCCGCCAGCGGCCTCGGCAACGGTGTTGAATGTCTTGACGCGCTCTTCGAAGCTCAACGCGTAGTATTCGCCCGTGGTTCCGCCAATACCCAGTCCGGAAACGCGGCCAGCGAGATCCAGTGCGTGCTTGCCGAGCAATGCATGGTCGATTTCGCCGTCTTCCTTGAACGGTGTGACCAGCGGAGTATGTACGCCCTCAAAGCTCATTTCGATGCCTCTCTTCGTCGATCAGGTTGTGCGTCCGGCTTTAAGCCAACGCGTCTGCATGCGAGTAAATCGGAAACTGGTTACACAGGTCTCTCACGCGGCTACGCACGGCGCGCTCGAGCTTGTCGTCGCCGCCTGGCTCGCGCTCGAGCGCCTGCAAGACTTCAAGAATCCATTCGCCAATCTGCTCGAACTGCGCGGTGCCGAAGCCGCGCGTCGTGCCAGCCGGCGTGCCAAGGCGGATGCCGGAAGTCACGGTCGGGTTTTCCGTATCGAACGGGATGCCATTCTTGTTGCAGGTGATGCCGGCGCGCTCGAGGGATTTTTCGGCTTGCGTCCCCGTGATCCGTTTGGAGCGAAGATCGACGAGCAGCAGATGGTTGTCGGTGCCGCCCGTGACGAGGGAGAGCCCGCCGGATTGCAGCACCTTGCCCAGCGCCTCGGCGTTGCGCAGCACGCGGTCGATGTAGGCCGAAAACTCCGGACGAAGCGCTTCGCCGAACGCCACCGCCTTGCCCGCGATGACATGCATGAGCGGGCCGCCCTGCAATCCGGGGAACACGGCCGAATTGATCTTCCTGGCGATGTCGCCGTTGTTGGTGAGGATGAAGCCGCCTCGCGGGCCACGCAGCGTCTTGTGCGTGGTCGACGTCACCACGTCCGCGTAATGAACCGGGTTCTCGTGCCGCCCGGCCGCGACGATGCCCGCGATATGCGCCATGTCGACCATCAGCAGCGCTCCGACGCTATCCGCGATCTCGCGGAAAGCCGCAAAGTCGAGTGCTCGCGGATAGGCCGAGTAGCCCGCGATGATGAGCTTGGGCCGGTGCTCCTGCGCGAGCCGGCGAACGCTGTCGTAATCGATGCGATACGTTTGCGGGCTCACGCCATATTGGACGGCGTTGAACCACTTGCCCGAAAGCGCGGGGCGCGCGCCGTGCGTGAGGTGGCCGCCCGCATCCAGCGACATGCCCATGACCGTGTCGCCGGGCTTCACGAGCGCAAGCATGACCGCGCCATTCGCCTGCGCGCCCGAGTGCGGCTGCACGTTGGCATACCCGGCTTCGAACAGCGCCTTCACGCGATCGATGGCGAGCGCCTCGATCCGGTCGACGTGCTCGCAACCGCCGTAATAGCGCTTCGACGGGTAGCCCTCGGCGTACTTGTTGGTCAGTACCGTACCTTGCGCCTCCATCACCGCGGCCGAAACAATATTCTCGGAGGCGATCAACTCGATTTGCGTTTGCTGCCGGCGCAATTCGAGCGCGATCTCCGCAGCAATGACCGGGTCATGGCTCTGGAGCGTTTCAGAAAAGAAGCACGAGTTTTCGCTCACGGATCACTCCAGGAAGTAAGCGTGTCAAGCAGGCCCTGCAAAACGGCGACCATCGTTGGGGCAGCGGCCCTTTCCTGCCCAAACCAGGGCCTGTTCCCGCTGATAACAGGCCCTGACCTTCCGGTTACTGCTGCAGCCACGCCTTGAGCTTGTCCGGGTGCGCATCGACGAACTTCTTCGCGGCGGCCGCATAGTCGTTCGTGCTGTTGCCGTCAAATTCGATGGCCTCGACGTCGGCGAGCGTCAGCTTGAAATGCTTGAAGAACACATCGGCGCGGGGGAACTTGCCGGCGAACTGCTTCGAAGCGAACGCGTGGATCTGCTCCTCGCCGCCCAGGGTGCCCTTGGGGTCCTTCAGATAGCGCATCTGCCATTTCTGCCAGAGCCAATGCGGGCTCCAGACCGTGGCCACCACCCATTGCTTCTGCTGATACGCGCGCGACACGGCCGCCAGCATCCCGGCCTCGCTCGACGATTGCAGGTTGTAGCCGGACAGGTCATAGGCCTTCACCGTCTTCTCGGACGCCTGCATCAGGCCCGAACCCGGCCCAATCCCCTGAATCGTGCTGTCGAGCTTGCTCTTGACCTCGGGCTTGTTCAGATCAGCGATCGACGAGACTTCGGACTCCGGAACGTATGCCGGCACCGCCCAGCCGTTCCGGCCGCCCGTGTAGATGATGCCGACGTCGTCCAGGTCGTTCTTGTACTTGGCGTAGTACACCGCATGCGTGACCGGCAGCCAGCCGCCCACCATGATGTCGAGGTCGCCCCGCGCCACGCCCTGGAACTGGATGCCGATGTCGGCGTTGACGAACTTGACCGGCTGATTCAGCTTGGTTTCGAGCACATACTTGGCGACATTGGCCGTGGCCAGCACGTCTGCCCAGTCGGTGATCGCCAGCTTGACCGGCTCCGCAGCCGAGGCCGATCCGGCGCCGACACCGACACCCAACGCAACCACCGTCGATATCGCCACCTTGGCAAAGAGCGACTTGAGAATATCATTCATCATATTAGCACTCCGTATTTATATTGACATTTCGAACACTGCGGCAGACGTCGTATCCATGGAATCAGATGGCTCGACGCTCGCTTCAGGTACGTGCCGCGTCGGTGGCGCCAGTCTTTGCCACCTTTGCGACAGGTCTCCTCTTCTTCGACTTCACGCCAAACGTCTCCGTCAAGCGGTCCAGCACGATAGCCAGCAGCACCACGCCAAGGCCACCTTCGAAGCCAATGCCGATGTCCAGACGCTGGATGCCGCTCAGCACATACTCGCCAAGGCCGCCCGCACCGATCATCGAGGCAATCACGACCATCGAGAGCGACATCATGATGGTCTGGTTCACGCCGGCCATGATGGACGGCAAGGCGTTCGGCAGCTGGATCTTCCACAGCAGCTGGGCGTCCGTGCTACCGAACGAGCGCCCCGCTTCCAGCAACTCCTCGCGAACCTGGCGGATGCCCAGCGTCGTGAGCCGCACCACAGGCGGCATCGCGAAGACGACGGTGGCGATCACCGCGGGCACGCGGCCGAGGCCAAACAGGATCACAGCGGGAATCAGATAGACGAAGGCCGGCATCGTCTGCATGAAATCGAGCAGCGAGCGCAGGATCATTTCCACCCGCTTGTTGCGAGCGCCCCAGATGCCGAGCGGCACGCCGACGATGAGACTGAAGCACGTCGCCGCCACGACGAGAGCCAGCGTGGAAACGGTTTGCGGCCACAGCCCCATGTAATGAATGAGCAGCAGCGCGACGCCGACGAAAACCGAGAACGCGATGCCGCGGCGCCACAATGCGAACGCCACCAGAATGACGAGCATGGCGACGAAGGGAATCGCCCCGAGACCGTCTTCGAGCAGCTTGACCACTGCCCCCAGCGCCGCGGAGAACGCGTTGAAGCCGCCCTGGAAATGATTGAAAAGGAAATTGACGGCGTTTTCCGCAAACTGGCCGATGATCGACGAATTCATGCTGCCCTCCGCTCCATAACCTGCTTGAGTATCGTTCGGCACGACACGACGCCCGCGAGCTTGCCGGCCGCGTCGGTCACCGGGACGTCGTGCTGCTGGCTCAACGCGATCGCGGAGAGTTCGTGCAGGTCGGTCTCCAGCGAGACGGGGCTCAAGTCCTGAAGCAGGGCTTCGCGCAGGGGACGCCCGCCCACCTTGTGCAGCGACGCGGGCGTCACGCAGCCCTGATATCGACCGGCTTCATCGCACACGTAGCCACACTCGACGCCGCTGTCGATCAGCTCATTGAGGTAACGCTCGGCCGGCGCACCGACATCGGCCGAAATCAGGCCGCGCTCGACCCGGGTCAGCAGGCTATGGGCCTTGAGGAAGCGCGAAACGTCGACATGGCGGAAGAAGTCCCGCACGTAGTCGTCCGCCGGCGACTGGATGAGCTCGGCCGGCGTACCGACCTGAATCAGGCAGCCGTCCTTCATGATGCCGATCCGGCCGCCAATCTTGATGGCCTCTTCGATGTCATGCGAAATGAACACGATGGTGCGCTGCTCTTCCTTCTGGAGCCGCAGCAGTTCGGTTTGCATTTCGAAGCGGATCAGCGGATCGAGCGCCGAGAAGGCCTCGTCCATCAGCAGCACCGCGGGATTGACCGCCAGCGCACGCGCGAGGCCGACCCGTTGCTGCATGCCGCCCGATAGCTCGCCGGGCAGCAGCTTTTCATACGAACCGAGGCCCACGCGCGTGAGTGCGGCCCGGGCGATTTCATAGCGCTCGGACTTCTTCATGCCGGCAACCTCGAGGCCGTACGAAATGTTGTCGAGCACCGTGCGGTTCGGGAGGAGTGCGAACGACTGGAACACCATCGCCATTTTCTTGCGGCGCACTTCGCGCAGCTCCAGCGTGGACATCGGCGCAATGTCGCGGCCTTCGAGAATCACCTGGCCGGACGTCGGCTCGATCAGCCGGTTGAGCAGCCGCACGAGCGTGGACTTGCCGGAACCCGAGAGCCCCATGATGACGAAGATCTCGCCGGCCCTCACGTTGAGGCTGACGTCATTGACCGCCACCATGTTGCCGGTGCGCTTGAAGACTTCGTCTCGTCCGAGCCCCTGCTTGACCAGTTGCGCGGCAACCTCGGGCTTCGGGCCGAAGATCTTCGAGAGGTTCTTGACCGTCAGAATGTCGGTTCCTGACACGGCAAAGGGCCGGGCCACTGAAGGCGAGCCCGCTGTGTTGATTGCGCCGGGCGGTAACACATCGTTCGGCGCGAAGGTCAGATTTGGGGTCATTCTGTCTTCCCAACTGGCTGGTTCAAAAAATTGACGCTGGCGAACTCCTGCTTGAGAGGAGGCTCGCACTGGGCAATCGAGCGCGCATCAACAATCGGCGTGGTTGGCGTTCTGGTGGGCCGTTGATGCAGTGATTGCAGCGTATCAATCCAATTTAGGCGCTCCAGCTACATTTTCTGTGCCCTTTCCCATACCTTTGGTAATGCAACGCAGACGCTGCGCAGGCCATCGAGCGCCCGGCAGGGAGGTGAGCGGCGAGCAGACCCCCTATTGGCGGGGCTGAGCGGGAAATCGAGTGCCGCATATGGCCGCCTTCGCGGCTCGCTTGCGAATCGACGAAAACCAGGCGTGACAAGGGAAAGCCCTGGGACGTTCATTCCAGGGTAATCACCAAGGGGGAGGCGGATTTTTGTGCGCGGGAGGTGAAGTGTTGCTCGCGCGAGCGGCGCAGCCTGGCGACGCCTACGGGTAAACAGCGATGCGGCCCGACGAGAGGGGGCCGAGTGCGCTGATGCACAACGCACTCGCTAGACGATGTTCAGCCTTGCCAGTGAAGCCGACGCCTAAAACACGCCGCTGCGCATATCGCCGCCCCTGCGGTAATCCCGGTTGCTTTGATCGGTATTCCGGTTCACCAGCGGTCTTGCATAGAGCGGATGACGCAGGCTGCGCACCTCATGTTCGAGCTTGAAGCAGTGCGCTCCGCTCACGGGATCGACAATATCGGCGAAGCGATATTGGTGAGGCTGCTCGCCATAAGTCAGCCCGCGCGCCGCCAGCCATGCGTGGGGTGCGGAAAAGTTGGCCACGTAGATCTGAATGTGATGCCCGTCGTACTCGGGAATCGCTGCGTGCGTTTCCGCAAAGATCAGTTGCTGATGCGTTCCGACCGCGATGACTGCCTGCTGCAGGCCGCTGTTGTCGCGGATCCCGGCGGATGCGTTGAATACCTCGCGGTAAAAAGCGGCAATCGACCCCGCACAACCAGCCGGGACATCGAGCTGCACATAAGCCATGCCGAGATCGATGCTCGACCACGGAACGTTCCGCCGCAAAGCATCGTGCTCGAGGCAGTCGTAGCGGTTCCCCCACGGACAGGTCACCTCCACTCGATCGGCGCGCTCCGTCCATCCGAATGCGGTTCCGTCGAGCACCGGCTGAGCAGCGCGCAGCCTTTTGAGCAGCGCCTGGCGCTCTCCCACGATCAGGCCGACGTGTCCGCGCAAGTGCTGCGCATTGCCTTGCGGCAGATGAATCTGCGAGCGACCGACATTGATCCACATGTTGGTCACGCCAGTCATCAAATAGGGATCGCGCGTGAGTCCCAGAGCACTGACGTAGAACGCAGTCGCAAGACGCTGGTCCGGTATCGTGAGGTTGACGTGCTCGAGCAGCACGAGGTTGCCCGTGTCCTCAAGAGCGTACTCGGAACGTTCCATTTTTCGCCTTCGATAAATGCCGCGCGTTAAGTGACGCCATGGTCACGAATGCACGTGGTCAATATCAACTACCTTAGACCACACTGACTCTTTCGGCACCGCGAGAATATTAGCAAATGCCCCGACCCGATCGGCCAGCCGGGTCACGCTATCCCCGGACGACGCATGGCCATTCGGCGCCTATTTTGCCGCTGACATCATCGCAAGCCGCAAGATACGGCTGTGAGGCAGAGGCATTCGTTCGGCTCCGGGCGATGCCTGCTTATGCCTGAGCCTTGCCACCGCCTGCCGTGCGGCTCTTCACATGATCGATGAACGCGCGCAGCTTGGGCATGATCTGCCGGCGGCCCGGATAGCAGAGAAACACCCCCGGCATCATCGGCGCGTACGCCTCCAGCACGTGGACCAGTTTTCCCGCTTTCATCCCGTCGGCGGCCAGCGGCTCAGGCAGTTGGGCAAGACCGAGGCCTTCTATCGCCGCGCCGAGCATGGTGGGAAAGTCGCTGGCGATGAGTGGCCCGGATACGGCGATCTCGATCGCCTCGCCATTGTCGTTGAACGACCATAGCGCGAGCGCGCCGTTGGATCGCCGCCAGCGCAAGCATGCGTGCTGGCGCAGATCGTCGAGGTGCCTGGGCCGGCCACGCTCCGCAATATAGGCAGGACTACCAACCACCACGAGACGAAATGGCGGCGTCATCGGCACCGCGACCATGTCGGCATCGACGAACTGGCCCAGCCGGATGCCCGCGTCGAATCCTTCCGCCGCAAGATCGACCAGCTCCTTGCTTGCGGCAATCTCCACCTCGACCTCGGGATAAGCCTTGCAAAACGACGCGATCAGCGGCTCCAGCAAGAGCGGGACGATCGCGCGCGGCACCGAGAGACGCAGCAACCCTGCGGGCCGCTGTCCGAGTCCGCGCGCCACCTCGCTGGCGGCGACGAGCTCCTCGAAGGCAGGCTTCGCGCGCGAAAGAAACCGCTCGCCGGCTTCGGTCAGGCCAACGCTGCGCGTGGTGCGCGTGAAAAGCGCTGCGCCAATGCGCTCTTCGAGTACGCGCACGGCCTGGCTGATGGCCGAAGGCGTCACCCCGAGTTCCGCCGCCGCCTTGCGAAAACTGCGATGCCTGGCAACGCTCAGGAACGCCTCCACGCCATCGAGCGCGCCCTGCCTGACTGTGAAGTTCTGCTTCATAGCCCGTCAACATTGTGATGAATAGTCGCTCACGCAGAACGATGGTACACCTGGCACCTGGATCCATGAGGAGGACCGCAGATGAACGCCCCTGCTGTTTCCACCGGCATCGTTGCACCGCGCCCCGCCTGGCGCATCCTGCTTTGGCTCGCTCCGCTGGCGCTCCTCTGGATTGCGCTGATCTACTGGCAGCCGATTATCCCGGCCAGCGGCGTTCAAACCACGGCGCACCAACTGATCGCGCAAGCGTTCATCGCACTCGGCTTGTGGCTCGGCCTCGAACGCACCGACCTGACGCCACGCCAACGCAGCACGACCTGGCTTGCGATCGTCATCCCGCACACGCTCTGGTTTGCGATCGTCTGGAGCGCGGCAATTCATGGCGTCTTTCGCCTGAGTGGCTCGCCCTCCGCGGTGCCCTGGCTGCCGATGGCGATCTTCCTGCCGGTCATGATCGGCGCGCCGCCGCTGCTGCTCTCGAAGCGCGTGGGCAAGATGCTCGACGCGATGCCGGCGGCCTGGCTCGTCGCGCTTCAGTTTTATCGGGTATTCGGCGGTTGGGCGCTCGCGGCCTGGCTGCATGGCGCATTGCCCGGAGCGTTCGCATTGCCGGCAGGAACGGGCGACGTGCTGACCGGCCTGTTCGCCGTACCCGCGGCAATCGCACTCGCAAGCGGTACGGCTCAAGGGCGCAAGACGGCAATCGCCTGGAACATCCTGGGCCTCGCTGATTTCGCCATCGCGATCACCTTGGGGCTGATCACCGCGCCCGGCCGGCTCCAGTTGATCGTTCCGGCTGTGCCGGGCATTAACGCCGGCGCTTATCCGTATGTGCTGACGCCGGCTTTCGTGGTGCCAAGCTCGATCCTGCTGCACGCGCTGTCGCTGCGCCAGTTGCTCCGCCAGCGCGCCGGCTGATTCGCTTCGTTTCTCGTCTACACACCGCGCAACACCCGAAAGGAGGTGACATGACCACGCAACTTCTCTTCCAGTTGCAACTCGTTCTGGGCTACGTCGCCTGGATGCTTTGCTTTGGTGTCTACATCTGGCCGAAGCTCAAGTCGATGGAACCGTTCGAAGCGCAACGCGCGATCGCCACCTTGCACAGCTTCCGCTTCTTCGGGCTGGTCTTCATCCTGCCCGGCGTCGTCAGCCCCCAACTGCCCGCCAGCTTCGCCGTATTCGCCGCCTATGGCGACTTCGCAACGGGCGTGCTGGCGATGCTCGCGCTACTCACGGCACGAGCACGGCCGATCTTCTGGTTGTTCGTCGCAGCGTTCAATGTCGTGGGGGTGACCGACCTCATTCTCGATTACTACCACGCCATTCAGGCCGGCCTTGCTGCTCGCGCGGGAGAGCTGGGCGCCATGTACCCGATTCCGATCATCTACGTGCCTCTGCTGATGATTACGCACGTTGCCGCTTTCTATCTGCTGCTGCGCCCTCAACCGAAAAGCGTACCGAGCTATTGATTGATGCTTGTATCGATCACGGCATTGCGTCGAGTGGCAGCGATGGCGGCGTGCCATTCATCGCAATGCCGGCTCCATTCGATTCACGCACGCCTGACGGCGCGCTCATCGCGATTCAGCTAACCAAGGAGCCTCGATGCCGTCCGGACGATTTCCTCGACGAACACTTTGATCATTGGATGGTTGCGCTCGCCGCGGCGATAAGCAACGTAGATTTTGCGGCGAACCTCTGGCCTCAGCTTTACCCATGCCACGCCGGGCGGCGATCGTAACATCCTGAGTCCGGGGACGATTGACACCGAGCAGCCGGACGCCACCATCGCTTCGATCATCTCGGATCCGCGGCATTTGGCGTTGGTCCGAGGCTCGTACCCGGCGCGGCGGCATAAATCGGTGACGTAGCTGCCCAAAGGGCCCCCCCTCGATTCGATTGCCCAGGTTTCATGCCTGAGATCGGCGAGGCTAAGCGACGGCTTTTTGCTCAGCGGATGATCAGTTGAGACTGTCACGTACCAGACATCCTCGGCCAGCGGCACAACCTCGACGTTTTCCCGAATATCGCCCGCCACGATTGAAAGATCGTCAATCAACGCGACGTCCGTTCTCCAGGAGCGCAGTGCCGCGACCCCGTCAATCGCCTCCAATTCTTCAATTGCGATCTCGAGGCGCGGAAATGCGAGCTGCAGCGCCTTGACCGTGTCAGGGAGCACGACCGAAGCGACCGACGGAAACGCGGCGACACGCAGCTCGCCGGCTATCTCGCGCCGAAGCTCTGCCATTTCCGAGCGAGCCTCGTCCAGCACAACCATCATCCGCTCGGCGTACCCCACCAGCGCGTGGCCGGCGGGAGTCAGCCTGACCCTGCGGCCAATGCGCTCCGTAAGCGTGATGCCGGCCTCCTCTTCCAGTTGCGCGATCTGCTGTGAGACCGCAGAGGGCGTCAGTGACAGCGCCTCAGCGGCGGCGGCCATCGTGCCACACCGCTCCAGCTCGAGGAGCGCCCGTAGTCGACCGACCTCCACAATGCATGCCTCCCGAAAGAACAGGCTAATTCAACAAAAATACTAATGTATTACGTAAAAAACGATAAGTATACGTAAGCATATTTGCCGCCTACGATTGAATCGTCGAACAGCGCCAAAAAGCATCCGCGAAACGCATGCGCAGCGCCGCGTCCGGCCAACGTCACAGGTCAGCGACTTCCTGGAGATTATTATGTTTGCCTTCCTCCTCACACAGATTGGCCGCTGGTTCGACCGCGCCGAACAACACCGTCATGACGCGTACCTTGCGGGCGCGCGAGACCTTGCCGAACTCGAACGCCGCATGCGCTCGCTGGAAAGCTGCCGCTGACTGGAGTAAGGTTTCCGCGATCAAAGAAAGGATCGAGCCGGAGTGGCACGCCGTGCCGATGGCGCCTGATTGGCGCTATCCGCGTTTGCGCAGCGGCTCGAGCAGGCCTCTCAGGCCGTTATGATCCAGCTCGTGCATCAGCGCGAGCAGCCGGCCGAGCTCGCCTCGCGGGAACCCTTCGCGGGCAAACCAGTTAAGGTAATGCCCGGGCAGATCGGCGATGAGCCGGCCTTTGTATTTGCCGAAGGGCATGGTGAGGGTGACGAGGCGTTCGAGGTCGGGGACTTGCATGGGGGTATTGTGCACGGTTTTCTGCAGGCAGCCAGGCCCGGAATTTGCTGAAAACTGTATCAATGGAGGTGCGTCCATGCATTTAATGGGTGATTACTTCGTCGAGCTCGGTCTGGTGCTTCTGCTCGCGGGTTGTGCCGCCGGCGGCATGCCGTACGCCGGCCCGCACCTCAGCCCAACAGAATGCCGCGACCTGGCGGCGCTGAGGACAAACGCGCCCCCTACGATGGCGGAACATCAAAGCGAACTCGCCGCGCTGCGGAAAGCGGGCTACGATCCGTCGCCATGGTCTGACGACCCGTACTACCCGGATGATTTGCAGGCAGCACAGCGCCTGGTCGACTATTGGTTCCAAACGGAGTGCCAGCAGTCTCAATCCCTCAACCCCGCTGAGAACCCAGGTTGAACGCGCACCGCTCCAGACTCAGCGCGTACTCACTGCATGGGTTCAGACCGTCTCATCAATGCCGTTTTTCCAGTCTCGAGAAGTGCGCCGGCCTCGTGTCCCAATCGCATGAGGCAACGGCCGGCCAGTTCCGGGCATCGGGCTGGAGGCACTCGACCAGCGGCAATCCGGCAAACTTTCCGGAACATCGACACACGGAGGGCGCTGGTGTCCGTCAACGTCAGCGGTACGGAAGGCTACGCCGAGAATGCACAATCTCTCATCGAGCAATGGCAAGACATATCGTTTGCGCAACACCATGAGCCCATCATGCATCTCGTTCCGATGCCCCCATCCTGCGTCCTCGATGTTGGAGCCGGTATCGGAACCGCCGCTGCTGCGTTCGCGGCCATGGGGCATACAGTCGTAGCCGTCGAACCGGTGGACGCGTTGCGCGTTGCGGGAATCACGCGGCATCCGTCTCCTCGAATTGAATGGCTGGACGATAGCCTGCCGGATCTCGCGATCCTGCGTTCGAGACGAAAAGAATTTGACTTTGTAATGCTGTCCGCCGTCTGGATGCACCTTGACGAACACGAACGCCGTCGCGCGATTCCGAACGTCAGCGCGCTTCTGCGCGACAGTGCCATGATGGTCATGTCCTTACGTCACGGTCCCGTTCCGGAAGGCAGGCGGATGTTCGGCGTTACCGCGCCAACTGCTCATGCCATGCACGCATGGCATGAGCAGTAGTCTCCGCGAAGCGCCACGCTTCCACTCGGTCAGTCAATCGCAGGAAGGACGAACCGTTTATTGAACGTAAGATCGACACCCACGAGTGGTCCGCCGGTTTGCTGGAGCCAGCCGCCAACCGCCAGGGTGCCAAGATCGAGACTGTAGAAACCCATCTCCTCGATAAGGTCGCTCACAACCTTTTTTGCGTCCGCGTCATCCCCAGACAGGAAGAACGCGGTCTTCGGCTTTGACGGCGAAAAATCCGAGATCCAGGACATCGGAACGGTGTTGAACGCCTTGACGACCCTCGCGCCCGGCGCAAGATCGGCGACGATCTCGCTCGATGTCCGGCCGGTTATGTCACCGAGCGCCAAAGGCTCGATGCTGGCAACGCGGTTAGTCGTATCCACCAGGATCTTCCCCTTCCAGTTGCCGACCGAAAACAGCGCCGCCTGCACGTTCCACCATTTGGTCGCAAGCACGACCAGGTCCTGCTCTGCAGCCTCTTTCGCCGTTCCCGCAGCAGCGCCGGCACCCAGCTCCGCCACAAGGGCGGCGAGCGACTCAGGCCCACGCGAGTTGCTCAGTACAACATGGTGACCCACTGACAGGGTATGCCGGGCGATCGTCTGGGCGACGGGACCGGCACCGATAAAACCTATTTTCATTTCGCATTTCCTTGCTGTCATGGAGTTCATTACTCGTGGGTGGCTGGCGCGATCCCACAACCGCGCTCAACGGACAAACCACGCCGACACATTGCTTGTAATAAGCAAGTGAACTCATCCTAGCCAAATCGCTTGCAAAAAACAAGTTAACCGTTGAATTTCACTTGTAACATGCAAGTGATGCTAAGATCTGGCCATGAAAACGACGTGCAAAGAAGACATCCGGTCCCATTGCGCGGTGAACTACGGCGTGGAGATCTTCGGCGACAGGTGGTCGCTCTTGATCATTCGCGACATCGTTTTTGCCGGCAAAAAGACGTATGGCGAGTTCCTGAAGTCGGAAGAGGGAATCGCGACCAATGTTCTGGCTTCCCGCCTTGCCTTTCTTGAGGCGCAGGGGATCCTGTCGAGGGCGCCTAGCCCTGCCGACAGGCGCAAGGACTTCTACACGCTGACAGAGAAGGGGCTGGACCTCATCCCCATCCTGCTTAACATCGTCGTCTGGAGCGCGAAGCACGATTCAAAGTCGTACGTACGGCGACGCAAGAAATTTGTTGCCGACTTGAATCGAAGCCCCGTCGAGGTGAGCGATGCGGTGAAGGCGTTGGTCCGCAACGGCGGGTGTGTCTTTCCTGAGAGCAAGGAATAGGCAAGACCGCCTATCAGTCGAACTTGACCAGGTCCTTGAAGATCGGTTGACCCCAGCTATTTCCACGCGCCTGTCCTCCCAGTTCCTCTGGGGGCACGCCGTAGGCATTGGTCGCATCGACGATGATCTTCTCCCGCCAGATGGGGCGCGCCTTCGCGACATCCGGGTGCGACTCGATACGGACAGCCAGAAAGATGATGTCTGCCTTGACGGCTTCCACCAGGGTCGTGGGCATGATCCTGGGCCCGATTGCGGCGGCATCGGCTGCAAAGCTTGCCGGGTCGCGCGTGGTCGCAACGGAGACTTCGATGCCCTTGCGGGCAAACGCTCTGGCAAGCGCCTGGCCGATCTTGCCGAAGCCGACAATTGCGTAGCTCATAGACTTTCCTTCGGTTTATCACGCCCTACGGCGCTCCGAATAATCGAATGGAGTACCGCAGGGCGTAGCGCGTCAGAGTTGCACAAGACCGCCGTCGGCGGCGACCTCGCTGGCGGTCATGAAGCTGCTGTCCGGCGACGCAAGAAAAGCGGCCACCGCTCCGATTTCCGCCGGATCGGCCATGCGCTGGAGCGGGGTCATCGCGGCGGGGCAAATAGCAATTTTGTGGCTGTTCCGCAGGCGTCGTCTGGTGATGCGAAGCCACGCCTCATGCCGAAAGCATCTGGTGGCCGCGAGAAGCATCTCCGCGGAGGTGAACTGCCTGTTGTGGTGCCGAGCGGATGAGCGGCAGGTTGAAATGTGAAGCCGCAAGATCGACAAATGCGCGCACCTTGCCCGGCAGAAATTCACGATCCTGGTAGACCAGCTTTATGGTTACATCGTCATTCTCGATCCGGTACTCACCCAATACCTGGGTCAGCGTTCCGAACTTCACGTCGTTGGCGATCGTGTATTCGGGCAAAAGCGCGATGCCCGCCCCAGCCAGGGCCATCTGCCTCTGCAGCAGCGCGCTGTTGACGGTGAGGCAGGCATCGAGGCGCACGCTCTGGTTCGCGCCGCTCCCGTCGATCCAGCGAAATGTCTTCCCGCGAGCTGCATGCGCAATGATGCGATGCTGGGTGAGATCTGCCGGCCGCGGCGGCGTCGATACATTCATCAGATATGCCGGAGATGCGACGGCAACAAGTGGCGCGTGTACGAGCGTGCGTGACACTACCGAAAGCGAAGTGATCATTCGGTCGGCCAAAATGCCAACATCAAAACCTCCACTGAGTAAATCGACTTCCGATTCGGTTAGCGTAACGTGCAGCGACACATCGGCATGACGCTCCTGGTAATCAGCAAGCAGTGCGGCAAGCTCCGGCGACATGAGACTCGCGAGCACGACGACATGCAGGTCACCGGATATGCGAGACGAATCCTCCGTCGCTCGGGATTCGATTCTTTCAAGGTCGGATAGCAGCGCACGGCATCCATCCGCATAGCGCGAACCCACATCCGTCAATGCGATCCTGCGTGTCGAACGTTGCAGAAGCCGCACGCCGAGATGTGATTCCAGCTCACTGACATGCCGCGTCACTCGGGCGGGAGAGAGATGCAATTGCTCAGCTGCCCGGCCAAAACCTTGCACATCGACGACTTTCAGAAAAGTGCGCATTGCTGCGATAAGGTGGTTCACATTAGTACTCGAATCTGATTGACAAGCAGAACACGCATTCTCCATGCACATACCGGTTGATCTGTCCGAGTCCACTTAATCGACCAGGCCTGCGACACTTCCAAACGATAGCGAGGGAATGCCTTTCTCATTCGCACCGCTGCGCGCAATCTTCCCGTTCTCCACGCGAGCGAAGCGGATCGACATACGATTGAAATCGTGCTCACGAACTACTGAATCAAAATGCAAATTCAGAATCCGCATTTTCTCTTCGTCGTCGATGCCGAGATCTTGAGGCAAACCGGGAAATTCGTCCAAGTCGAAATTTCAATATTGTCCATAAGGGAAAACGATTACCCCCTGAAGATTCCGCGCTTCAGACCGATCAAGATTGCTCAAGCCCCCTGATGCGGCACGAAAACGGAATGATGCTCTCCCGGCTAGCGCCGCGACATTGCGTGACGGACGAGACGGTTCTCGAGCAAATCCCGACCGGTTTATCCGTCCCTCTTAACTTGGAGAGTTAAAAGGCAGGCGTCAATGGGGCGCACCGGGAGAAACGGACCCTCAGGCAGTGCTTTTGCCGCGCTTGGGGCCGAATAGAGTGTCTGGACCTTCCTCCGGCACGCACTTCGCTGAAATTCTGGCGATCCTCGGCGAGCGAGATAACGCGCCTCGCCTATGCATCATCGGCGAGCATGGGGAACTCGCTCATTCCGCTGAAAGAGTCTCTTGTCAAATTAATGGTTAACCCCTACCTTTTGAAACTCCTAGACTTTGGGCATCGGTTGCGGTGACGAACCGCGCCGAATCCCAAAGCACAATGGAGGTTGTAATCGTGAAATCCCTCATCCAGGCCGTCGCAGTTGCCGTTGCCATCGTTGCCCCGGTTGCATCGTTCGCCCAAACGAATGCGCCAGTTACCCGTGCACAGGTTCGTGCCGAACTGGCGCAGCTTGAAAAAGCCGGCTATAGCCCCGCGAGTGGCGACGATGCGCACTACCCGGACGACCTTCTTGCGGCAGAAGTCAAGGTCGCCGCACAAAACAGCGCAGTCGGCGGCATAGCGAATGGCTCGACCGCGGCGGGCGCCCCTGTTGCAGCGCATCCAACCTACGACGGTATGAAGCCGATCTACTTCGGTCAATAAGTTCGGCCGGTTGGTGAGACATCAGATTGCTTTCATAAGCGCAATCAGCCCATGTGCTCCTTGTTCTTGAATCTGGCTGATCGGACCTCCGCGGCGCCCGCACTTACCCAACCATTGCGCGAAACCCATCGATTGCTTAGTTAAGCTGCTCAAAAATCAATCATTGATTTATGTCAGGTCGATTTATAGCGCACGAGTCCGGAGTGGCCCTGCTCTTCACGTGTGAGCAACCACGTGAGCATAAACTCCGGTTCGCCTTTTTTGCGAAATGCTTCGAATCACGCCCTCGCACAGGCTGCACGACAATGCACCAGTTGCGACACCGGCCGCCATGCCGTATTGGGAATTCCACCGATTTCCGAGATCGATCACGAATTTCAGTATCAATTAGATATCCGATGCAATATTTTCATATTCAAATTACCAGTCAGAACCCTGTCGTTACATCGGTCTTATGTCCGCTCTGTGTGTCAGTATTGTGATGGGCTGAAGTGTTGATAGTCACGGCATTGGCCCAGCGATCCGGCGCATTTATATCACAATGTGATATTTATGAGCAATCTTGATCCAGCGCAAAGTCCCCTCGTCCTCCTGGCGTATGGTGAAGAAGCTGATGCGCTACCCGAATTCTGCCGGCGCGCACCGGAACCCACTAATGCTGTGATGTTTGTCCCCTGGGGTCTTCCGGCGCGATTGCCTGCACACAAAATGGCTGCAGGACGACTGGAAAAGCTGGCTGCCCGTGATGGAGAAGTGAAAATGCAGGCCGTAACTATAGAGTCGTGGAAGGGTCGGACAGTCCGTATCCACGTGTTCCCCGTTCGTCGAATCGACACCCGCGACGCGGCACCCGCTGGCTTTATCGCAACGGTCAAAATCGTACGATCCTGCCACATACTCGCCGATTGGCATCTGCCATTTTTCAGTGAGCGATGGCTATCTGAAGGCGAGGCTCAACGGAACGCGTTCGAATATGCTGTGAAGCTGATCGATAGTGGCGTGCTGGACGAGCCACAATGGTTGCATCATCGGGCCGCGTAACGGCAATACGTGCAGTGCCGCACTGGAAAATCACCTGCCATACGGCCTGTCATTACCATGAATATGCCCGCCACCGGTATCTCGCTTACTGCGCCCGGACGTGTCGGTAGCGCGCCGCCCTGGACTTCGAGCGAATTCTAGCCGGACGTGCTGGATGCGGCATGTGATGGACGCAGGAGACGGCAATGACACTCTTTTATGGTGCG
>DATEJU010000133.1:0-2511 GCA_035277805.1 Paraburkholderia sp. | reverse complement strand
GCGCGATGGGCGCGGCGCGGGATCCGCGCGGCTGCCTTCGGTTCTGCTGGGCCTGGTTCTGCTGGACCAATGCCTGGTCCTGGGCCCAATACGGGTCTGGCGCCGCCGCGGGTCGCTGCTCGGCGCCGGGCGCGAGGCCAGCATCGAATTGCGAGATCGGTATTTTAGCCGATAGCCAGGATGATCTGAGGCGTGCTTCAGCGAATGTCACGTATTTGCGCGAATGCCGCGTAGACCTTACGCGACCTTACAGAGCTGATACCCCATCCAGCCCCGACAGCACGACGATCGGCCCGGCATGCCTGAAAAGCACCCCGAAACCCCACTGCGTGCGCCCGCGAGCGCGCTTGCGGCGCACAAATGACGCTAAAATGCATCTCTTTGCCCGGCGCACGCCCCAAGGGTTCGCGCATGGCCCGGTGTGGCGCGACAGCCCCATTGATACAAAGAGAATCATCTACATGAGCGAACTCAAGGAAATGCCGCTGGTCGAGCTGACGGCCAAGGACCTGCCCGCGTATTGCCCAAATCCGTCGATGCCGCGCTGGAGCAATCATCCGCGCGTCTTTCTCGACGTGACGCACGGCGAAGCGAAGTGCCCGTACTGCAGCACCCGCTACAAGCTGCGCGACGGCGAGGTCGTGCACGGCCACTGACGCTCGCCGATGGCATGAACCGGCGCGGTTCGCGCACACGGCAGCACGTGAGGACACGCAGCGCAAGACGCCACGCCGCATCCTGAGCGCCTCCGGCAACTGAATGAAGGCGAAGGCGCAGCGGGTTTGGGGTGACGACATCCGCTCCCGCAGCGCTCGCGACGCTTTCGGTACCCCGGGGCCTCGACTGGAACCGGACGCGAGCGCAACGTTTGGGATTCCTCGCGTTTTTGCAGGCGCCCGACGGCGCGGCACGCGGCGTGCTCCCGAGCCTGCCGCGCGTTTGTCCCGGGTTTGCGTGCCTGCCCTGCGTTTGCCTCGCGCCTGCCCTGCCGCCAAAGCCGCAGCCACGTCGCACGTTCACTGCACCGGCCGCCTCGAGCGGCCCGCAGTCCGCCGGCGCGCTTGCCGCGCCGATCCCCTAACCGCGTTTCGCGCGCACGCTCTGGCCCAACGTTGCCAGACCGCGCACGAAATCCTTGCCCTTTTTCCGGACCCTGACTCCCGATGCGCCGCGCGCTGGTAATTGCACCGAACTGGATCGGTGACGCACTGATGGCGCAGCCGCTTCTTTCGCGGCTCGTAAAACTGCATCCGCGCATCGACATCGATGCGCTTGCGCCCACCTGGGTCGCGCCCGTGCTCGAGCGCATGCCCGAGATACGCGACGTCTACGCCACCGACCTCGCCCACGGCAAGCTGCAGCTGCTGCGCCGCTGGCAACTGGCCGGCGACCTGCGCGCCGAGCGCTACGACGCCGTCTATGTGCTGCCGAATTCGCTCAAGTCCGCGCTCATCCCGTGGCTCGCGAACATTCCGCTGCGCATCGGCTACACGGGCGAGAGCCGCTACGGCTTCCTCAATGTGCGTCACGCGAATCCGTCGAAGGACGAGCGTCCGCCAATGGTCAGGCACTACGGCGCGCTCGCCTACGCGCCCGGCGCCAGCGTGCCCGACGATCTGCCGATGCCGCGCCTCGAATCGGACCCGAACGAGGCCTCGCGCGTCTCGGCGCGCTTCAATCTCGACACGCGCGTGCCGCTGCTGGTGTTCTGCCCCGGCGCCGAATACGGCCCCGCCAAGCGCTGGCCGCCCGAGCACTTCGCGGCGCTCGCGCGCATGATCGGCCAGTCGTTCCCGTACACGCAGATCGTCGCGCTCGGCTCGCCCAAGGATGCACCGCTTGCCCAGGCCATCGCCGACAAGGCCCCGAACGTGCGCAACCTGTGCGGACAGACCGCGCTCGGCGAAGCCTGCGCGCTCATCTCGCGCGCGAGCGCCGTGGTGACCAACGATTCGGGCCTCATGCATGTGGCCGCGGCGCTGCGCCGGCCGCTGGTGGCGCTCTACGGATCGACGGATCCGCGCCACACGCCGCCATTGTCAGAGCTCGCAAAGGTACAATGGCTGCATCTCGATTGCAGCCCCTGCTTTGCGCGCGAATGTCCGCTCGGGCATCTGAACTGCCTGCGCGAACTGAGCCCGGAACAGGTCTTCGACGATTTGCGCGGTATGCTGGTCGCCCAGCGCTAGCAGCGCTGAACCAGGCGGCGGGCGCTCCGCGCGTGCCCCGCCCGGTTTCCCTTCGGCCTGCGGGCTGTCGGCATGCCGCACGCCTTACGCGCTTCGCGCCGCGGATGTGCGGCACGCCACCGACGCGGTGCCTCGAGCGCGTGCTCAATTCAGGTAACGCGCATCGAAGCGGGGCGTCACAGGCCTGTCTCGATGCGCGTTACCTGAATTGAGCACGCGCTCGAGGCACCGCGTCGGTGGCGTGCTCAATTCAGGTAACGCGCATCGAAGCGGGGCGTCACAGGCCTGTCTCGCCCCGCTTCGATGCGCGTTACCTGAATTG
>DATEJU010000132.1:0-21909 GCA_035277805.1 Paraburkholderia sp. | reverse complement strand
ACTGGCCTCGAACGTGCTCGGCGCAGTCAGCCAGACGGTCTGGTTCGACGACGAAAGCAAGATCGACGCGGTCACGGCCATCTCGGGCAGCGGTCCGGCCTATGTGTTCTATTTCATCGAAGCGCTGGAAGAAGCCGCCCGGCAGCTCGGCATGGACGAGCAGCAAGGCCGCGCACTCGCCATCGCGACCTTCACGGGCGCAGCGCAGCTCGCGCTGCAATCGGACGAGCCGCCCGCGGTGCTGCGCGAGCGCGTGACGTCCAAGGGCGGCACCACTGCTGCGGCGCTCGCGTCGTTCGACGCATCGGCCATCAAGGACGCGATCGTGCGCGGCGCGCTGGCCGCAGATGCGCGTGCGAAGGAGATGGGGGCGGAGTTCGGCAAGCAGTAATTGGGTCTGGCCGGGGAGGTCTCGCCGGGTTAAGCCAAACCAGCCGCCTGCAATCTCTGCGATGCGCGTTGCACCGTCGCAAACGCAAAAAAAAGCGCCCAACCGAAGGCGCTTTTTTCACACCGGCTCCGAGCAGAGTCGGATCGCTTACATGCCCGCAGCGGCGTAGTGCGCCGCAATTCCGACGAAGAGCGCGCCGCCCAGCCAGTTGTTGTGGCGAAACGCCGCGAAGCACGGCATGCGCTCGCGGTCCTTGATGAGCGTGTAGTGATAGATCGCGCAGCCCGCCGCCGCCGCCCAGCCAAGCCAGTAAAGCGCGCCGAAGCGCAGCGTCGCGCCCACCCAGACGTAGATGCCGAGCGTGGCGGCGTAGCAGAGCATGATCGCCAGCACGTCGAAGCGACCGAACGTGAGCGCCGAAGTGCGGATGCCGATCTTGATGTCGTCGTCGCGATCGACCATCGCGTATTCGGTGTCGTAGGCCACCGACCAGAACACGTTCGCCACGAGCATGATCCACGCGAGCATCGGCACATGGTCCTGGATGGCGGCGAACGCCATCGGGATGCCAAAGCCGAACGCAATGCCCAGATACGCCTGCGGAATCGCGAAAAAGCGCTTCGTGAACGGATACGAGGCGGCCACGAACAGCGCCACCACCGAGAGCTGCTTGGTGAGCGCATTGAGCGGCAGGATCAGCAGGAAGGAGACGAACGCGAGCGCGACCGCGATCGCCACCGCCTCCCATGCGCGGATACGGCCCGAGGTGATAGGCCGCTCGGCCGTGCGCTTCACGTGGCGATCGAAGTCGCGGTCGGCGTAATCGTTGATCGCGCAGCCCGCCGAGCGCATGAGCACCGTGCCCACCGTGAAGATCACGAGCAGGGAAAGCGAGGGATGGCCGTTCGAGGCAATCCACAATGCGTTGAGCGTCGGCCACAGCAGCAGCAGGCTGCCGATCGGCTTGTCCATGCGGACGAGCCGCAGATAGAGCGGAAGTCGGGCGAACATGATGGAGGCGGGAAAAACGATGCCGCTATTGTAGGCGAGAGCAGCGATGCTTCGCCGCCGGTTCATCACCGTCGCGCATCGAAATTCGGGCGCGAGCCCCGGCAGGCTGCGCACGCGCCGTGCAGTCGGAAAAAAAGCCCGCTGGGCTAGCCAGCAGGCTTTGCATTTCGGCTGCAGCGCCTACGCGCAGATGCACGCGCACGCGCCCCGCGCCATCAGACCCGGGATCGAGCCACGATCAAGCGACGATCAAGCCAACATCGAACGCAGCATCCACGCCGTCTTCTCGTGCGTCTGCATGCGCTGCGTGAGCAGGTCGGCGGTCGGCTCGTCGTTGGCGGCTTCCGTCGCCGGGAAGATCGCACGCGCGGTGCGCACCACGGCTTCCTGGCCTTCCACGAGCTGGCGAATCATGTCTTCCGCGGCCGGCACGCCGTCGGCTTCCGGAATCGACGAGAGCTTCGCGAAATCCTTGTAGCTGCCCGGCGCATGCACGCCCAGCGCGCGGATGCGCTCGGCGATGGCGTCCACCGCCAGCGCGAGCTCGTTGTATTGCGTCTCGAACATCAGATGGAGCGTGTTGAACATCGGCCCCGTGACATTCCAGTGGAAATTGTGCGTCTTCAGATACAGCGTGTAGGTGTCCGCGAGCAGGCGCGAGAGCCCTTGCGCGATGTTCTTGCGATCCTTGTCGCTGATCCCGATGTTCACGTGCTGCACAGCAGGTTTTTTGGCCATGAGAACTCCTTTTTGTAGCAGTGAGACTACCGATCTTTCAAAGCGGTCGCGCCGATATGACACACGACGCGCGAACGCCAGATCGAGGGTCAGTGTAGCGTAACCATTTCGCCTGGCCGGTCATCCGGCCCTTCATTCATACAGGCATGCTGCGCGCAGCGTGCGCCGTCATTCTGGCTCAATGTCCCATCAGGTGTGCGAGTCCTTGCGTGGCGAGCGCCACGAAACCGCTCGCCACGATCGCGAAGCCCACCACGCGGCGCACCACCTGCGTACCCTCGGCGCGCGTGCGCGCCATTGCGGCCCCGCGGCCCGGGCCCACGGCCTTGAGTGTCATCGTCATCGTTCTGGTCATGATCGTGCTCCTGTCTCATGCAAAGCCTGGTGCCGCCTGAACGGCGATGCGCAACGGCGCGCCGCCGCTGCGCCTTCCTGGACTTGCCTGCGTGCGCGGATTCGCCCTGCCCGCAGGCGGCGGCCGTGCGCCCGAAGCGACACTGCGCCGCGCCCTTTCTGCTTACTTCGTCACCGCCTTCTGCGTCTCGGCGAGTGCGGCAATTGCCGCGATCACGCCTTGCGCGTATGCCGGATCCGCGCGGCGGAAATGCTCGATCTGCCGCTGCACGATGTCGTCGGGCACGCCCGCGATGGCCCGCGCGATATTCGCGAAGAGTCGTTCGCGCTGGCCCGCATCGAACAGGCGAAACAGCGCGCCCGGCTGGCTGTAGTAGTCGTCATCGTCGCGGTGATCGTAGTGATCGACCGCTCCCGCCGCGAGCGCCGGCTCCCCAGCCTCAGGACGCTGCACGAAGTCGCCGGCGCGGCTCGGCTCGTAGTTCACGGTGCCGCCGAGGTTGCCGTCGGTGCGCATCGCGCCGTCGCGGTGAAACGAATGGAACGGGCAGCGCGGCGCATTCACCGGAATCTGGTGATGGTTGATGCCGAGGCGATAGCGCTGCGTGTCGCCATACGAGAACAAGCGGCCCTGCAGCAGACGGTCCGGCGAGAAGCCGATGCCGGGCACCACGTTGGCGGGCGAAAACGCCGCCTGCTCGACATCCGCGAAATAGTTCTCCGGATTGCGGTTCAGCTCGATCGTGCCGACGTCGATCAGCGGGTAATCCCTGTGCGGCCACACCTTCGTGATGTCGAACGGGTTGTACGGCACCTTGGCGGCATCGGCCTCGGGCATCACCTGAATGCGGAAATGCCACTGCGGGAAGTTGCCTTTCCCGATCTCGTTGCAGAGATCGCGCTGCGCCGATTCGCGGTCCTGAGCAACCACCTGTGCCGCTTCGGCGTCGGTGTAGTTCTCCACGCCCTGCGCCGACTTGAAGTGGAACTTCACGTAGAAGCGCTCGTTGTTCGCGTTGATGAACGAGAACGTATGCGAGCCGAAACCGTGCTGCTGCCGATGGTTCTTCGGAATGCCGCGGTCGCTCATGACGATCGTGACCTGATGCAGCGACTCCGGATGACGCGCAAAGAAGTCCCACGCCGCGACATTGCTGCGCAGGTTCGTGCGCGGATCGCGCTTTTGCGTGTGGATGAAGTCCGGGAACTTGAGTGGATCGCGGATGAAGAACACCGGCGTGTTGTTGCCGACCACATCCCAGTTGCCCTCTTCCGTGTAGAACTTGATCGAGAAACCGCGCACGTCGCGCTCGGCGTCGGCGGCGCCGCGCTCGCCCGCGACCGTCGAAAAACGCATGAAAAGCGGCGTTTCCTTGCCGACTTCGCCAAACACCTTGGCCTTGGTGTAGCGCGAGATGTCGTGCGTGACCTTGAGCGTGCCGAACGCGCCCGAGCCCTTCGCATGCACGCGGCGCTCGGGGATCACTTCGCGATCGAAGTGCGCGAGCTTTTCGATCAGCCACACGTCCTGCAGCATCACCGGGCCGCGCGGGCCTGCGGTGAGCGAGTTCTGATTGTCGACGACAGGTGCGCCTGCTGCGGAGGTAAGGGTACGGTCGGTCATTCTGGACTCCTGATAAGAGCGGGGAATCAATGCGGTCAAGCGGGCTTCAATGCGGGGATGCTGGCGAGTGCGCGCCGGCGAGCGAATTCAGGCAGACAGCGCCCGGTCGACGAGCAACGAAAATGCGACGGTGCGCAGGCTCGTAGCGACGCGCGCTTGAGTGGTGGTCGGGGCAGCGGTGTTCGGAACGTTGGTTTGCATCGCTTTCTCCAGTTCGTCTCGGTTTGGATCGGTTGGAGAAACTGTATCAAACACTATTAACACATGTAATTTGATTATTTTAATCTATTGAATAGCCGCAACTTATTGGGGTCGCAAGGCAGGGCACGGGAGAGATGGCCGCGCGGGCGAACGCCGCACAGCAGGGGAGATGACACCGCGCGCCCTGAACGCGCGGCGCTTCATACTTCAAGCCGCCTCGGCGGGCAGCTCGACTTTTTTCACGCCCGGCAGTTCGCAGGCGTGAATCGCATCGACGATCGCCTCGATCGCCGGCATGCGCGTGAAGCTCTTGCGCCACGCGAGCACGACACGGCGGTCCGGCACCGGCTCGTCGAACGGCACATACGAGAGCAGCCCCGAATCCACGCCGCCAGCGTGCGGCTTGACCTCGGTGACCGACATGCGCGGCAGCACCGTAATACCCACGCCGCTCGCCACCATGTGGCGGATCGTCTCCAGCGACGAGCCTTCGAACGTCTTCTGAATGCCATCCGCGTTCTGCGAAAAGCGCATCAGCTCGGGGCACACGCCCAGCACGTGATCGCGGAAGCAATGACCGCTGCCGAGCAGCAGCATGGTTTCCTGCTTGAGGTCGTCCGGGTCGATCTTTTCGCGCTGCTCCCACGCATGGCCCGACGGCAGCGCGACCACGAACGGCTCGTCATAGAGCGCGCGCAGCGTGAGCCCGGTTTCGGGAAACGGCAGCGCCATGATCGCCACGTCGATCTCGCCCTGCTTGAGCAGCTCGATCAGCTTGAGCGTGTAGTTCTCCTGCAGCATCAGCGGCATTTGCGGGACGCGCTTGATCATCTGCTTGACGAGCGTAGGCAGCAGATACGGCCCGATCGTATAGATCACGCCCAGGCGCAGCGGCCCGACGAGCGGATCCTTGCCCTGCTTGGCGATTTCCTTGATCGCGAGCGTCTGCTCAAGCACGCGCTGCGCCTGCGTCACGATCTGCTCGCCGATGGGAGTCACGCTCACTTCGCTCGTGCCGCGCTCGAAAATCTGGACGTTCAGTTCGTCTTCGAGCTTCTTGATCGCGACCGAGAGCGTCGGCTGGCTCACGAAGCATGCCTCGGCGGCCCGTCCAAAATGGCGCTCGCGGGCAACCGCAACGATGTATTTCAATTCAGTGAGCGTCATTTCTTTGGGGACCAATCAAAAAAGGTGAATCAATAGTTTGTACTTATACACCTATGGCGGCGATTCGCCAATAATCAACACCCCTATGCGGGGCAGGATCAGATGCAGGGTCTGACGGCGCAGCGACGCACAGGTTCCGCGCGTGCGGCATTTGCGCTGACAGCGGGGGGCTGGCCGCCTGTTGGCGTGAATCGACGCTAGGCCTTCAGATACTGCTCGCGCGCGCCGAGCCAACGGTTCAGATGCTGCATGACGACGTGCGGCCACTCGCGCAGCAGGTGCTCCGCCGCATCGCGAGCGGGGTCGATCAGCCAGGCGTCGTTTTCGAGGCTCGCGAAGCGCAGCATGGCCGCGCCCGACTGGCGTGCGCCGAGGAATTCGCCGGGGCCGCGAATCTCCAGATCGCGGCGCGCGATCTCGAAGCCGTCGGTGGTCTCGCGCATGGTCTGCAAACGCGCGCGTCCCGTGAGCGAGAGCGGCCCGCTATACAGCAGCACGCACACCGATGCCGCCGTGCCGCGCCCCACCCGCCCGCGCAACTGGTGCAGTTGCGCGAGTCCGAAGCGTTCGGCGTGCTCGATCACCATCAGCGAGGCGTTGGGCACATCCACGCCCACTTCGATCACCGTCGTGGCAACCAGCAACTGCACTTCGTTGCGCGAGAACGCATCCATCACGGCGCCCTTGTCCGCGGATGCGAGGCGCCCGTGCACGAGCCCGACCGTGAGCTCCGGCAGCGCCGCCACGAGCGTTTCATAAGTCTCCATCGCGGTCTGGAGCTGCAGCGTCTCGCTTTCCTCGATCAACGGACACACCCAGTACACCTGGCGTCCCGTGAGCGCCGCCGCGCGCACGCGCGCAATCACTTCCTCGCGGCGCGCGTCGGAGACGAGCTTCGTGAGAATGGGCGTGCGGCCAGGCGGCAGCTCGTCGATGGTGGAGACGTCGAGGTCCGCGTAGTACGTCATGGCGAGCGTGCGCGGAATGGGCGTCGCCGACATCATCAGCTGATGCGGCTGGAACTCGCGCGCCGCTGTGGCAGCAGCGGCCGGCGCGGACGGTTTCGCGCCCTGCGCCTTGGCGCGCAGCGCGAGACGCTGCTCGACGCCGAAGCGATGCTGTTCATCGACGATCACGAGACCAAGCCGGGCGAATTCCACGGCATCCTGAATGATCGCGTGGGTGCCGATCACGAGCTGCGCGGTGCCGAGCGCCGCGGCCTCGAGGGCGGCGCGCTTTTCCTTCGCCTTGAGGCTGCCCGAGAGCCAGGCCACCTGCACGCCGAGCGGTTCGAGCCAGCCGCGCAGCTTGCGCGCGTGCTGTTCCGCGAGGATTTCGGTGGGCGCCATGAGCGCGGCCTGGAAGCCTGCGTCGATGGCCTGCGCGGCGGCAAGCGCCGCCACCACGGTCTTGCCGCTGCCCACGTCTCCTTGCAAAAGACGCTGCATCGGATGCGGCTGCTCGAGGTCGTGCGCGATCTCCTCGACCACGCGCTCCTGCGCACCCGTGAGCGTGAACGGCAGCGCCGCGCGCAAGCGCGCGAGCAGCGCCGTGCCGGAATCGCGTCCGGCCACGTGGCGCGCCATCGCGGGCGCGGCGCGCGTGCGGCGCTCTTCGTGCGCGCGCTTGAGCGAGAGCTGCTGCGCGAGCAGTTCGTCGAACTTGATGCGCGTCCAGGCGGGGTGCGTGCCGTCGATCAGCTCGTGCTCGTCGGCATCGATGGGCGGATGGTGCAGCGTCTTCACCGCGTCCATCAGCGGCGGCAGATTGAGCGGCGTCATGAACGCGTGCGCAACGGCTTCGGGCAGCAGCTCGGGCAGCGAGGCGCGCGTGAGCGCGTTGTCGATCGCCTTGCGCAGATACGCCTGGCTCACGCCCGCCGTCAACGGATAGACCGGCGTGAGCGCCTGCGGCAGCGGCGTGTCGCCTTCCACCACGCGCACCGCCGGATGCACCATCTCCATGCCGAAAAAGCCGCCGCGCACGTCGCCTCGCACGCGCAGGCGTTTGCCGGGCGCCATCTGCGTGACCTGCGAGCCGTAGAAGTTCAGAAAGCGCAGATGCAGCTCGTCGCCGTTGTGGTCGCGCAGCTTCACGAGCAACTGGCGGCGCGGACGATACGCGATCTCGTTGTCGAACACCACGCCCTCGGTCTGCGCCACGCCGCCGGGCAACAGCTCGCCGATGGGCGTGAGCGTGGTCTCGTCCTCGTAGCGCATCGGCAGATGCAGCACGAGGTCGATGTCGCGCGTGAGACCGAGCTTGGCGAGGCGGTCGGCGGTTTTGGTGAGCTTGGGCTTGGCGGCGTCGCTGGACTTGTCTTTTGACGTGGCCTTGTCGGCGCCTTTCTTCGCACCGGCGCGTTTGCGAGGCGGCGCTGTGTCCGGTGCGTCCGCCACACCCTTCACACGCGTTTCGGCGTGCACGTCGTCGCGCGATGCGCTCGCGGCATCGGTTTCGGACATCGATTCGGACTTCAATCGGCTAACGGACGAGGGCATGAGCAGCTTCGCAAGTACAATATCGGCTTTCCGGCATGGCGCGGCCCGGCCGCGCAACGGCCTGCTCCATTCAGGCACGTCCCGCAATCATAGCCGCTCGCTACGCGCGGGCGGACATTACGACCGCTTTTTGGGGCGCAACCGTTTCACGGTTCGGCTCAGCGAAAGCGCGGCGCGCCGGGTCTTAAGCCGTATTTCCGTTTCATCAGGCCGCATGTTCAAGCTTTCCGATTTCGACTTCGATCTTCCGCCCGAACTGATCGCGCAAACCGCCCTGCCCGAGCGCAGCGCGAGCCGTCTGCTGGAGGTGGACAACCGTGCGCAACCGGCACGCCTCACCGACCGCCGCTTCGCGGACCTGCCCGCGTGCATCGCACCGGGCGACCTGCTCGTGTTCAACGATACCAAGGTGCTCAAGGCGCGCTTCTTCGGCCAGAAGGCCAGCGGCGGCAAGATCGAGGTGCTCGTCGAGCGCCTGACCGGCGCGCGCACGGCGCTCGCGCAGATCCGCGCGAGCAAGAGCCCGGGCCCGGGCACCGTGCTGCGTCTGGCCGACGCGTTCGACGTCACGGTGGGCGAGCGCGTGGAGCCGTTCTACACGCTGCATTTCCCCGACGACTGCCTCACGCTGATCGAGCAATTTGGCCGTCTGCCGCTGCCGCCCTACATCACGCACGACGCCGACGCGAGCGACGAAACGCGCTACCAGACCGTGTTCGCGCAAAATCCGGGCGCGGTGGCCGCGCCCACGGCGGGCCTGCATTTCGACGACGAGCTCCTCGCGCAACTCGACGCGCAAGGCGTGGAGCGCGCCACGCTCACGCTGCACGTGGGCGCGGGCACGTTCCAGCCGGTGCGCGTGGAGAACATCGTCGAGCACAAGATGCACAGCGAGTGGTATCAGCTGCCGCAGTCGCTCGTCGACAAGATCGCGGCCACGCATGCGCGCGGCGGCCGCGTGATCTCCGTGGGCACCACCTCGATGCGCGCGCTCGAAGCCGCCGCGCGCGACGCCGCGAATGCGGGCCGCGAACTCGCCGCCACGTCCGCCGAGACCGACATCTTCATCACGCCGGGCTACCGGTTCCGCGTGGTGGACCGGCTCGTCACGAACTTTCACCTGCCGAAGTCGACGCTGCTGATGCTGGTTTCGGCGTTCGCGGGCATCGAGACGATTCGCGCCGCGTACCGTCACGCGATCGAAGAGCGCTATCGCTTCTTCAGCTATGGTGACGCGATGCTGCTGACGAGAACCGCAGACGCGCTCAATCGCTGAGGCGCCCACGCACCATTTCCTCGCCGCCGCGCAGCGTGCGCGACGGCGTTTCACCCATTGCGCCGGACTGTTTTCCGGTAGCACAGGAGTTACTGCATGACCGACGGTCATCAAAGCAACGCACGCGCCGAACACGGCGCCTATCTGGGCGAGCGCCCGCGCATTGATCAATTCAGCGGCCTCAAATTCGAGCTGCTCGGCACCGACGGCCTCGCGCGCCGCGGCCGCGTCACCCTGAACCACGGCGTGGTCGAAACGCCGATCTTCATGCCCGTGGGCACCTACGGCACGGTCAAGGCGACGCAGCCGCGCGAGCTCGAAGAAATGCACGCGCAGATCATCCTCGGCAACACCTTCCACCTGTGGCTGCGCCCGGGTCTCGAGACAATCGAGGCGCACGGCGGCCTGCACCGCTTCATGGGCTGGAACCAGCCGATCCTCACGGATTCCGGCGGCTTCCAGGTGTTCTCGCTCGGCGACCTGCGCAAGATCTCGGAAGACGGTGTGCGCTTTGCCTCGCCGGTGAACGGCGACAAGCTGTTCCTCTCGCCCGAAGTGTCGATGCAGATCCAGAAGGTGCTGAACTCGGATATCGTCATGCAGTTCGACGAGTGCACGCCCTACGCGACCAACGGCGTGCCCACGACGCACAAGGAAGCCGCCGAATCCATGCGCATGTCGATGCGCTGGGCGCAGCGCTCGATCGACGAATTCAACGCCTTGAGCAACCCCAATGCGCTGTTCGGCATCGTGCAGGGCGGCATGTTCGAGGATCTGCGCGACGAATCGCTCGCCGGCCTCTCGCAGATGCCGTTCCACGGCTACGCGATCGGCGGGCTTTCGGTGGGCGAGCCCAAGGAAGACATGATGCGCGTGCTCGAGCACATCGCGCCGAAGCTGCCCGCCGACAAGCCTCACTACCTGATGGGCGTGGGCACGCCGGAAGACCTGGTCGCGGGCGTGGCTGCGGGCGTCGACATGTTCGACTGCGTGATGCCCACGCGCAACGCGCGCAACGGCTGGATTTTCACGCGCTTTGGCGACATCAAGATCCGCAACGCCGTGCATCGCAATTCACTGCGTCCGCTCGACGAGCAGTGCGGCTGCTATACCTGCCGCAACTTCACGCGCGGCTATCTGCACCACCTGCACCGCGTGGGCGAGATTCTCGGCGCGCAGCTCAACACGATCCACAACCTGCACTACTACCTCGAGCTGATGAGCGAGATCCGCACGGCGATCGAGACGAAGACGTTCCAGGCGTTCCGCACGCGTTTTGCCGAGAACCGCGCGCGCGGCGTGGATTGAGCGCGGCACGGCGGCAGCGGCGCTTGGCCGACGGCGCTTTCGAAGGTCTCCGATATCGAGACACGACAGGCGCCGTCAGACATTACAATTGCCTTTCTCATCGCCGGCGCTTCATGGGCGGGTCACTCACGCTTCATGAACGCTTTCCCGCCCGAGCCAGACGCGTCGCCCCCGCCCAGGCGGGCAAATACGTGATAACAGCTTGATCGGAAAGCCCATTTTGCGTCGTCGTTGCGTATCTTGCCGGTGGTAGAATAACCGGCTCGCTTTTTGATCGTATCTTTGATCGTAGTGATCGTAAAAACGGAGAGACCAACGTGTCGTTTATTTCCAATGCCTTCGCCCAAGGCTCCGCAGTCGGCGGCGCAGAATCGAGCCTCATGAGCTTCCTGCCGCTCATTCTGATGTTCGCCGTGCTGTACTTCATCATGATTCGTCCGCAGATGAAGCGCCAGAAGGAACACCGCAACATGCTCGCCGCCATGGCCAAGGGCGACGAAGTCATTACGAGCGGCGGCATCGTCGGCAAGGTGACCAAGGTCAGCGAAGCCTACGTGGGCGTCGAAATCTCGGACGGCACGGAAATCACCGTGCAGAAGTCGGCGGTCTCGACCATCCTGCCGAAGGGCACGATCAAGTCGCTGTAAGCCTCGAGCGATCGTATTCTCCAGGCCGCCGCACAAACGCGCGGCCTTGCGCGTCCGGCCCCGCCACTGAAACGCCCGCAAGGCGCATCATGAAGGCTTGGTCGGACGCGCGCACATCGTGCAGGCCATTCCCCTCCCCCGTTGGGCCAACCAATGAACCGTTACCCCCTCTGGAAATATGTCGTGATGCTGGTGGCGCTCGCCATCGGCCTCGTGTACACATTGCCCAATTTCTTCGGCGAAGCGCCGGCGGTCCAGGTATCGAGCGGTAAAGCCACCGTCAAGCTGGACTCGGGCACGCTCGCGCAGATCGAAGCCGCCGTCGCCGCGAACAATATCAAGGCCGACGAAGTCACGTTCGACAATTCGACGCTGAACGCGAACATCCGCGTACGCGTCGCCGACACGGACACGCAGTTGCGCCTGAAGGACGTGCTCACGAAGGCGCTGGACCCCGATCCGAGCGACCCGAGCTACGTCGTCGCGCTGAACCTGCAAAGCGCCTCGCCCCGCTGGCTGACGACGCTGCACGCGCTGCCGATGTACCTCGGTCTGGACCTGCGCGGCGGCGTGCACTTCCTGCTGCAGGTCGACATGAACGGCGCGCTCAACAAGAAGCTCGACTCCGACGCCTCGGACGCGCGCACGATCCTGCGCGACAAGTACATCCGCGACGGCGGCACGAACCGCGTCAACCAGAGCGTCGTGATCAATTTCGCCGATCCGGCGGTGGCCGAGCAGGCGCGCAAGGTGCTCTCGGGCACCGGCGGCGTGAGTGAGCTCAACTGGGCCACGCAGACCGCGCCTGAAGGCGGCATGCAGCTCATCGGCACGTTCACGCCGGCGGTCAGGACAGCCGTTGAGGAAGCCGCGCTCAAGCAGAACATCCAGACGCTGCACAACCGCGTGAACGAGCTGGGCGTGTCCGAGCCCGTGATCCAGCAGCAAGGCAATGACCGCATCGTGGTCGAACTGCCGGGCGTGCAGGACACCGCGAAGGCGAAGGACATCATCGGCCGCACAGCCACGCTCGAAGCGCGTCTCGCCGACCCTATGGGCCTGCATCCGGACCCCACCGCGCCGGTGCCGCCGGGCGACGAGCTCTTCACGCAAGGCAACGTCGGTCCGGTGCTGCTGCGCAAGGAAGTGATCTTCACGGGCGACCGCATCATCGACGCCTCGGCGGGCTTTGACGAGCACAACCGTCCGTCGGTCAACATCCGTCTGGATTCGGCGGGCGGGCGCGCGGTGCGCGCCGTCTCGCGCGACAACATCGGCAAGCCGATGGCGATGGTGCTGTTCGAAAAGGGCAAGGGCGAAGTGCTGACGGTGGCCACGATCCAGTCGGAGCTCGGCGACCGCTTCCAGATCACGGGCCAGCCCACGCCGCAGGCCGCCGCCGACCTCGCGCTGCTCCTGCGCGCGGGCTCGCTCGCGGCGCCGATGGACATCATCGAAGAACGCACGGTTGGCCCGAGCCTTGGCGCGGACAACATCCGCAAGGGTTTCGACTCGGTCGTCTACGGCTTTGCCGCGATCACCGTGTTCATGGTCTGCTACTACATGCTGTTCGGCCTCGTCTCGGTGATCGGCCTCTCGGTGAACCTGCTCTTGCTCATCGCCGTGCTGTCGATGTTGCAGGCCACGCTCACACTGCCGGGCATTGCCGCTATCGCGCTCGCGCTCGGTATGGCGATCGACGCCAACGTGCTCATCAACGAGCGCGTGCGCGAAGAACTGCGCCACGGCGCGCCGCCGCAGTTGGCCATTCAGAACGGCTACGCGCACGCCTGGGCGACGATCGTCGACTCGAACGTGACCACGCTCATCGCCGGTCTCGCACTGCTCGCGTTCGGCTCGGGCCCGGTGCGCGGGTTTGCGATCGTGCACTGTATCGGCATTCTCACCTCGATGTTCTCGGCCGTGTTCTTCTCGCGCGGTCTTGTGAACTTCTGGTACGGCGGCAAGAAAAAGCTCAAGTCGCTGGCCATCGGCCAGGTGTGGCGTCCTGAACCCGAGGCGGGCGCGCCTGCATTGGGCAATGCCGACGCAGGCACCGACACGGGCCGTGCCGTGGCTCAAGCGACGAAGCCTCGCGAGACCGCGAAGGCCGGCGCCAAGGGTGCCGCACGCGCCAAGCCGGTCGTGCGCCGTCGGAACAATCCTGACGGTTCCGGCACCCCCGGCTCGTCCCGCTGATACGGAGTCAAGATCATGGAATTTTTCCGCATCCGCAAAGACATCCCGTTCATGAAGCACGCGTTGATCTTCAACGCGATTTCCTTCATCACGTTCATCGCTGCGGTGTTCTTCCTGTTTCACCGCGGCCTGCACCTGTCGATCGAATTCACGGGCGGCACGGTCATCGAAGTGCAGTACCCGCAGGCGGTCCCGCTCGAACCCGTGCGCGATTCGCTCGCGAAGATCGGCTATGGCGATGCCCAGGTGCAGAACTTCGGCACCTCGCGCGACGTGTTGATCCGTCTGCCGATCAAGCAGGGCCTCTCCTCGGCGCAGCAAAGCGATCAGGTGATGTCCACGCTCAAGGGCGAGAATGCCCAGGTGCAGTTGCAGCGCGTGGAGTTCGTTGGACCGCAGGTCGGCAAGGAGCTCGCCACCGACGGCCTGATGGCGCTCGCGTGCGTGGTCGCCGGCATCATCATCTATCTGTCGTTCCGCTTCGAGTGGAAGTACGCCGTCGCCGGCGTGATCGCAAACTTGCACGACGTGGTGATCATCCTCGGCTTCTTCGCGTTCTTCCAGTGGGAGTTCTCGCTCTCCGTGCTGGCTGCGGTGCTCGCGGTGCTCGGCTACTCGGTGAACGAGTCGGTCGTTATCTTCGACCGGATTCGCGAGACCTTCCGGCGCGAGCGCAAGATGAGCGTTCCGGAAGTCATCAACCACGCGATCACGAGCACGATGTCGCGAACCATCATCACGCACGGCTGTACGGAAATGATGGTGCTCTCGATGTTCTTCTTCGGCGGCCCGACGCTGCACTACTTCGCGCTCGCGCTGACGGTGGGTATCCTGTTCGGCATCTACTCGTCGGTGTTCGTGGCCGCGTCGATCTCGATGTGGCTCGGCGTGAAACGCGAGGACCTCATCAAGGAAAAGAAAGAGCAGCACGATCCGAACGATCCGAACGCGGGCGCACAGGTTTAAGGCCTGACGCTCCATCGAACGCAATCGAACGCAATCGAACGCAATCGAACGCAATCGAACAAAAAAGCCGGTTCTCGCGAACCGGCTTTTTTTCGCGCGCGTATTTGCGCAAACACGTACGCCACGCTCGATGCCCCCCAGCCCGGGGTCTACTGCTTGATGCCTTCGGCCTGAATGTGCAACGTGGTCTTCATCTTGAAGCCGTACTTCTTGCCCGAGTCCATGCCGTAGTCGTCGCGGTTGAATTGCGCCTCGGCCTCCACACCGCAGACCTCGCGCTTGAGCACCGGGTGCTGCATGCACTTGAACGATCTCGAGCTTGAGCGGCCGCGTGACGCCGTGCAGCGTGAAGGTGCCGATCACTTCCTTGGGCTTGTCGCCGTCGAAGACGATCCGCGTGCCCTTGTAGGTGGCGCTCGGGTATTTCGCGACGTCGAAAAAGTCGTCGCCCTGGAGATGCTGGTCGAGTTGCGGATTGCCGGTCTACACCGAGGCCGGATCGATCGTCACGTCGACGGTGCCGGTCTTCGCCTTGCGGTCGAGCGTGACCGTACCCGTGGTTTTCGTAAACTTGCCGCGCCAGATGGACAGGCCACCGAAGTGATCGGCCTCGAAGCTCGGGAAGGTGTGGTTCGGGTCGAGCTGGTAGGTATCCGCGGCATGCGCCAGCGACGCGGCGAGCGACACCGCTGCGGCCCCTGCGGCCATCAACACGAATCTGTTCAAGTGCGCCTCCTTTGTAATTACTGCGCAACCGCTTGCGCAATCACTCCTTGCCAAATCGTCGGCAACGCCGTGAAAGAATCGCGCCTGCGCACGCGTTGCCCACTACTTGTGCGCGACGACGATGTGAAACTTGATCAGCACTTCGTCCGCAACCGTCGAGGTGTCCTTCCACTCGCCCGTGCCGATGTCGAACGCGAGCCGATGGATGGGCAGCGTGCCGTCGAAGGTCTGCGTCGCGCCCTGCTGGGTGAGTACGACGGGCGCCACGACGCGCTGCGTATGCCCCTTGATCGTGAGGTTGCCGCTCACGCTGTACTGGCTCGGCGCGGTCTGCGCGATCGAGGTGGAAACGAACGTGGCCTGCGGATACGTCTTCGCGTCGAACCATTCGGGACCGCGCACCGAGTCGTTGTAGCTCGCGTCGCCGAGGTCGTAGCTGCCGGTATCGACCGTCAGGCGCGCCGTGGCCGCTGTCGGCCTCGCTGGATCGAGGTTGATCTGCGCGTCGAACTTCGTGAAGCGCCCCTCCACGGGCACGTTCATTTGCCGCGAGATCGCCACGAGCGTACTCTTGCCCGCATCCATTTGCGCCCAGGCTGCGCTGCTGGCCGCCAGTATCGCCGACGCCGCGAGCGCGGCGCCCACCCTGGCCACGCGCGCCCGTCTTCCTGTCAAACGCGTCAGTCCCGCCAATGCTTGCATGGTTTCCCCCAACCCGGGCGTTGTGACCCTCCGCCAATCGCGCTCGCCGCCCGCGCGAGCCCCGTGGAGGCATGGCCGGCCACTCGGCCGCTCAGGAAGAAAGATAACCTGGTGGCGCGCAGGCAAGCAGAATGCAAACGTCCGCAGCCGAGGCCCGGCACGGCTCGCCTCCGGAGACGCAATCCCGGCGCGCGACGACGCCCGCGCAGAATGGCCGGCACGCCAGCCTGTGCTAGCGCAGGACTGCTGCTCGGCTAGCGCAGGACTGCTGCTCGACTGGCGCACTCACATGCGGCAAACATGGCACACTCCCACGCCGCTCGGGCTGCGAAGGTAGTCCGTCCCCCGGGATGCGCGGCCTGCCGCGGCCCATAGGCGAATGAAACGCGTGCCGCCGGCCTCCTTTGGTAACATGGCCGGCAATGCCGCTGCCGGCTTGCGCCGCTGCAGCGCCAGCGTCTTTCGTTCCGTTCACGTCGTTTTGCGTCTTCTGCCCGTATGGCCCTGGACAATCTGATCGCGTGTCACGAATGCGACGCGCTTTATCACAAGCCTTGCCTGCTCGGGAGACAGAGCGCGCGCTGCTCGCGTTGCGGCGCCACGCTCTATAACAGCGCTTCGTCGCAGCTCGACCGCATCTGCGCGATCGCCATCGCCGCGCTCGTCACGTTCGTTATCGCGCAGTCGTTTCCTATCATCGAGCTCGATGCGAACGGCATCATGTCGCAATCGAGCCTCTTTGGCGCGCTCGTGGTGCTGTGGGACGAGGGCATGGAGATCGTCGCGGTGATAGTCTTCTTCGCAACCATCCTCTGCCCGCTCACCGAGCTGGTGGCGCTGCTCTACGTGCTCCTGCCCATCCGGCGCGGTTACATTCCACCGGGCTTCAATCCCGTGCTCCGTACGATCCAGTTCGTGCGGCCCTGGGGCATGCTCGAAGTCTTCATGCTGGGCGTGCTCATCACCATCGTGAAGATGGTGAGCCTCGCGCGTGTGATTCCGGAGACCGCGCTTTTCGCGTTCGGTGCGCTCACACTCATGATCACCGTGGTCCTGACCTTCGACGCGCGCACGCTGTGGGACGTCGCCGACGCCCTGCGCGAAAGCGAGCGCGCTGCGCGCCGCGGCGGCGCGGGTCCGGCGGAAGGCGGGACAGGTTCGGGCGGGCCCGGCAGCCCGAGTGGCTCCGGCGGCTCCGGCGGTCCACGTGGCCTGGGCGGCTCCACCGCCCATGGTCTCTCCCGGGACTCGAGTCGCACCGGCCTGCCCGACGCGCCTTCGGAGCTCGCCAGACTCGACATCGATCCCGCCGGCTCACTCGACGCAGGCGTGCCCGCGGTACTCGCCGATGAAGCGCTCAAAGCGACCGAAGCCGCCGCCGATCACGCGTCCCAAAGCGCAGCCGACATACCCCGCACACCCGGCGCACCCAACGTGACCGGACCGCTCGCCAGCCCCGAGATCCACGATCCGGCCGCGCCGAAGAGGCATGGCAGCACCGCGAACGCCGCTGGCTGGTCCCCGCAATGAACGCGCAGCGCACCGAGGCATCACGATGAAATTCACTACCGCCGCCGACGCCGGCCTCGTCTCCTGCCACGCCTGCGGCCACGTGCAACCGCGCGCGCGCCCGGACGTCCACGCGCGTTGCGCGCGCTGCGATTCGCCGATGCACGTGCGCCACCCCGACAGCCTCACGCGCACCTGGGCGCTGCTGTTCGCCGCCGCGATCCTGTACATCCCCGCGAATCTGCTGCCGGTGATGCATACGGCCTCGCTCGTCGGCAACGAGGACGACACCATCATGAGCGGCGTCGCCTACTTCTGGACCTCGGGCGACGCCCCGCTCGCGGTGATCGTCTTCATCGCGAGCATCCTCGTGCCGATGCTCAAGCTCTCCGTGCTCGCCCTGCTCTGCATCACGGCGCAGCGCCGCTCCACGTGGCGCCCGGCCGAGCGCACGAAGCTTTACCGGCTCGTCGAGTTCATCGGCCGCTGGTCGATGCTGGACGTGTTCGTTGTCACGCTAACTGTCGCGCTGGTACGCTTCCAGTCGCTTGCGGTGATTACGGCGGGGCCTGGCGCGATCGCGTTCGGCTCGGTCGTGATCCTGACGATGATGGCGTCGATGCAGTTCGACCCTCGCCTCATCTGGGATCCGGTAGACGAAGATAAACAGCAACCCTCGCAACACTCTCAGGATCGCTCCCATGAATAGTCCGAAAGGACCGACCCCGCCCTCTGGCGGTGGCTCGCTACCGCCCGACCTGCCCGAGCCGGACATCGTCAAGCCGAGGCGCTGGCTCCCCTCGCTCGTCTGGATCGTGCCGCTCGTCGCGGCGCTGATCGGCATTGCGCTCGTGGTAAAGTCCGTGGCCTCGCGCGGCCCGACCATCACCATCAGCTTCATGACTGCCGAAGGGCTCGAGCCGGGCAAGACCAAGGTCAAATACAAGGATGTCGACATCGGCTCGGTCCGCGCCATCAAGCTTTCGCCGAACCTCTCGCGTGTGCTCGTGACCGTCGAGCTCACCAAGGACGCCGAAAACTTCGCCAAGAAGGACAGCCGTTTCTGGGTCGTGCGCGCGCGCATTGGCGCGAGCGGCGTCTCGGGCCTCGGCACGCTGCTCTCGGGCTCCTATATCGGCGCCGACGCGGGCCGCTCGGACGAAACCGCGAGCGACTTCGTCGGGCTGGAAACGCCGCCCGCCGTGACCATCGACGAAAAGGGCCACCGCTACACGCTGCATAGCGACAACCTGGGCTCGCTCGACATCGGCACGCCCATCTTCTATCGCCGCATCCAGGTGGGCCAGGTGACGGGCTACTCGCTCGACAAGGACGGCAACGGCGTGACAGTGCAGGTGTTCGTGAGCGCGCCCTACGATCAGTACGTGGGCACCAACACGCGCTGGTGGCATGCAAGCGGCGTGAACGTGCAGCTCGATTCGAGCGGCATCAAGGTCAACACGCAGTCGCTCGCGACCGTGGTGGTAGGCGGCCTCGCGTTCGAGGCGCCGCCGGGCCAGGTGATGGGTCCGCAGGCGCCCGACAACTCGACCTTCACGCTCGCTTCCGACGAATCCGACGCAATGAAGGAACCGGACGGCGCGCCGGTGCAGGTCGTGATGTACTTCAACCAGTCGCTGCGCGGCCTCTCGGTGGGCGCGCCGATCGACTTCCGCGGCATCGTGCTCGGCCAGGTGACCGGCATCGGCATCGAGTACGACCCGAAGGAGCACAACTTCACGATGCCCGTGACGATGAACCTGTATCCGCAGCGCCTCTCGCGCCGCACTCACGGCGAAGCGCCCGCACCGTATACGGCGCAAAGCCAGGAGCTCGTGAAGCGGCTCGTCGCGCGCGGTCTGCGTGGCCAGTTGCGCACCGGCAACCTGATCACGGGCCAGCTCTACGTCGCGCTCGACATCTTCCCGAAAGCGCCGCCCGCAAAGGTGGACCTCGACCGCTCCCCCATGGAGCTGCCGACGATTCCGAACTCGCTCGAGGAACTGCAGCTGCAGCTCGCCGACATCGCCAAGAAGCTCGACAAGATTCCGTTCGACCAGATCGGCAACAACCTGAACGACTCGCTGAAGAACGCGAACCAGTTGTTCGGCAAGGTCAACGACGAGATCCTGCCGCAGCTGCGTGGCACGCTCGACCAGGCGCAGAAGACCTTCAACGCCGCGCAGTCCACGCTGCAACAGGACTCTCCGATGCAATCGGACGTGCACCAGGCGCTGCAGGAGCTCACGCGCACGCTGCAGTCCCTCAACGCGCTCTCGGACTACCTGGAGCGCCATCCCGAATCGCTGCTGCGCGGCAAATCAGGAGACAAGCCATGACGTCCCTGCGGCTCCCCGCAACCCTTGCGGCGCTGGCTCTCGCGGCAGCGCTCGCGGGCTGCGCCTCGCCCGGCAGCCGTTTCTACACGCTGAGCCCCACCGACACGGCCAACGATGCGGCGCACTCACCGGTCGCCGCGACCACCGGCAACCCGGCTCTACTCATTGCGCTGGCGCCGGTCGACGTGCCGCCGCAAGTCGCGAAGGCACAGTTCGTCGTGCAAAACGACGCCACCCAGGTCAAGGTGCTCGAGCAGGAGCGCTGGGCTTCGCTGCCCGGCGACGAAATCCGCCGCGCGCTCTCCGGCGATCTCACGCAGCAGCTCGGCACCATCGACGTCTATGGCTCGCCGCATCCCGAAGGCGTGCCGGTGTACCGCGTCAGCGTGAAGGTGCAGCGCTTCGAATCGTGGCCGGGCTCGCATGCCCTCATCGATGCGGTCTGGAGCGTGCGCTCGCTCGATTCGCAGACGGTCATGACCTGCCGCAGCGTGCTCAACGAACCCGTCGGCGACGGGTATGACGCACTCGTGGTCGGCCACCGGCGCGCGGTGGCGGCGCTCTCGCAGGCGATCGCAAGCGGCGTGCGTACGCTCGCCGCCGCGCCGCGAGTGAGCGCACCGGCCACCACGAAGAATGGCGCGAAGACCGTCGTGTACCCGAAGCCGACAACCAGCCTGGCCTGCCCGCAGGCCGTGCCTGCCGCCGCAACGGCGGGCTGACCGCCCGGCGCAAGACGTGTCGAAGGACGCGGCGCGCACTTCGTGCCGCGTCCGTATCGACTGCCGGCTGCGCCTCAATCATCCCCTGCGCTGGCGCCGCCGTGGCGCCAATGCACCGACCGCCGGTGCCGCCGGGCGCCGGCCAGCCCGTCCGGCTCTCCCACGCCGCCCCCGCGTCTCAAACGACGCGCATCGCCTGGCCCCTGCGGCCCAACTCGAACGGCTCAATCCGCGCGAGCCGCGATAATGCCGCTTTACCCTACTGCCTGACGCTTTTGTATGTTTCGTTCGTTCAAGACGCTCTGGAAAAAATGGCGCGCCTCGCGCAGCGCGGTTCGGCAGCTTGACGCGCTACTCGCCACCGCCGATGCCGACGCGCCCTACGCGGAGCGCAGCGACTGGCTGATCGAGCTCGCACACTGGATCCACCGGCGCGGCAAGCTCGACGCCGACACCACGTCCTCTGCCGCGGCGCCGGATGCTCCGCTGCGGGCGCTGCCCGAGCACGCGCGCGTGCGCTACCTGCTGCACGTGCTGGACCGCAATCCCGCGTGGAAGGCCAACGTGGGCGCGATGGTGCGCAAGCTCCTGCGCAAGAGCGACAGCATCACCCTGCTCTGCGACGCGGGCATGCCGGTGCACTCGGGCCTGTTCGGCGCACTCATCGGCCGTGTGCAAGCGCAGTTGATCCCGCCGGCGCCGAACCGTCGCGACCTCGCGGCGCTCGTCACGCTGATGTTCCCCGCCCCTCACGATCCCGAATGGATCGCGACGCTGCCGCCTGACCTCCTCACGCGCCTGCAGACGCTGATCGGCGAGCCCGGCGTGGTGCATCCGGGTGCCGCCATCGAGCCCGCCGCCGAGTCCGCCGCCATGTCGGCCAGCGGCCCCGTCGACGGCGGCACAACCGCCGCGCGTGCTGCGGCGCTACCTGACGAGTTCTCGCTCGACCTGCTCACGGCGCTGCACAACATGACCTGCCAGATCAGCTCGACGGGCCTCTCGCCGACGGTACGCAGCCGCCTTTCCAGCGAAGAAGCGCGCGTCGCCGTCGAAAAGCTGTCGTTCTTCCGCCTTACCCGCGCGATGCTCGCGGTGGAAAGCGCACGCGACGCAGGCGAGCCCACGCGTCTCCTCCAGGAAGTGACGTGGCTGCGCCTCTTGCTCGACGACTGCCGCAAGGCGACCCACGACGTGTTCGCGCACCTCTACCGCCACGGCGTGCGCGTGGACACGGTGTTCCAGGTCGAGCGCATGCGCATGCGCATCGTGCGCGCGGAGCGCCTGCTCGACGCATGGATGGCCGCCGACGATCCCTCGACGCAAGCGCGCCTCGTCGCCGATCTAATCAGGGCGAACCAGAAGAGCCAGAGCGTGGCGCACCTCGTGCGCAGCAACTTCGCGCTGCTCTCGCGCAAGGTGGTGGAGCTCTCCGCCGATACGGGCGAGCACTACATCGCCCGCGACCGCGCCGAATACCTCACGATGCTGCGCATGGCGGCGGGTGGCGGCCTCGTCACGGCGGTGA